>DASVXQ010000485.1:0-60268 GCA_036392615.1 Actinomycetes bacterium | reverse complement strand
GCGGTTACCGTGCCAGCAACCGTGCCAGAAGGTAGGTACTTGGAACGGCTCCTGAAATACCACGAGCGAAACCGCAGGTAGCGGAGGCGGACGGGAATCGAACCCGCCAGGCGGGGGACGCCCGCCTCAACGGTTTTGAAGACCGCGGAGCCCACCAGGACCCGGACGCCTCCGCGAGGGAGACTACCCGCCGGGTCGCTGGGCCGCCACGCTCCGCCCTCGCGCCGGAAGCAGCGAGGCGCCGTCCGATGGATGGCGCCCCGCTGAGAAGCCGGGTGATCAGCGCACTGGCGGTCAGGGCGTTGACGATCCCGTCGCTGTAGAAGCCGTTGTGCGGCAGGGTGCCCTCGCACAGCGCGTCGACGGAGTTGGGCTCGGGATAGTCGAACAGCGCCGGCACCGGACAGGGCGTCTTCGTGGCGGTGCCGTGCAGGGTCCGCTCGGTCACCGAGGGCGTCAGCGTGAGGCCGCCGTGGCGGTGGTCCCTCGACACATGGTCTATTGCCGGAGCTGACGTCTCCGAGCGGATTGACGCAGTCGGTGCCGGGCTGCGGCCGTCGCATTTGCGGACGGGCGACGTCGCCCGGCGCGCGAGCCGGTGTGGGCCGCCCATTTGCGGCCGAGTTGAGGGACGATTTCGCGGTCGCTCAGAAGTTGGCCAGCGCCGCGACGAAGACCCGCTCGATGTCGGCAGGGTTGGGCGCGGTGAAGACCTGCCCGCCGGTCGCCTTGCTGATCTGCCCGAGCGCGGCGACGTCCGCGTCCTTGCCGTAGGCGAAGCTGAGGATGCGAACCTTCTGATCGTCCTTCTGCTCCGCGCGCAACTGCTGCAGCAACTGCTCCAGGCTGATGCCGCCGCCCGGGTCGTCGTTGCGGCCGTCGGTCATCAGCACCACCAGGTTCAGCCGGTCGGGCGCGTAGTTCCGCTTGACGTACTGGTAGGCGGCCAGCGCCGTGTCGTACAGCCCGGTGTCCCCGTTCGTCGCAGCCATGTGATCCAGCTGCTGCTGGAGCCGCTGGAGGTGGGTCCCGCCGCCCGGTTCCTTGCCACCGACCGGACCGATCGGGACCGCCTGCCGGTAGTCGCGCGTGCCGTCGAGGCCGGTCGAGAATTCCCAGACGCCGACATCGCTCTCCGTGGTGAAGAGCCGCAGCGAGGCGGCCGCAGCCTGCTTCGCCAGGTCGATCTTGCGCAGGCCGCCGGTGCCGGGCACGACCTCGCGCATCGAGCCGGACACGTCGTAGACGGCCAGCAGGTTGGCGATCCGCCTGGTCTGGTCCCAGCCCTTCAGCGTGGCCGCCACCAGCAGCGGCTGCGGCGCCGGCAGCACCCGCTTGGGCTGGTCGGGAATCAGGCCGGCGTCGGGACTGATCTCCGCGCCGGGCTGCCCGCGGGCGCTGCGGAACCCGGCCGCCTGGAAGCGGCCCTGGATGGCCGGCGACTTGAGATAGAGGAGGAAGTCGCTGGCCGCCTCGCGCTTGGCGTCGTCGACCCAGGGCGCCTGCAGGACCAGCCACGGGTAGTCCGCCTGGAGGGTCCCCTCCTTGGGGTAGATCGCCGCCAGCGGCACCTTCGGCTTGGCCCGCTCGTCGCCGGCCGACGAGCTGTCGATGGGATTGCCCTGGTTGTAGTCCCACACCGACTTCTCGCTGAGCGGGACCGCGGAGACGTAGGTCAGGGCCTTGCCGGACTCGTCGGCGCGCTGGAGGTTGGCCAGCATCGTGCTGGTGGTGTCGGTCTCGTCACCCGGCGAGCGCGACACCTCGAGGATCATGGAGCCCAGCTCGGGCGCCTTCTGCTGCAGCTCGGCCGGGGTGGGCGGGTGATCGCCGCCGGCCACCACCATCCCGGCGCTCAGCAGCGCGCCGAGCCCGGCCTCGGAGAGCTTCGGGTCGGTCTTGCCGAGCTTGAACGGCCCCCAGTCCGGATGGCCGAAGGCCGCCCAGCCGGCCGGGTTGTGCAGCGCGGTGCTCAGGTCGCTCCAGCCGAGCGGCCGCCTCGGCCAGCCGAGCGCCTGCGCCATCGGCTTCGGCATGGCGATCACCAGCGGGGAGGTGGCCACGCTCGGGCGCTCCGCCGGGACGATGTCGGCGTCGCGCCCCTGTTGCAGCTGCAGCTCCAACTCCGACGCCCAGGTCGAGGCGGCCGGAACCCAGACGTCCGGGCGCGGGCCGGCGGCCTGATCGGTCCAGCCAGTCGCCAGCGCGGCGGTCGCCTCCGGAGAGTCGAGCGCGCGGACGTTGATGTTCACGCAGCGGTCGCCGACCACGGGCTTGGTGGTCGCGTAGTCCCTGGCGGCGTCGCGCAGCAGGCCGGCCTGGTCAGGGTCCGCGACCACCTGCAGGGTGACGGTCTTCGACCCGCAGGCCGAGGCGTCCGAGGAACGGTTGACGAACAGGTAGGCGCCGAATGCGCCGACCAGCGCCACCACCATGATCAATGCGACCAGGAAGATCGAGTGGCCGGCCGAGCGTCGACCGGCCGGGCGGTGCCCAGGGGGGCCCGCAAGATGCCTACCAGTTGTCGACTCGCTCATCACGACACCGTCCTGCCCTGCTCCAACCGGTCCAAGCTCGCCACAGCCACGCCAGAGCTGGTCGAGCGGTACCGGTGCACGACGCCTGGGGGTTACGACGCACGAGGGAAAGCCTCCCGCGTTCCGGACGACAATGCAAAATCGCGCCGGAAAGCATCCTCCCTGAGAAGATCCTCCGGAAGAAAACAGGACAGATGCCCGAATTGGATATTGCGCGAGCGGAGGCGGGAGGTTTGGACGCGCTACCGGTCATGGGGAGCAAAGCTGCCATTTGATCGACGCCAAACCGCCACCGGAATGTGGCGGCAAACCGCGGCCGATTGTGTCACCCTGGGTGCATCGCCGCTGGGCTCCAGGCTCCAGTCGAAGGGCTGGGCCGAGGGGTCCACGCAACAGGGACGCTCCCCAGTCGAAGGGCTGGGCTCCCGTCCCCGGCGAACCCCCCGTGCGGCGGTCGCGGGCACCGTCGCCCGGGTAGGAACAGCGGCGACGCCGGTCGCCGGTCCATCCGGACCCGGCGACCGGCGCCCCCGCTCGGCGCCACAGCGCAACGCCGACGCAATCATCTGGCCGCCATGTCCGGCGTGGCGCGATCCCGCCGGCGTGACGCGATTCCGCCGGAGTGACGCGATCCCCCCGGCCTGGCCCGATCCCGCTGGCGTGACGCGATTCCGCCCGGCGTCGCGCGGCCTCGCAGGCTGCACCAGCGACGCGGGACTTCCAGGCGGCCGGGGCGCACCTGGCGGCCGCACCGGCCTCGCCTTCTTGACCCTGCATGCCGTCCTGGTCCCGGCCTGCCCGGTCCCTCCTGCCGATCCGCCTCCACGGCGTCCATAGCAACAGATTTGAGATAGCTTTCAATAATAAGCGCAATTCGATGAACTTCTAGATAACGAATTACGAAGCTGTCGTCGCATTGGACGCAGTTGCCCTCCATACTCGGGATCATGCAGCCTAACGAGGTGCGTTCCTTCCCTCTGCGCCGCCGACGCGTACCGCTGACGGCAACACTCATCGTTCTGGCCTTGGCCGTGGCCCCCGTCCTGACCGCGGCTCCCGCGGCCTCCGCGCGAACCGGCCCCCACGTCACCGCGCGTACCGGCGTCCTCATCGACACCGCCGATGGCGCCGTGCTCTGGCAGCGCGACATGCACCAGGCGCAGCTGATCGCGTCCACCACCAAGATCCTCACCGCGCTGGTCGCCGAACAGGCCTATCCCGCAAAGAAGGTCTTCATGGTCCCCAAGGCCGCCGAGAACGTCGACGGCACCAGATTCGGCTATCAGGCCGGCATGCGGGTTGCCCGCCACAACCTGCTCACCACCATGCTGATGGTCTCGGCGAACGACGCCGCCGAGACGCTCGCCGGCGCCTACCCGCAGGGCGGCCGGGCCGGGTTCCTCGCCGCCATGCAGGCGGAGGCGAACAGCCTGGGCTGCACCGACTCGACCTTCCGGGACCCGTCAGGCCTCGACGCACCCGGCCATCGCGGCAGCGCCGCCGACCTCGCGATCCTCGGCCGGGCGCTGCTGACCCGCCCGGAGCTCGCCAAGATCGTGGCTACCCGAACCACCGGCTATCGCTGGCCCGACCACCACATCCAGTACATCTCGAACCACAACCATTTCGTCGGCTACGGCAAGGATCCCGGCGCACTGGGCATCAAGACCGGCTACACCGTAGCCGCCCACTCGACCATCGTCGCGGCCCAGCGCCGTGGAGGCCGCACGCTGATCGCCGTCGCGCTCGGCACCGACCACATGTACGACGACGTGCGGTCGATGTTCGCCTACGGGTTCGCCGCCAGAACGCCCGCCGACGCCACCCGGCTGGGACGCGATCCCTCCGCGCCGCCCGCCTCAGCGGGCGCGACGGGAGGCCCTCGCCTGCCCGGCGGCAGCGTCGCCAAGCCGCACTCCAGGAGCGAGGACCCGATCCTGCAGCGGATGATGTCCACCCCGGTGCCCGCGCTGGCGACCGCGGCCATCGCGCTGCTGGTCATCGGCGTGATGGTGACCGCCTTCTCCCGCTCGCAGCGCCAGTAGCCACCGCCCGCCGCGGCGACGTTCGCCCGGCCGGCGCCCGGGTCCGATGCCGGCTTCCGCGCCGCGGAGCCGGTCGTCCCGCGCGGCGTCGGCCGGGCGAACGACTGTCCGAAGGTGTCAGCTGTCGTGGTGCCGGAAGATCACCACGGCGTTGTGCCCGCCGAACCCGAACCCGTTGGACAAGGCGACCTCGACATCGGCCTTCCGCGCCTGGTTGGGCACCAGGTCCAGGTCCACAGCGGGATCCTGGTCGGTGAGGTTGATGGTGGGCGGCAGGATCCCCTCGCGGAGCGCCAGCACGGTGGCGACCCCCTCGACCGCCCCCGCCGCGCCGAACAGGTGACCGATCATGGACTTCGTCGCGGAAACGGCGAGCCGGTCCGCGTGGTCTCCGAACGCCAGCCGGATGGCCTTGGCCTCCGAGACGTCGCCGGTCGGCGTCGAGGTCGCGTGGGCGTTGATGTACCCGACGTCGGTTGGCTGGATCGCGGCCGACCGGAGCGCACGCCGCATGGCCAGTGCCGCCCCGCTCCCGTCCTCGGACGGCGCGGTGATGTGGAAGGCGTCGGCCGACTGCCCGAAGCCGATTATCTCCGCGTGGATGGTCGCTCCCCGCTCCAGCGCGTGCTCGCGCTCCTCGAGGAGGAGCGCCCCGGCGCCCTCGCCCATCACGAAGCCGTCGCGCCGCGAGTCGAACGGGCGCGACGCCTCCGCCGGCCGGTCGTTGAACTTGGTCGACAAGGCCGTCATCTGCGCGAACGCGACCAGCGCGATGTCCACGAAGGCCGCCTCCGACCCTCCCGCGATCATCGCGTCCGCCTCGCCGAGCTGGATCGCCTGGAAGGCCAGGCCGATCGCGTGGTTGGAGGCGGCGCAGGCGGTCGTGGTGCAGAAGTTCGGGCCGCGCAGCTTGAGCGCCATGGCGATCTGCCCCGCGGCGGCGTTGGGCATGAGCTGGGGGACGGTGAACGGCGAGACCCGGTCGGGCCCCTTGGTGTGCAGCACCTTGTCGCTGGCGAGCAGGGAGCTGATCCCGCCGATGCCGGTGGCGAACAGCACGCCGGTCTCGTCCTTGTCGACCTTGCCCTCGATCCCCGAGTCCTGCCAGGCCTCGCGGGCCGCCGTCATGGCGAACTGGGTCGACCGGTCGAACCGGCGCGCCTCCTTGGCGCCGAGCGACGCCGCGGGGTCGAAGTCGCGGCACTCGGCCGCCACCTTCGACGGCACGAGGTCAGGGTCGACCCGCGTGAGCGGTCCGACGCCGGAGCGCCCCGCGCTGATGGCGTCCCAGTACGCCTTCACCCCGACCCCGACCGGGGTGACGGCGCCGAGACCGGTGACGACGACGCGCCGCACGCTGCCTACCCCACCGCGGTCTGCTTGGAGATCACCAGGTCGGCCGCTTCGCCAACGGTCTTGACACCGGCGATCTCGTCATCCGGGATCTCGATGCCGAACTTCTCCTCGAGGGCCAGGACGACCTCGACCAGGTCGAGGGAGTCGGCGTCCAGGTCCTCCTTGAAGCGAGCGTCGGCGGTGATCTTGTCGGCGTCGACGCCGAGCTCGGAGGCGAGAACCTCCCGCATGGTGTCGACAACTTCCTCGCGCGACTGCGCCATCTTCTTCTCCTTCGTGCTGGCTTGCTGTGCTGTGGGTGTGGGCACTCTACCGACTTCGCTGCCGCTTGCCTGCCGACGGCGTCCGGCCGTCCTCCTCGGCTCATCTGCCCACTGAAGCGGGCGTTCAGCCGTGTCGCTACGCGCCCATGGTCATGCCGCCGTCGACTGCCAGTACGTGGCCGGTGACATAGCCCGCGGGCTCGCTGCTGAGGTAGCGGACGGCCGCCGCCACCTCCTCGGCTGTGCCCATGCGGCCGGCAGGGATCGCGCCGAGGATGGCGTCCCTGGCCTCTTCGCTCATCGCCTCGGTCAATGGGGAGGGGACATAGCCAGGCGCCACCACGTTGACCGTGATGCCGCGATTGGCGACTTCCCGCGCCACGCTCAGGCTGAGCCCGATCAGGCCGGCCTTCGCCGCGGCGTAGTTCGCCTGGCCGGGGTTGCCGACCAGGCCGACGACACTCGAGATGGAGATGATCCGGCCCCAGCGCCGCCGGAGCATCCCGCGCAACGCCTCGCGGGTACAGCGGAACGCCGCCAGCAGGTTCAGGTCGAGGACGTGCTGGAAGTCCTCGTCCTTCATCCGCAGGACCAGCCCGTCGCGGGTGACGCCGGCGTTGTTCACCAGGATGTCCACGCCGCCGTCGCCGGCGGCGGCGACCAGCTCCTTGGCCGCGCCGGGCTGGGTCAGGTCGGCCTGGGCGAGGACCGCCTCGGCGCCGGCGGCCTTGACCTGGTCGGCGGTCTCGGTCGCGCCCTGCTCGTCGCTGGCCCAGCCGACCACCACACGGGCGCCCTGGCCGGCCAGCGCGACGGCACAGGCCCTGCCGATGACACCGGACGCGCCGGTGACCAGCGCCGTGCGGCCCTCGAGGTCCCGGCCCCCGTCGCGCTTGAACCCTTCGGGGCCCGGGCCGTTGGTCGTCTCGCTCACGAGGCGCCCCCGGCGGCGTCGGCCGGCAGGTGGCCGGTGGTCGCCTCGATGAGGTCGACGTCGTCCCACAGGGTCCCGTCGCGCAGCCCCCGCACGATCGGCATCGCCGAGCGGGTGGGCTCCTCCGGGTTGCGCTCCTCCGGCGGGGGCAGGGTCCAGTCGAGCACCATCGAACCCCACGCCAAGCCGGCGCCGAAGGCGGTCAGCAGCAGCTTCTGACCAGGCCGGATCTGTCCCTGCTCCCACGCCTCGGCGATGGCGATGGGAATCGACGCCGCCGAGGTGTTGCCATAGCGGGAGATGTTCATCACCACGTTGCTCATCGGGACCTTGAGCCGGCGGGCGGTGGCCTCGATGATCCGCTGGTTCGCCTGGTGCGGGACGACCAGGTCGATGTCCTCGGGGCGCAGGCCGGAGCGCTCGATCGCCTCCAGGCTCGACGCCGCCATGGCGGTCACGGCGCCCTTGAAGACCTCCCGGCCCTCCATGAGGATGTAGTGCCGGCGCTCGGACACCGTACGGGCGCTCGCCGGGAACCGCGACCCGCCGGCCGGGGTCATCAGCAGCCGCGACCGGGTGCCGTCCGAGCCCAGCGAGAAGGCGCGGACACCCCGCTCGCCCTGGCGCAGCACAGCGGCGCCGGCGCCGTCTCCGAAGAGGATGCAGGTGGACCGGTCGGCGTAGTCGACGATCCGCGACAGCGTCTCGGCGCCGACCACCAGCGCGGTGCCGATCGCGCCCGACTGCACGAACTGCGCCGCCGTGGCCAGCGCGTAGACGAACCCCGCGCAGCCGGCGATGACGTCCATGGCCGCGCAGCGGTTCAGGCCGAGCTCCAACTGCAGGATGCACGAGGCCGACGGCAGTGGATGGTCCGGCGAGGCGGTCGCCACCACCAGCAGGTCGACATCGTCGGGTGCCAGCCCGGCCACGGCCAGCGCACGCAGGGCAGCCAGCTTGCCCAGCGAGCCGGTCGAGTCGGTTGGGCCGGCGATCCGGCGCTCCTTGATCCCGGTCCGCTCGGTGATCCACTGGTCGTTGGTGTCGACCAACTGCTCGAGGTCCGCGTTGGTGAGGACGTACGGGGGCACAGCGGTCCCCAGTCCCACGATCTCGGCGGCCACTACAGCTCCTTTCCCGTCCGGACCCATCGTCCTGAGTCGCTGGCGACGGTCCCGGTTCCCTTCAGATCTCGACGGCTGGCAACGCTGAGGTTGCCTCGAACAACAGTGCTCTCGATGGCCACTAGAACGGTCGCAGGCTGAGCAGGATCTGGCCCGGTGTCACCAGCTCGCCCTCCCAGGCGAGGTGCGCCATGACCTGGCCCCGGAACGGACTGTGGACAGGGACGGTGGCGGCGCCGTTGCGGACCTCGCCGAGCAGGTCGCCCGGCTCGACATAGGGACCCTCGTCGGTGAACCGCGACAGGGCGGCGGGGTAGAAGCGCCCGTGGCTGGGCGAGACCGCGAAGCGCTCCGGCAGCACGATCACCTCGCCCTGATCCTCGCCGCCGTCGCTCGGCGCGCCCTCGGCGCGCTCGCGGAGCGCCTCCACGGCCGCGGCGACACCGGCCGCGTCGCCGGCGGACAGCACCCGCACGTCCTTGACGGTGCGTTTGATCAGCCCGGAGAGCACCGTGCCGGGCCCGACTTCGATGAAGGTGTCCACGCCCAGGTCGGCCAGCCGGCGAACCGATTCCGTCCAGCGCACCGGCCCGGTCAGCTGACGCGCCAGCAGCTCGCGGAGCTCCTCGGCGCTGGTCACCGGCTCGCTGGTGGCGTTGGCGATCACCGGGATGGCCGGGTCGCGCAGCGGCGCGGCCGACAGGAACGAGCGGAAGACGTCGGCCGCCGGGGCCATCAGCGGAGAGTGGAAGGCGCCGCCGACGCTGAGCGGCACGACCCGCTTGGCGCCGAGCTCCTTGGCGGCCGCCGGCAGGCGCTCGAGCGCCGCCCAGTCGCCGGAGACGACCACGTTGCCTGGGGCGTTGTCGTTGGCGATCGCCAGCACGTCGTTGCCGCGAGCCGCGGCGACGGCCATCTCCACGGCCTCGACCGAGAGCCCGAGGACCGAGCTCATCGACCCGGGCCGCGCGTCCGCGGCCCGCTGCATCGCCTCCGCGCGCCGGGCGACCAGCGTGAGCCCGGCTTCGAAGGACAGCGCCCCGGCCGCGACCAGCGCGGAGAGCTCGCCCAGCGAGTGCCCGGCGGTGAAGGCGGGGCGGATCCCGGCCCCCTCCAGGGCGCGCATGGCGGCCACGGAGACCGAGAAGATCGCTGGCTGGGCGATATAGGTCTGGCGGAGCTCATCGGGCGAGGCGGTTTCGAGTGTCTTGGTCAGATCCCAGCCAAGGCAGGTACTGGCCCAGCCGTAGAGATCGTCGCCGGCTTCGGACGAGCTGGCCCAGTCCAGGCCCATCCGCGGGGCCTGGCTTCCCTGGCCTGGAAAAACGAACGCGACACTCATTGATTGCTGGCACCTCGTGATGGCTATGTACCCGGGCTATGGGTCGGCCAACGTCGACATCGACGTCAGTGTCGGCCCATCGGCCATGGTTGAGCGCTGGTCGTGGTCGGAACGTGCGGTCTAGACCGCGCCGCGCCGCGTTAGGTTACAGGTCTGACGGCCCCCGACGACGGCGCTCCCCCGGCGGGCGGACGTCGCCGCCTCGGCCGGTCGAGCTGGATCGTCCGGTTTCGAGCGAGAGCTTACGTGGCCACGCAACAACGAGAAATTCACTATCCACACCCCCCTGGACGCAAACCGCACAGTGGGCCATCGGCGCCCCGGAATCGCAATCGGGGCCAGACCCTGTGGCCTCTCCCGGTGGCCGCGCCGCACCGGTCGCCCCTGGCGCCACCGGTCCCGTCCCGGCCCCACGGTCGCCTCCCGGCGCCGCCGCGAAGTTATCCACATTCTTGCCCGGCCGTCTTTCTCGGCTCGCTGGACGGGCGCATCGTGACCCGGCCGGTTCGCGCCGTCTCGGACCGGTCCGGCGCCCGGGCCATCCCCGGCCTGGGCGCTCACCAGCCCTGGATTCGGAGGACAACTGTGGCTCTCGACACCGCGCTCGACGACGTGCCCCTGGTCGTGGTCGCCCACGAGGATCCCGGCACGGCGGATTCCCTCCGCCACGCCGTCGAGTCGCTTGCCGGCTGGCGCACCATCGTGGCTGAACCGGACCCGGCGGGCCTCGTGGCGGCGCTCGCCAGCCGCCCGGCCGCGGCCCTGGTCAGCTGCCGCCTGCTCGCCGACGTCCCACCCGGCTGCGGGGTCCCGCTGCTGGCCATCGGCGACGAGAGCCGACCCGCGGACCTCCGCGCCGCCTTGTCGTCGGGCGCTCGCGGGCTGCTCGCCTGGCCCGACGGCGCCGCCGATCTGCCCGGGGAGCTGGCCCGCGTCGCCATCCCCGCGCAGCCGGAGCAGCTCGAGGCGCCGACCCTGCTGATCGCCGTCCGTGGCGTCCATGGCGGCGCTGGGACGACCACCCTGGCGACCCATCTCGCCGGCGCCTGGTCCCGCTGGGGTCCACGGCCGGTGCTGCTCGCCGACCTCTCCGGCGGGCTCGCCTTCCGCCTCGACCTCCCGCCCGGTGTGCGCACCTGGTGCGCGCTGGCACCGACCGCGGCCGGCCTCGACGGCCCGACGCTGCTCCAGGCACTGAACGAGCCCATGCCGGGCCTGTCGGCCCTGCCGCTCACCGGCCTGGCGGACGGACTTGCCGAGCCCTCGCCGGACCGATGGGTCGTCGACGCCGTGCTGGAGGCCGCGCGGTCCGTCTACCGCCTGATGGTCGTCGACCTGCCGGCCAAGGGTGGAGCAGAGGTGGACGCCGTCCTGGACCGCGCCGACGTCCTGCTGGCGGTCGGACGGTCCGAGACCGCCGCGGTTCGCGCGCTCCGGTCCGAGCTGGACGCCTGGGCCGCCCACGGGCACGACCGCCAGTCCGCGGGCGCCGTGGTCACCGGCGCCGGAGCGCGCGCTGCGCTGGCGACCCGCGACGTCCGCTCCGCGCTGGAGGACCGCCTGTGGGCGCTGGTCCCCGCGGCGCCCGCCGAGCTGTCGGCCGCCGCTGAGGATGGCACGCTGCTGCTCGACCGCCAGGACCTCGCCGCGGTCCACGCCATGGTGACGCTCGCCAACCGCGTCGTCCCGTTCCCCCAGGCGGCGGACTGATGAGCGTCGCCTCGATCGCGGAGGATGGCAGGCGGGCCGGTGCCACCATCCCAGGTGGCCGCCTGCCGGGCGCCACTCGCTCCGACGGTGGCCTTGCGGCCGTCCCTGCCGCTGCACCAGGCGGCCGAGTGGGCGGCGTGCCGCCCGTGGAGCTGGGCGCCGAGCTGCTCGATCGGGTCCAGCGCCGCCTCTGGTCGGCCGGCCGGCCGGATCCGGCGGCCGGCGATCTCGAGGTCGCGGTCGCTGCGGCGCTCCGCGACGAGGGCGTCGTGCTGCCGGCGGCCACCTTCGCGGCCACGGTCCGGGCGGTCACCGACGAGCTGACCGGCCTGGGTCCGCTGGCCCCGCTGCTCGCCGATCCGACCGTCACCGACGTGCTGGTGAACGGCCCGGACGAGGTCTGGGTCGACCGGCGGGGACGCCTCGAGCGAACCTCGGTTCGGCTGTCCTCGGCCGCGGCGCTCTCGGCGCTGGTGCAGCGGGTGGTGGCGCCGCTGGGGCTCCGTGTCGACGAGGCGCGACCTTGGGTCGACGCCCGTCTGCCCGGTGGGCAGCGGTTTCACGCCGTGCTCCCACCGATCGCACCCGACGGACCGTTGATCACCATCAGGACGTTCCCGCGGAGGCGGCTCCGGCTCGCTGATCTCGTCGAGCGAGGAACGCTCGACGCCGCCACGGGCGGCCTGCTCGCGGCGATGGTCGCCGCCGGCGTGGCCACGGTCGTCTCCGGAGCCACCGGCAGCGGCAAGACCACCATGCTCAACGTGCTCGGCGCGGCCATCCCGACCACCGACCGCGTCGTCGTGATCGAGGACGCCGCCGAGCTCCAGCTCCCCGGGCCGCACGTCGTCCGCCTCGAGTCACGCCCGCCGAATGTCGAGGGGCACGGCGAGGTGCCCCTACGCGAGCTCGTCCGCAACGCCTTGCGGATGCGGCCGGACCGGATCGTCGTCGGCGAGGTGCGCGGACCCGAGGCCCTCGATCTGCTCCAGGCCGCCAACACCGGCCACCGGGGCATGCTCACGACCCTGCATGCCGGCGGTCCGGACGAGATCCCCGCACGTCTGGAGGCGATGGCGCTCGCGGCGCCCGGCGCAGTCCTCGACGTCGTCCGCCGCCTCGTCGCCGGTGGCCTCGGCGCCGCCGTTCACCTCGAGCGTGGCGCCGATGGACGCAAGGTCGCCGCGGTCGCCGAACTGGCCGCAGACGAGCGGGGACGCGTGCGAGCCCGTCTTATCCGAGTCCGGTCCGGGCGTTCGGGTCTCGCTGCGACCGGCCATGTGCCCAGCTGGGCCGACCGCCTCGACCCGGCGGCCCGCCATGCCTTCGACGCATCCGTCCGGTCGGAGAGCGATCTGGAGGCCGGTGTGCCGTTCGGGTCGGTGCTCGCAGAACCGCTGGATCCGTCCGTCTCCAGCCTGGATCCGCCCGCCCGCAGAGTCATCGGATCAGCCTCGGGTGGGATGCGCTGATGCCGCCCATCGGCGCCGCCGCCCTCGCGCTGCTCGGCGCCGGCCTGCTGCTGGCCATCAAACGGTCAGGGCGGGCGCCCGGACCGCCGCGGCGTTCCGCGCGCGGCCCGGCCGGCGTCCTCGGCCGGCCCCCTGTGATGGTTCGGCGCCTGTCCGCGGGCCGGCGGCGCCGCCAGATGGAGGCCGACGTGCCCGAGGTGCTCGACGTCCTCCGGGCGACCATCGCCGCCGGCGTCGCACCGCGGCGGGCGCTCCAGGCCGCGGCGGAGGCTGCGCCGCCTTCGCTGGCGGAGGTCCTCGCGGAGGTGGTCGGCGCCTGCGAGCTTGGCGCGGGTGCCGGCGACGCCCTCGCCCAAGCGGGCAGGTCGCATGGCCTTACCGAGCTGCTCGTGGCTGGCGAGGCGCTGGATCTCTCCGAAGCGACCGGGGCACCGCCAGGCAGGGTGCTGGCGGGCGTCGCCGTGGCGGCAGCCGACCGGCTCCGCAGCGACCAGGCGAGGCTGGCCGCCACCGCGCAGGCGCGCCTGTCCGCCCGCGTCGTCGCCGGCATGGCACCGGTGTTCCTGGGGGTGCTGGTCCTCACCGCTCCTTCCGACGCGGCGTTCCTGATCCGTGGCCGGGCCGGCTGGCTGACGCTCGCGGCCGCGGCCGCGCTCGAAGGGACCGGCATCCTCTGGGCCGGGCGAATCGTCCGAGGCGCGCGATGATCGCCGCGGTCCTGGCGGCGCTCGGCGCCCTGCTCCTGGTGGCAACCGTCGCCGCCCCGCGGCTGACCGGTGGCCGGCGTCCGCGCGGGTCGAGCCGGCCTCCTCGCCTGGACCGATCCGTGGGTCTGCCGCAGGGGCGGACGCCGGGCATCAGGACGCGGGGCGTCAGCAGGACGCCCGGCATCAGCGGGAAGCCCGGCCGGCGATCGCGTCGGGAAGGGGTCCACCGCCGCGGGACCCTTGTGGTCGTGGTGGGCGGCGGCGCCGCGACGGCCGCGGTCCTCGCCACCGCGGGCAACTCCCTCGGGATGCTGCTGCTGGCGGGGGTGGGCGGGATCGTCGTCATCAGGCAGGCGGTCGCCCGGCGGGCGGCGTCGAGGCTCCGGGCCGAGCGCGCGGCGGCCGCGCCGGCGGTGATCGACCTGCTCAGCGCATGTCTGCTGGCCGGACTCAACCCATACCGGGCGCTGCTGCGGGTGGCGGAGCGCAGCCCGGACGCCCTGCGTGCGGAGTTGCGCCGGGCAGCCGCGGAACTGGACATGGGACGCACGCCGGCGGCCGCACTGCGCGCGGTCGGGGACCGCACGAGCCTCGACGAGCTCCGGGCTGTCGCCGCCGCGCTGGAGGCCGCCGAGCGGTGGGGAGCGCCTCCCGCCGAGGCGTTGGCCGCCCGCGCCGAGGCGCTGCGCAGCAGGGCGCGCCTGCGGGCGGAGGCCGAGGCCGGCCGAGCGGCGGTGCGGCTCGCCTTTCCACTCGTCTTCTGTTTCCTACCCGCCTTCGTGCTGCTGGTCGTCGTCCCCACGATGGCCGGGGCCCTCCGGGTCCTGACCCACTGAGGCCGGCGCAGGCGGCGCGCAACCCCAGGTCCACAGGCGTCTCGGCGTGCCACCCCTGGCGGTGCCGCCGGGCGATCACCCATCCATCGAGTCGAAAAGGAGGACTCGTCATGTCCGCTGTCCGTCGCCACCTCGCTGGCCTCCTCGACACCTGCCGCTTCCTCGCCGGGCACTCCGAGCAGGGGAGCCAGACGACCGAATACGCCCTGCTGATCGTCGTCAGCGCGACGATCGCGAGCCTGGCCCTGGCATGGGCGCGGAAGGGAGCCATCGCCGGGCTCCTCGACGTCGTGATGAAGCAGGTCCGCGGCCTGTTCGGGATCGGATGACCAGCCAACCAGAGCCGAGCGCGCGAGGCGGTGCCAACCCCACCGCCTCGCACGCCCAACCAGGAACGGGTCGCGCCAGCACCGGGCCGGGGCGGCGGTGTGCGAGGGGCGGGACGGCGCAGGGCGGGGCGGTGACCGTGGAGCTGGTCGGCATCATCCCGCTGCTGGTGGCGGTCACGCTGGCGATGGTCGGTCTGATCGCCGTGGCTCGCGACGAGCTGCTCGCCCAGGGCGCGGCGCGCGAGGGCGCGAGAGAAGCGGCACTCGCCGCCGACGACGCCCGAGCGGCCGCGGCGGTCCGCGCCGTCCTTCCTCCCGGCCGGGCGGCGAGGGTGGCCGTCCTTCCCGCCGGTCCTGATCGGGTCCGGGTCAGCGTTTCGCTGGAGACCAGACTGCTGTTCGGCGTGCCGCCGGTCGAGGTGCGGGCCGAGGCGGTCGCGTTGCGCGAGTCCGGCCCGTCGCCACCGGAGGTGGGCCCATGAGGACCTGGTCCACACCCACGAACCAGGTACCCGACGAACGGGCGACGGGCGTGCCCACGGGTGATGACGGGGCGACCGTCGGACCCGCAGGCGGTGACCGGGTGACCGTCGGGCCGGCGGCTGGTGCACGTCCGGCCATCGGACCGGCGACCGGCCAGTCGTCGGACCAAGGGCAGCGCGGGTCCGCGTCGCTGATCGGGTTGGCGCTGTGCGCCTTCGTGGTCACAGCCACGTTGGTGACGGCTGATGTCGGCGCGCTGACGTTCGCGAGAGCGCGGGCGCAGACGGCCGCCGATATGGCCGCGCTCGCGGCCGTCACGCCGTATCCCGGTGCGGCTGGCCCGGGCGGTCCGGCCGATCCCATCGAGTTGGGCTCCCCGGCGGAGCGGGCCGAGGTCGTCGCCACGTCGAACGGCGCTGAGGTGGTCACCTGCTCGTGTGGTTCCCTCGACACGACGGTCGGCGTCCGTGTGCGCGCACGGCTGATCCCCTTCGGAACGACGGTGGGGGTCAGGGCCTACGCCAGGGCGGTGCTGCCGCTGGCGATGGACCCCGCGGCGAGCCTTCAGCCCAAGCGATGGCCACGCGGCGACGGGCGATCGGTGAACCGGCCCACACATGCGATGGCCCTGGGCGCCACCCGGGTGGAGGTGGCGCCCAGGGCAGGGGGGCGCGAAACGAGCCTGCGGCGGACGATCGGCTACCGGTCGGCCTGGTTGAAGGCGTCGCGGCGATCGGATTCCACCGTGGTGCCCTCGGCCCGGTCGTCGAGGCTGTCGTGCCTGCGTGCCGGGAAGATGCGGCGGGAGGTCTGGGTCGTCTCCCGAGTGTCCTCCGTGACCGGGGCGCCCATCTCGCCGAGGCGGGTGGTGCGATTGTCACGCTCGACCTCCGTGCGCAGGTCCGAGTTCTCCTGCTCCAGCGCACCGATACGACCCTGGAGGTCGCGGCGGGCCAGGCGCTGCTCTCTGCGCCGGGCCCGCCGGTTCTTTCCCGCGCCGACGGAGAGGAACAGCAGCAGCGCGAGGACGAACCCCGCACCGGCGGCGATCAACATCAGCTGGCCCTGCGTGAAGCCAGTGATGGTCTGGTTGAACAACTGGATGCTACCTGCGGCTGTGTTGGCGACCACGGCATCACCGATGACGACACCGACGACGACGGCGAGCACCAGGAAAAAGGCGGCCATCCTAGCCTCCATGGCATTTGGTGGCTCTCGCTCAGAGCCTCGAGCCCGTCCAACTCCTCCCCTGGTCGTGCCCCACAATCGCGCACGGCAAACGGGGCAAGCCTGTGCAGATCCGGCTACGGCCGCTTCCTGGGACGGGTCGCAGCGTCGATGGCCAGGCGCGCTGCCTCCTGCGGGCCTCCGACGACTGGAAAGGCGTCGACCGGGTCTCCGGACAGCGTCAGTCCCCAGGTGGCGAGTCCGACGACGGGAAGGCCGATGCGCAGGGCCAGAGCGATCTCCGACAACGTCCCAAAGCCCCCGCCGACCGCCACCAGGGCATCACTCGCCCGCACCAGCAGCAGGTTGCGGCCCTCGCCGAGCGCGGTCGGGAGCGCCACCGAGAGGTACGGATTGCCGGCGTCCCGGTCGGCTCCTGGCAGCAGGCCGACGGTCTGGCCACCCGCGGCCTGGGCGCCACGGCAGACAGCGGTCATCACCCCGGTGCCTCCGCCGCACACCACGATGGCCCCGGCCTCCGCCAAGCAGCGGCCGAGCGCCTCCCCGATCGGCAGCAGCGACGCGTCCGGTTGGGATGCGCCGGCGACACCGATATAGAGACTCACGCCCGGTCCCGCTTGCCCGCGGCCTTCCGCGCGCGACCGGCGGCCGGTCGGCGCCCGGTCCCACCCTCCGGCATCGGTTCGGCCCCTGGCGAGGACGCGGCGGCCCGAGGTCGGGAACGCGCCGGCCCGCGCCGCCCAGCCGCCTTCGCGTCCCCCTTCCCGGCAGCGCGTGCAGCCTCCACGCCGTCCGTGGCGGTCGCTTGCGCCCGAGGGTCGCCGGTCGCTTGCACCGGGGAGCCAGGGATGGGTTGCGCCGGGGAGTCGGCGGCGGGGGCACGGGACGAACGCCCACTGGCCTCCATGCCCGCCGGCTGGCCGGCCGAACCTCCTTGCGCCGGCGGCTCCGGGCCAGGTGTCCCAGAGCCCACCCACCCGCCGGCCTCCGCCGGGTCGTCTCCCTCCTGCCCCGAAGCGGCGGCGAGGTCGTGGAGGAGCTCGTCCAGGAGACGGACGGCGCCGGCCTTGTCGAGGGGGTGGTTACCGTTGCCGCACTTGGGGGACTGGACGCAGGAGGGGCAGCCGGTCTCGCAGGGGCAGGACCGCACGGTGTCCCTGGTGGCGCGGAGGTGCTCGGCGGCGAGGTCGTAGCCGCGCTCGGTGATGCCGGCGCCGCCCGGGTAGCCGTCGTAGACGTAGATCGTGGCCATGCCGGTGTCGGGGTGCCAGGCGGTCGACAGGCCGCCGATGTCCCAGCGGTCGCACATGGCGAACAGCGGCAGCAGGCCGATCTGGGCGTGCTCGGCGGCGTGGGCGGAGCCGGGCACGTCCTGGGCGGCGAGCCCGGCGGCCTCGAGCAGCTCGGGCGTGAGCGTGTACCAGTAGGCGACGGTCGACAGGTGGCTGGGCGGCAGGTCCAGCTCGTGGAAGCCGAGCAGCTCGCCGGTCCCGACCTTGCGCCGCTCGTAGCCGATGACCTGCTCGGACACGGCGACCCGGCCGAGCCAGCGGGCGCTGCGGGCGAGCTGCTGCTGGCGCAGCGGCTCGAGGATCCGCACGTCGGTGTCCCTGCGGGCCTGGGTGTACTCGTCGCCGCGGGCGGGCTCGACCACCGCGACGCCGCCGTCGAGGTCCAGCTCGACCACCCGGTACGATTCGCCCTGGTGCAGGTAGACGGCGCCCTGGTGGACGGTGGAGGTGGCCCGCGACCGGTCGACGGTGCCGATGACCTGGCCGGTGGCCGCCTCGACGATGGTGATCGGCGCGCCGCCGGCGTTGCGCAGGTCGACCGAGCCGGCGGCCGAGCGGCCGGAGCTGGCGCGGTAGCCGCCGCGGGCGCGGCGCAGCATCCCCTCCTTCTCGAGGCTGGCGACCAGCTCCCGCGACGGCGGGCCGAACAGCCCCAGGTCCTCCTCGGTGAGCGGCGTCTCGTAGGCGGCGCAGACCAGGTGCGGGGCGAGCACGTACGGGTTGCCGGGGTCGACCAGAGCGGCCTCGTGCGGCTTGCCGAACAGGTCCGCGGGGTGGTGCAGGTAGTAGGCGTCGAGCGGGTCGTCGAGCCCGACCAGCACGGCCAGCGATGCGCCGCCCTGGCGGCCGGCGCGCCCCGCCTGCTGCCACATCGACGCGATGGTGCCGGGGAAGCCGTCGAGCACGATGGCGTCGAGCCCGCCGATGTCCATGCCGAGCTCGAGCGCGTTGGTGGCGGCGACGCCGAGGAGCCTGCCGGAGACGATGCCGGCCTCCAGAGTGCGCCGCTCCTCAGCGAGGTAGCCGGCGCGGTAGGCGCGGACCCGGCCGGCGAGGGTACGGTCGACCTCGGCGACCCTGCGGCGCGTGTAGGTGGCCACCAGCTCGGCGGCCTTGCGCGACCGGGTGAAGCAGAGCGTGCGCACCCCGGCCTCGACTCCGGCGGCGAGCCAGTTGGCGGAGTCGACGTTGGCGCTGCGCCGCAGCCCGCTGGCCTCGTCGAGCAGCGGCGGCTCCCAGAGCGCGAAGGTGACCTGGCCGCGCGGGGAGCCGTCGGCGGTGACCGCCTCGACCGGCAGGCCGACGAGCCGGCTGGCCAGCTCGGCGGGGTTGCCGAGGGTGGCGGAGGCGAGCACGAAGGTCGGCTCGGCGCCGTAGCGGTTGGCCAGGCGGCGCAGGCGGCGCAGGACCGCCGCCACGTGGGAGCCGAACACCCCGCGCAGGGTGTGCGCCTCGTCCACCACCACGTAGGCGAGCTGGCCGAGGAAGGCGCTCCAGCGCTCGTGGCCGGGCAGGATTCCCTGGTGGAGCATGTCGGGGTTGGTCAGCACGAGGTTGGCGTTGCGGCGCACCAGCGGCCGCTCCTCGGCGGGCGTGTCGCCGTCGTAGGAGGCGGCGCGTACGCCGGTCAGCGCGAACGAGCGGATCGCCCGCAGCTGGTCGTGCGCCAGCGCCTTGGTCGGCGCCAGGTACAGCGCCGTGCGGTGGCCCCCGCCGAGCAGGGCCTCGAAGACCGGCAGCTGGTAGCAGAGGCTCTTGCCGGACGCGGTCCCGGTGGCGACCACCACGTTGGCGCCGCCGCGGGCGAGCGCGACCGCCTCGGCCTGGTGGCTCCAGAGCGTCTCGATCCCGCGCCCGCGCAGGCGGCCGAGCAGCACCTCCGGGAGGTCGTCGGGCAGCTCGACGCGGCGCGCCCGCCTGGCTGGCAGGCGCTCGACGTGGACCAGCTGGCCCCGGTAGTCGGGGTCGGCTTCGAGGTCCTCGATCAGGCTGGCGGGATCGACCACGGGGCCATGGTAGTCACCAGCCAGACAGCCGGACCCCGGCTAGCTGAATTGCCCGTGCTTGACCCGGTTGAACAGCGCGAACGCTGCCGGCTGGAGGCGCACCACCGAGGCGGCCCCGGCGCTGCCCGGGACGCCGGGAGCGACCACGTTGTTGATCCTGCTGGGCGAGAGGGTGGTGGCGTACATGGCCAGCCGCACCGCCTCGGTGAAGGGCACGTTGACCTGCACCTCGTCGCGCATCACCGCGAGCCACTTCATGAGCCGCGCCGGGTCCTTGGCCACCTGCTGCTGGAAGGTGCCGAGGCCGCCCAGGAGGACCTGCCCCTGGTGCTTGGACCGGGTGAGGTCGCCCTGCGGGGTGCCGTGGCGGGCGCGTGAATAGGCCAGCGCCTGCGTGCCGTTGAGCCGCTGGGTGCCCTTGCGGAAGTTGGCGCCCGAGAAGTGGTCCTGGAGGTTCTGGTCGACCCCGACGGTCACGCCGCCGACCCGGTTGACCATGTCGGTCAGGCCGTCGAACGAGGTCAGCGCGTAGTAGTCGACGCCGATCCCGGTGAGCCGCTCGATCGTGCTGATCAGCAGCGGCGGACCGCCGGAGGACATGGCCGAGTTGATCTTGTTGGTGCCGCGCCCGGGGATGTTGACGTAGCTGTCCCTCGGGAAGCCGATCGAGATGCCGCGGCGCTTGGCGGTGTCGATCACGACCAGGTGGATCGAGTCGGCGCGCCCGCCGGCGGCGGTGCCGCCGCGGCCGAACTTCGGCGCTCCGGAGTCGGACCCGATCACCAGGAAGGTGATGCGGCCCTTGAGGGCGGGCGTGGCCTTGCCGGCGTGGGCTTTCTGGATGGTCACCGCCGGCTGGGCGCCGGCCGGGCGGCGGGAGCCGTCGAGCAGCGCCAGGCTGGCGGCGAGCAGAGTGACGCCGAGCAACGCGACTACGACGATGAGCGCGCGCCGGCGAGCTGCGATGGCGGTCATCGAGCGTCCTCCCCGGCCTTGGAGTCGTAGGCGGCGATCCGCCAGCCGGGCTGGCCGGCGACCAGCTGAAGCACCGAGTGTACGCGCACCGGCCCGCTGCCCTGGGCGGTCGTGGCGGTGCCGTCGAAGCTGATCGTCACGGTCGCCGCCGCTGGCCGGTTGTCGGAGAACAGCACCGTGGCGCGGGCGCCGGCCCGGCCGGGCCGCACCGCGGTGACCTTGGGCGCCACGCTGCCGAGCGCGAGCGCGTCGAGCTGCCGCTTGGCGCTGGCGCGGACCGTCGGGTCGAACATCGCCAGGAAGTCCCTCCAGCCCTTCTTGGCCTGCTGGGGCTGGAGGAACGCCACCGTCAGGTAGTGGGTCAGGAAGCGCTGCAGGTCAGGGGTGACCCGCTTGGCCGCTTGGCTCGGGTTGAAGCCGCGTTCCGGGCCAACCGCCGAGGTAGTGAGCTGGAGCTGGAGGGGCCCGGCCGCCGGCGCCGCGGTCGACGGCGGGCTGGTGGTCTGCGCAGCCTTCGGCTGCTGCTTCTTGCCCGAGCTGCACCCTGCCAGGAGGAGCGCCACGGCCACGAGCAACGCGGTGGGGACTCTCATGCGGGCGGACACACGGCGCTCCTTTACTGCAGGTCGAGGCAGAGCCCGAGGGGGGAGGCAAGGGGGTCCGATGGCCGGGACCAGGGCACCGACCTCGGTGTTCGGCCTGGTCCGTGCGCTGACCAGGCACTGTGTAGGGGAAGGACGATGGCGTAGGCTACCCGCAGGCGAGCGAGGGCGGCAAGCGAAGGCGGCATGCGTTAGCCTCCCCAGACGTCGCTGGACGGTGGACGAGACTGGAGACGGGATGGACATCGACCTGAAGGTCCGCAACCAGGGGGACCACGCGATCCTCGAAGTCGGCGGGGAGATCGACGTCTACACCGCCCCGAAACTGCGCGAGAAGCTTATCGAGCTGGTCAACGAAGGCTCGACGCACCTGGTGGTCGACCTCGAGAAGGTCGACTTCCTCGATTCGACCGGTCTTGGCGTGCTGGTGGGTGGGCTCAAGCGGGTCCGCAACAACGACGGGTCCCTCTCGCTGGTGTGCACGCAGGACAAGATCCTCAAGATCTTCCGCATCACCGGACTGACCAAGGTGTTCCCGATCTTCGCCTCCGTCGACGAAGCGGTCGCGGGATCGGGTGGTGGGCAATAGGCGGTGGACACCTCCACCGTCCGTCTCGCCCTGCCCCCGGAGCCGCGGCTGCTCGGGACGATCCGGCTGGTGGTGGGAATCGTCGCGCGCAAGGCGGGCATCGACGAGGAGGGCATCGAGGACCTCAAGATCGCCGTGTCCGAGACCTGCGCGGTGGCGATGGCCGACCTCGTCAGGGCCGGCGTCACCACGCCGATCGAGCTTGACCTGATCGAGGACGGCAAGCGGTTCGGCATCGAGGTCCGCGACCGCGCACCGTCCGAGGGGCGCATCACCGACGGGTTCGACGTCGACGACCTGGACGACCGGCAGTTCGGGCTGGCGCTGGTCGGAGCCCTGGTCGACGACCTCGAGAGCGGCCCGCTGGAGGGCGGTGGGCACCGGACGCGCTTCTGGGTCCGGGCCGGCGCCGAGACCCTCGACTGAGCCTGCCGGGCGGCCGATCCCGCAAGGCGCTACCAGCGCGAAGGGTTGCCGGGCCTCGACCCGGCTAGCTATCATCCGCCCAATCCTGGCGGGCACGCACGGCGCCAAGAACCGCTGTCTGTCGCCTCACGGCGACGAGGGCGGGGCCGTGGCGGTATCCGCGTTTCAACGTGTTCCGGGCAACGTCCCGCTCCGGGCTCGGGTAGCTCGGACGCTATGAGAGGTTTTTCGGCCGCCGCCCCAGCGGCGGGGTGTCGAGGAGGTCGAATTGGGCCAGGCAGGGCTGCTCGCTCAAGAGAGCGCCTTCCACGTCAATTTCACCGCGAACGAGAACCTGACGCTCGGCGCCGTTCTGGTCGTCTCGCTGATCGCCCTGCTGGTGGCCTATGTCCTGGTCCGCCAGGTGCTCAGCGCCGACCAGGGCGGCGAGAAGATGCGCGAGGTCGGCCAGGCGATCCAGGAGGGCAGCCGGGCGTACCTGACCCGGCAGTTCCGCACCCTGGCGATCTTCGTGGCGCTGCTGTTCTTCCTGCTGCTGGTGCTCAAGGCGGACAGCACCTCGGTACGGATCGCCCGTTCGGTGGCGTTCCTGTTCGGTGCGGGCTTCTCCGCGCTGGCGGGCTTCACCGGCATGAACCTGGCGGTGCGCGGCAACGTCCGCGTGGCCGCCGCCGCCAACGCCGGCGGCCTGCGCAAGGCCTTCCCGCTGGCGTTCCGCGCCGGCGGCGTGGCCGGCATGTTCGTGGTCGGGCTCGGGCTGCTCGGCGCCACCCTGGTGGTGCTCATCTACCGGGGCCAAGCCGCCAACGTGCTGTTCGGCTTCGGCTTCGGCGCCGCCCTGCTGGCGATGTTCATGCGTGTCGGCGGCGGGATCTTCACCAAGGCCGCCGACGTCGGCGCCGACCTGGTCGGCAAGGTCGAGAAGTCGATCCCCGAGGACGACCCGCGCAACGCCGCCACCATTGCCGACAACGTGGGCGACAACGTCGGCGACTGCGCCGGCATGGCCGCCGACCTGTTCGAGTCCTTCGCGGTGACGCTGGTCGCCGCGATCGTGCTGGGCGTCGCGGCCTTCCCCGACCGGCCCGTGGTCGGCCTGCTGTTCCCGCTGATCATCCAGGGCGGCGGCGTGCTGGCCTCGATCGTCGGCATCTGGGTGGTCCGCCCGCGCAGTGAGAACGAGAGCGGCATGCGGACCATCAACCGCGGCTTCTTCCTGGCGGCGGTGCTGTCGGCCATCCTGGTCGGCATCGTCGCGCTGACCTATGTCAAGGACTGGCGGCCGCTGGCGGCGGTGGTCATCGGCATCGCGCTGGCCAGCGTCATCCAGCTGATGACCTCCTACTACACCGCCACCCAGTACAAGCCCGTGCGGGAGATCGCCGACGCCTCCGAGACGGGACCGGCGACCACCGTGCTGGCGGGCTTCTCCAGCGGGCTCGAGTCGAGCGTCTACGCGCTGCTGGCGATCGTGCTGGCGATCGTCGGGGCGGTGCTGCTGGGCGCCTCGCACGGCCTCGACTACCAGCTCTACCTGATCTCGCTCATCGGCATGGGGATCCTCTCGGTGGTGGGCGTGATCGTCTCGATGGACAGCTTCGGGCCGGTCAGCGACAACGCCCAGGGCATCGCGGAGATGTCCGGCGAGGTGGACGAGCACGGCAACCAGGTGCTCACCCAGCTCGACGCGGTCGGCAACACCACCAAGGCGATCACCAAGGGCATGGCCATCGCCACCGCGGTGATCGCCGCCACCAGCCTGTTCGGCTCCTTCCGGCGCGCGCTGCTCGAGGCCGGGATCCCCGCCAACGCGGTCGACATCCGCATCGACCGGCCAGAGGTGCTGGTCGGTCTGCTGATCGGCGGCTCGGTGGCGTTCATGTTCTCCGCCCAGGCGATCCGCGCGGTCGGTCGCGCCGCCGGGCGGGTGGTCTTCGAGGTGCGCAAGCAGTTCCGCGACCACCCGGGGATCATGGACTACAGCGAGCGGCCGGACTACAGCGCGGTGGTGGACATCTGCACCCGCGACTCGCTGCGCGAGCTGCTGACCCCGGGCCTGCTGGCGGTGCTGGCGCCGATCGCGACCGGCTTCATCTTCCAGCAGGAGGCGCTGGGCGCCTACCTGGCCGGCGCGATCCTGACCGGCCAGCTGCTCGCGGTGATGCTGTCGAACGCCGGCGGGGCCTGGGACAACGCCAAGAAGTACGTCGAGGACGGCCACCACGGCGGCAAGAACTCCGAGGCGCACAAGGCGACCGTGATCGGCGACACCGTCGGCGACCCCTTCAAGGACACCGCCGGACCCGCGCTGAACCCGCTGATCAAGGTGATGAACCTGGTCTCGGTCCTGATCGCGCCGACGGTGGTGGTCTACGCCGACAACATCGCCTTGCGCGTGGTCGTCGGGGTTGTCGCTGTTGCTATCCTCGCATGGGCGCTGTGGCGCTCCTCACACGCCCCCAGCGCCATCGTGGCTGGGCAGGAGGAGGCCCAGGAGGAGCTCCCGACGGCGACCTCGCGGGCGTCGTAGCGCGGCCCGGTCTCGGGTCGAGCCGGGGCGCCGAATACCCGTCCTGGTGGCGGGGGTGTGGACAGCCGGATGACAGGCACCGGGAATACCGACACCCTGTGTGAGCCTTGACAGAGCGTCGGGGGTGTCGGCGACACTACGCCGTCCGCCCCTTCCGAGCAGCACCTGAGCGCTAAGGACCTTGGATTGGCACGTAACCTGGTCGTGGTCGAGTCGCCCGCGAAGGCGAAGACCATTGGAAAGTATCTCGGCAAGGACTATGCGGTCGTTGCCTCGATGGGGCATGTCCGCGACCTTCCGAAATCGGATTTCGCGGTCGAGTTCAACCACGGTGTGGCGGTCACCTATGAGGTGACGCCGCGCGGCAAGAAGGTCGTCTCCGATATCCGCAAGGCGGCCAAGTCGGCCGAGCGGGTCTTCCTCGCGACCGACCCGGACCGCGAGGGAGAGGCGATCGCCTGGCACATCGCCGAGGCCGCCAAGCTGGCCGCCGACACCATCAGGCGGGTGAGCTTCACCGAGATCACCGCCGACGCGGTGCGGCGCGCCTTCGCCGAGCCGCGCGAGATCGACGGGCACCTGGTCGACGCCCAGCAGGCACGGCGGGTGGTCGACCGGATCGTGGGCTACAAGCTCTCGCCGGTGCTGTGGCGCAAGGTCCGTGCGGGCCTGTCCGCCGGACGGGTCCAGTCCGCCGCGCTGAAGATGATCGTGGACCGCGAGCGCGAGATCCAGGCGTTCACCCCACGCGAGTACTGGAGCCTCGAGGCCGACCTGCTCACCGCCGACGAGGAGGACGTCCACGCCCGCTACCCGGTCGGCGAGAAGCAGAAGTTCGTCCTCGGCGACGAGGGCAGCGCCACCGCCGCCGCCGAGCGCTCCCGCGGCGCCGACTGGATCGTCAAGGACGTCACCAAGACCGAGCGCAAGCGCAGTGCCACACCGCCGTTCACCACCTCGACGCTGCAGCAGGAGGCCGCCCGCAAGCTCGGCTTCTCCTCGAAGAAGACGATGGCGGTCGCCCAGCAGCTCTACGAGGGCGTCGACCTGCCGGGCGAGGGCTCGATCGGCCTGATCACCTATATGCGAACCGACTCGGTGGCGCTGTCGCAGGGCGCCCTCGACGAGATCGCCGGGCTGGTGCGCGAGCGCTACGGCCCCAACTACGTCCGCACGACCCGGTACAAGACCAAGGCGAAGGCGGCGCAGGAGGCGCACGAGGCGATCCGCCCGACCGCGGTCGGCCGCACGCCCGAGTCGCTCAACGGCCACCTGGAGCGCGACCAGCAGCGGCTCTACGAGCTGATCTGGAAGCGGGCGGTCGCCTCGCAGATGGCGCAGGCGATCTACGACCAGACCACGGTCGACATCGAGGCTCGCGGCTCCGCCGACCCGGCCGTGCGGGACTCGACCGACCTGATCTTCCGGGCTTCCGGTTCGGTGATGCGCTTCGACGGCTTCGTGCGCGTCTACCTCGAGGGCCGCGACGACGTCACCGAGGAGGAGGCCGGCCTGCTCCCCGAGCTCGAGGCCGGGCAGCGCCTGAACCTCGCTGAGCTGCGCCCGGAGCAGCACTTCACCGAGCCGCCGCCGCGCTACTCCGAGGCGAGCTTGGTCAAGGCGCTGGAGGAGCACGGCATCGGCCGGCCGTCGACCTACTCGCCGACCATCTCGACACTGCTGGAGCGCAAGTACGTCCGGCTGGACTCGCGCCGCTTCCACCCCGAGGACGTCGGCATCGTGGTCACCGACCTGCTCGCCGACGTCTTCCCAAAGGTCATCGACCTCGGCTTCACCGCCGAGATGGAAGAGGACCTGGACCGCATCGCGACCGGGAGCAAGTCCTGGGAGCCGCTGGTCAAGACCTTCTTCGTCGAGGTCGAGGACACCATCGCCGAGCGGCAGGAGAAGGTCTCCCGCCCCGAGGAGCCGACCGACGAGGTCTGCCCCGAGTGCGGCGCCGAGACCGGCGCCAAGCTGGTCCGCAAGTGGGGCCGCTACGGCTGGTTCCTGTCGTGCAGCCGCTACCCGGACTGCAGGTACCGGCGCAACGCCAAGCAGTCGGCCGACGAGGCCGAGCGCCCCGAGCCGGAGATGACCGACGTGCCGTGCCCCAAGTGCGGCAAGCCGATGGTCAAGCGCAGCGGCCGCTTCGGCCCGTTCCTGGGGTGCTCGGACTACCCCAGGTGCCGCGGCATCAAGAACCTGGCCGAGCAGGAGTACGGCACCTGCCCCAAGTGCGGCCAGGGGCAGGTCGTCTCCAAGCGCACCAAGCGCGGCAAGACCTTCTACGGCTGCAACCGCTATCCGGACTGCGACTTCGCCGTGTGGCAGACGCCGCTCAGCCAGCCGTGCCCGGAGTGCGGCAGCCTGCTGGTGCCCGACAAGGACCCCGACAACGCGACCTGCGCCAAGTGCAGCACGCGGGTCGCGGTGGCGGCGCTGGCCAACGCCTGAGCGGGCGAGCCCGTGCCCTCCCCGAGCCGAGGCCGGCTGATCGCCTTCGAGGGCGTCGAGGGCGCGGGCAAGTCCACCCAGCTCGAGCTGCTGCGCCAGGAGCTCGAGAAGCGCGGCCACCAGGTGACCGCCACCAGGGAGCCCGGCGGCACCCCGGCGGGTGAGGCGATCCGCGCGATCCTGCTCGACCGTGCCTCGACCCTTGACGCCCGCACCGAGGCGCTGCTGTTCGCCGCCGCCAGGGCCCAGCTCGTCGAGCAGGTGATCCGGCCGTCGCTGGAGCGCGGCGAGGTCGTCCTGTGCGACCGCTACCTTGATTCCTCGCTGGCGTACCAGGGCGTCGCGCGCGGCCTCGGGGAGGAGCCGGTCATGGAGATCAACCGCTTCGCCACCGGCGGGCTGCTGCCCGACCTGGTGGTCCTGCTGCGGCTCGACCCGGCCGAGGGCCTCGCCCGCGGGCGTGGGAGCCGCGACCGGATCGAGGGGCTGGACCTGGAGTTCCATCGCAAGGTCGCGCGCGGGTTCCTGGACCTGGCCGAGGCCGAGCCGGCGCGGTTCGCGGTCGTCGACGCGGCGGCGCCGCCCGAGGCGGTCGCGGCCGAGGTGCGGGCGGCGGTGCTGTCGCTGCTGGAGGAGGGTTGATGGCGAGCGTCTGGGACCAGGTCGTCGGTCACGCCGAGGAAGTCGGCGTGCTGCGCGAGGCGATCGAGTCAGGCCGGGTGGTCCACGCCTGGCTGTTCGTCGGCCCGCCGGGCGTCGGCAAGCTGCACGTCGCGCGCGTGTTCGCCGCGGCGCTCAACTGCCCGGCCGGCGGCGACGGCACCTGCGACACCTGCCGGCGGGTGCTGCGCGGCGTCCATCCCGACGTGCACCTGGTCATGCCGGAGGGCGACAACCTGCTGGTCGACGACGTCCGCGCCGTGCGCGAGGAGGCCTCCCGCTCCCATCACGAGGCCCCGGTGGCGGTGTTCATCCTCGACGAGTCCGACCGGATGACCGACGCGGCCGCCAACGCGCTGCTCAAGGTGCTGGAGGAGCCGCAGCCCGGGGTCGTGTTCGTGCTCATCGCCCGCAGCACGAAAGCCCTGCTGAGCACCATCCCGTCCCGGGCGCGCACGCTGGCGTTCGCCAGCCTGCCGCCGGCCGAGCTAGCCGGCGCGCTGGTCGACGAGCTCGGCGTCGCGCCGGAGCAGGCCGCCTGGGCGGCCGCCGCCAGCCACGGCCGGCTCAGCCGCGCCCGCGCGCTGCTCACCGACGAGGCGGTCCGCCTGCGCCGCGCGACCGTGCTGGACCTGGCCGGACCGCTTTCGAGCGGCCGCGCCTCCGACGCCATGGTCGCAGCGGCGACCGTGCTCTCGCAGGCCGACGAGGCCACGGCGGCCTCCAGGCTGCGGCAGGCCGCCGAGCTGGCGGAGTTCGAGGGCACCTATGGCAAGGGCCGGGGGAGCGCGGCCATCCGCCGGCGGATCGAGACCCGCCACCGCCGCGAGCTGCGCCGCGCGCGCTTCGACGCCATCCGCGACGCGCTCGCCGACCTGCTCGGCCTCTACCGCGACATGGCCCTGCTGGCCGGCGGCGTCGGGGAGGCCAGGGGCGGCGAGGCTGGCGTCGCCGGGGGTGGCGCCAGCCCTGGCGACGCGGCCGGCGGCGCATCGCTGACCCATCCCGACCGTGCGGCCGCCACCGCCCGGCTCGCGGGCGGCGGCGGAAGCGCGCGCGGCGGGATCGCGGTCGGCGGGCGGGCCGGGGTGGCCGGGCCGGCCATCGCCATCCGTGCCGCCGCCGCCCTCGAGGAGGCCGACCGCCGCCTCGCCATCGGCGCGTCCCCGCAGCTGACGCTCGAGGCCGCGTTCCTCGCGCTGCAAGCGGCGCTGCGCGGCGACGCCGCCGAGATGACCCGCCTCGCCATCCGCTGATCGTCCCGATCTGGCTGGTAGGTCCCGAGGGGCGTTCGATACACTCGCCCCTGCTCCGACGCTCGGAGCATCCGCCCGAGTGGCGTAGTGGTAGCGCAGCCGACTCGTAATCGGCAGGTCGGGGGTTCGAATCCCCCCTCGGGCTCCAGCTCAGAGCCACTTTCGCGCTTTCTGTCGCGGCTTCCGGCTAACGTAGCGGCTAACGTTCGTGCCGATTCCTGTTAGCCGGGGTGCGCAGCGGTGGCGATCTACCAGCGCCGCGACGGCTGGGAGGTGCGGGTCTACGCCGGCGTCGACCCGGTCACCGGCAAGCCGCATCACATCAGCCGCCAGGTGCGCGGCAGCCGCCGCAAGGCGGAGCGGGAGGAGACCCGGCTCAAGGCCCTGGTGATGGACGGCCGCCATAGCGGCGCGCGAGCCAAGGCGCTTGCCGAGCTGATCGACCTGTACCTGGAGTGGCGTGAGCAGAACGACAAGCCGATTGGGCCGCGCACGCTCCAGGGCTATCGGTCGCTGGCCGAAGCCAGGATCAAGCCGGGCCTCGGCAAGCTGCGGCTGCCCCAGGTCGGTCCGCCGGCACTGGATCGCTTTTACATGGCGCTGCGCAAGAGCGGCAGCCTCCGCAAGCCTGGTGAGCCGCTTTCGACGAGCCGGCTGCGCGACGTGCACGCGGTGATCTCCGGCGCGCTTGGCTTGGCGGCCCGGTATGGCTGGATTGCCTACAACCCAGCCGCGCTGATGAAGCCGCCGGCGCCCGACAGCACGAAGCGGCCGATGCCCACCAAGATGCAGGCGCGACAGGCGCTCCAGGCGGCCGCGGCCAAGGACCCTGAGCTGTACCTGTTCCTGAGGTTGGAGGCGACCACCGGGCTTCGGCCGGGCGAGGTCTGCGCGCTGTGGTGGCAGGACTTCGACCTGGACGCTGGCGAGCTGCTAATCGGCCACAACGTCGTGCACGCCAAGGGCCTGCCGGATGGGTATGTCCGCAAGCGCACCAGGAGCCGCCACGGCGACGATCGGCCGATCGCCCTCGGCAAGGCCACGACGGCGCTGCTGCGTGAGCACCGGGCGCGCTGCGAGGCCGGGGCGGGGGAGTGGGATGGCGAGCTGGCGACCGATTCCTACGTGTTCGCCGCCGATCAGGCCGGCCGGCGGCCGCTGCGGGCGGACACGATGACCCGCCGGTTCGGCAAGCTCGCCAAGGAGCTGGGACACGGCTACAGGCTGTACGGGTTCCGGCATTTCGTGGCCACCCAGCTCGGCGCCGTGGTGACCGCCGCCACCGTCCGCGAGCGGATGGGCCACGGCAGCCTCCAGGCGACCAGCGGCTACGTGCACCGGGTCAGCGAGGCCGATCGCCGGGCCGCCCGTCACATGGACGCGCTGCCTGACGGCAAGCCGACGAAGCGGGCCACGACCAGCCGCCGGCGGAGCCGACGGGGCGAGGGCCAGGCTGGCGGTGGCCTCCGAGTGGGTTCCGTTGGTTTGTAGGGAAAGCGCGAGCCAAGCAAGCCGCTGGAGAAGTCGGCGAAGACAACACTTGTTCACGGTGCTCGGTCCTGTGGCAACGATACGGGCGATGCTCAAAGCGATCCGCTGTACACGGCGGCCAAGTGGTCGGAGTCTTTGGGCGCCGCACGGGCGGGCAGACGCCGCCTCGCCAGCCTCTGGGAACCGACGACGCCTGAGCACAACGGCTCAGGGTGACGAGGACAGATGATCGAGGAGGCCGACGAGGTGGTCTGGACGGCATCCACAACTCTTCGCCGGTGAGAACGCCTGTAACGGGTACATCACACTCTTATCTCAACCGCCTACTCCCGCTTGTATGGGTGCCTGCCGCATCGCTTTAATTCGGCCCGTTTGGTGCGAATGCCCCCAATCCGTTCCACTTCGGGTGCTCCGGCCCGTGGCACCGTCGCGGTAGCCCGATATCCCCTGAAGGAGAGCCCGTGCGCAATTCCTGGTTGCGCTGCTGGGTGTGCTGGTCCTGGCCAGGCGACAGAGCCTCGTGCCGGCCATAGCCTCAAGGCCACGGCCTCAGGGGTGTAACGAGCGGGCACCAGCCAGCGGTTTTCCGTTTTGAGCTTGGAACCGACATTACGTCGCCTTGAGGGCGATCGTGCCGATTCTTCACCGATGAGGCAAAGGGTGGGGAAGGTATGGGGAGATTGCGGACGTCGAGGATGAAGGCCTTGCTGGGGCTGGCCGCGGCGGCGGTGCTGGTGGCCGCGTTTGGTGTGACCCAGCTCGCGCTGGCCGCGGCTGACGGGAACCAAGGCACGGTCAACCTCCACGAAGGGAAGGGGGAGCCGAGCCAGCCAGAAACCAACGACGAGACACATGTCTGCATGTTCCACATCCATGCCTTCTTCTTCGATGCCCGCCAGACGCGGCTCTACACAATCAGGATCTGGTTGCCCAATGGTGATGGCCCGGAGGTCCACAGCGGAGCCATCTACACCGATGCAAACGGTGAGGGGCGCGACCCAGCGATAGGGGTGCTCTTGCTGCCCGAAGGGCACTACCGCCTCACCATCGACGGCGGCTCCGACGGCCTGGCAGACGACCTGCACAAGGAGTTCTGGGTCGAGTGCCGGGAGGCCACCACCTCGACCGGCAGGGGGACGACCAGCTCCTCTGGGGCGACCTCGACCTCGGGCGAGACCAGCACCTCCGGCGAGACCTCGACCTCGGGTGAGACGAGCACCTCGGGTGAGACCTCGACGTCGGGCGCGACCTCGACGTCGGGTGCGACCAGCACATCCGGGGAGACCAGCACGTCGGGTGAGACCTCGACCTCGGGTGAGACCTCCACTTCGGGTGAGACCTCGACCTCGCACGGTGAGACGTCCACTTCGCACGAGACCTCGACCTCGCACGAGAGCAGCACCTCGGGCGAGACCTCCACGTCCAAGCACGAGACCACCAGCTCCTCGGCTCCGAGTAGCTCGGTCAGTGGCTCGAGTTCCTCGGCTCCAAGTAGCTCGGTCAGTGGCTCAGGCTCCTCGGCTCCGAGCAGCTCGATCGCGTCCTCCTTGGGTCCCAGCAGCTCGTTGGGCTTGGGCGCGGTCGCCGCGAAGCGGCGCAGCGGGCTGCCCGGCACCGGCGTCAACGCGCTGCCAGTGGTGATCGCAGGTCTGCTGCTGCTCGGGCTCGGTGCCGCGGCCGTGCGGGCCGCGCGTGGCCGCAAGGCGTAGCAGCGGAAGGTCGGGACGCGTGACGGCGCTGACTCCCGCAGCGCCGGCTAGCAAGGGTGGAGCCTCCCCGGCCACCTTTGCCGGGCCGCCCGGTCCTTGACGACGACGCGGGCGCCGTGGTGGGCAACGCTCCGACGGCGCCCGCGTCCACCTTCACGGCGACCCTGACGCTGGTCCTGCCCTGCTACAACGAGGCCGACCGCCTGCCGCGCACGCACACTCGGGATCTACCTGGACCGCCTGCCACGGAAGCCCGATCAGGTCGAAGTGCTGGTCGTAGACGATGGCTCGACCGACGGCACCGTCTCCGTGGCGAGCACCATCGCCGCCAGGGATGCGCGCGTCCGGTGATCCGTTCCGAGCCCAATCGGGGCAAGGGGTTCGCCGTAGCGGCTGGGCGGGTCCCGCAGGGGATCCCGGTGCGCACCCGGAACACGATGCCGTTGAGGACCTGGCGGTGGTCACGCCAGCGGCCACCCCGCCTGGGGGTGGTGGCTGTCAGCAGCGGCGCCAGCCGTGCCCATTCGTCGTCGGTGATCTCAAATCGCCGGTTCACGACGAGCTTCTACCCCCAACCTCCACACGCAGCTCAACTCGCCGACTCATCCGAGCTGATCTCCAAGTGCGCGGCACCTGAGGCGATCTCGATCTCGTAGCAGTCGGCGCGCTGTCCAGCAGCCGCGAACAGCACGTGCTGGTCCGCACAGCGCGTGCGACCTTGCCCGGCCTCAGGGTGGATAAGCTCTGAGAGACGAATGGACATGCGCACCATCAGCAGGAGGTGGCAGAGAACATGGCCGAAGGTGGATCTGAGCTGCGCCAGGAAGCGGCTGCATCCGGGGCCCGCTTCCTGACCGCGGTGTCCTTGCCGGGGACGGCTTCATAGCGATGCGCAGCTACGTGATCGCCGATGTCTTCACCGACACGCCGCTGGAGGGCAACCCGGTGGCGGTGTTCACCGATGCAGGTGACCTCTCCTCCGAGCTGATGCAGCGGATCGCCAGGGAGATGAACCTGTCGGAGACCGTCTTCGTGCTGCCTGGAGACGGCGACGCCGACGCGCGGATCCGCATCTTCACCCCGTCCACCGAGCTGCCATTCGCCGGGCACCCCACGCTCGGGACCGCGCTGATCCTCGGCGAGCCCACCAGCAAGGACATGATCACGCTGGCGACCGGTGCCGGCCTGGTCCCGGTGCGGTTCGAGCGAGCCGACGGCCGCATCACCGCCGGGCGCATGCGGCAGCCGATCCCGACCTGGGAGCCGTACGAGCACGCCGACCGGCTGCTGGAGGCGCTCGGCGTCAGTGCCTCACAGCTTCCGGTCGAGGCCTACCGCAACGGGCCGCGGCACGTCTTCGTCGTGCTCACCAGCGAGCAGGCGGTTACGGCGCTGGAGCCGGACATGACCGCGCTCGGCAAGCTGCCCGACATCGGCGTCAGCTGCATCGCCGGGTCCGGCACGCGCTGGAAGTCGCGCATGTTCGCCCCCGCCTACGGCGTCGCCGAGGATCCGGCCACCGGCTCGGCCGCCGGGCCACTGGCGCTGCATCTGGCGCGACACGGCCGCATCGCCTTCGGCCAGGAGATCGAGATCCACCAGGGGGCCGAGGTCGGCCGCCCGTCGACGCTCTACGCCCGGGTGGAGGGCACCGGCGACCAGGTCGAGACGGTCGAGGTCGCCGGCTCCGCGGTGGTCGTCGCCAACGGCGAGCTGCGTGTCTGACCTGAATTCGAGTCCCCGTCGAACAGGAGCTGTGATGGACAAGACCATGATCACCGCACCGTCGGCCCCGCCGGCGGGGCCGTACTCGCCCGGCCTCGCGGTCGGCGAGTGGGTCTTCCTCGCCGGCCAGACCGGCGCGGGCTCCACTATCGAGGAGCAGACCGAGCAGGCGCTCAATAAGGTCGTCGCGCTGCTCGAGCAGGCCGGCTGCACCGTCGCTGACGTCGTGTCCTGCCTGGTCCACCTCACCGACCTGTCGACGTTCCAGCGCTACAACGTGGTCTACGAGCGCTATTTCCCCGAGCCGCGGCCGGTCCGGACGACCGTGGGCGCCTCCCTGCTCGGCGGGGCGATGGTCGAGGTCACGGTGGTCGCGCGGCGCCCGGCGTGACCCACCGGCTTCCGCTGAGGCGCACGTGAGGTTCCCGCTGATCGCCGTGACCGCGGCGCTCGTCCTGGTGAGCATCGTCGCGCTCGGCGGGTTCGCGGTGGCCGGGCCCATCGCCCACAACACGCTGATCCCCCTGATCACGAGGGGTCCAGGCACCTCTACATACAGCACATGGCGGGGGAGGCGCATGGAATGAAGCTCTACTTTGCACGCCCCGCGGTTGGGAGACAGCTCCTGCATCCCGGGAGCTCGCTGGCTGTTCCGGCCTTGAGCGACGCGGCGCTGGGGGAATCTTGGGCTCGCTTGCCGGACGACGGGAAGGAGCGTCTAGGTGGGTCTCCGCGGCTGGATATGCATGATGGATGGACCGGCGTCAGGGTCCGGCTTACAGACGACGAGCTGCAATCGTTGTCCCGAATCCTGGGAGAAGGATTGACAGTCCCAACCCAGCGGCCAACCTTCATGCCGATTCACGGCTGGCCGTACGTGCGCTTCCGCCCTTGGTCGCTCGGCAGGGTTCGGTTCAGAATCGCCGCCAGGTGGCGGTAACCAATGGCCTCATAGCCCACCACTGTGACCGCCGGGGCAAGCGTGACCACCAGCAGGCACCACGTCATGGGCACGCCGGCGGTGGCCATCCAAACCGCAGCGGCGAGAACGACGGCGGTTCCTACGAGCAGGCTGAGGTGGAACGGGTCGCCTTCTCCGACCAGGTAGGTGTGGAGGGCGTAAACCACGAGCACGAACAGCCCAACCGGGATGGCCACGCTGAGCACCGTCGCTACACCACCGATACGAGCCTGGTCCTCGATGAAGGACGCGGCGACCTGCAGTCCGGCACCCGTGGCCGCGATGGCGGCGAAGATCAGGATGTGGGCATATCCCCACCGGAACGCGCGTTCGCGGTGCGCCACCAAGATAGGGGCGGATGGCAGGAGGAAGTACGTCCACCACATGCCGAAGGTCAGCCCCGTTCCGGCCACGCCAACCAGGGCGGCGTCCAGGCTCCAACCCTGGCGTTCGACCACAGCGGAGAGCGAGGCGACGGTGCCGGTGACGCCCTCCCCGAGCGCGATGATCGCCAGCAGCGAGTAGCGCTCGGCGATGTGGTGGGCGTGCCAGGGCGTCCCTCCCTTGCGGGTTTCGGCGATCCACGGGCCGGAGAGCTCAATGAGGATCAGCGGGACTATCAGTAGGAAGTACGTCAAGATCGACGTCTCAACCAGCAGCAGCAGGACCCAGCCGACCTGAGCGACCAGGATCGTCGTCATGTAGGTGACGCAGGCGCTCCGCCGCGCGGGGTCCTGGGTCGCGGCCCGGGACCACTGGAAGACCATGGCGACGCGCATCACCACATAGCCCGCAACCATGATCGTGTTGTCCACGTGGTGACCCTCGTCGAGGGAGCGGAACAGGTCCGGCAACCCGAGGCTGAAGATGAGCACGCCCACCATCTGGACCATCGTCGCCACCCGGAACGGCCAGTCCTCGGTGTCATAGGCCGAGGCGAACCATGAGAAGTTGACCCACGCCCAGCACACCCCGAACATCGCGAAGCTGAACCCGATGAGCCCGCTCGCCAAATGTCCCTCGGCGAGCAGGTGGGCGAACTGCTCAGCGGCCACCCCGAAGGCCACCACGAAGGTGAGGTCGAACAGCAGCTCCAGCGGGGTCGCGACTCGGTGCGGCTCGTCGGGATCGCGCCCGGTCATGCGGACGACGCGATGGGCGAGCGACCGGGGCGGCGGCGGTCCGGGCTCAGACATCGACAGGGCTCACTCCGACTTGAACCACCGGCTCACAAACGTCATCACGTTCCATCCTTGACAGGGTCGTGTCCACCTTGACTGTCGGCCTTCCTGAGCCGCGCTACTCTGCCAGCCTTGCGCATGGTTGCCGGGCGGCGCTGTCCTCATAATCGGCGGGGTCGGGGGTTCGAACCTCCCCTCGGGCTCCAGGTCGAAGCACGTTTCCCTTGCGCTCAGTTGATCGGCCGGGTCAACGATATTGCCGATTTCGTGGTTGCCAGACCTTGAGGCACGTCGTGATGCGTCCCCGCCGCGGCGCCGGCGCCTCCGACCCGGTTCCGTTGGACGCCCTGCCGACCTGGGAAGAGTGGACCGACGACCTGCGGGCGGTCCTGGACGCGGTCGGGTCCCAACGGACCGCGATCTATGCCGAGCTGGACGCGGGGCCGGTCGCGATGATCTACGCGGCGACCCACCCCGAGCGCACCTCCGCACTCATCCTCGACAATACGTCGGCACGCTACGCGCAAGCTGAGGACTACCTGGAAGGCTTCTCCGCCGAGGCGGTGGAGGAGAGCGCCGAGTGGTTTCGGGCCACATGGGGAACCGAGGAATTCGTCGCCAGGACCTTCCCCAGCATGGCCAATGATCCCGCCTTCCTGCGCTGGCGGGCCAAGCTCATGCGGGCGACGGCCACCCCACGCACGGCGGAGGCGCAGTATCGCTACATCTTTGGGTTCGACGTGCGTTCGGTGCTTTCCACCATCGCCGTCCCGACCCTGGTGCTGCACCGGTCCAACTTCTCCCGGGTCCCCATCCAGCACGGCCGCTACCTCGCCGACCACATCCCCAACGCGAGGTTCATGGAGGTCGCCGGGGGCGACGCCTGGTTCTTCACCAAGGACGCCGAGGAGGTCCTGGACGAGGTGGCGGAGTCCCTCACCGGAATGCGGCCGCCGGCCGCGCCCGACCGGATGCTGGCGACCGTGCTGCTCAGCGACATCGCCGGGTCCACCAAATGGGCGGCACAACTGGGGGATCGCAGCTGGCGAGCGCTCCTGGACGCCCACTACCAGATCCTTCAGGAGGAGCTGGATCGGTTCGGCGGCCGCGAGATCGTCACCACTGGTGACGGCCTGTTCGCGACCTTCACCAGTCCCGCCCGGGCGATCAGCTGCGCCTTGGCGATGCGGGATGCGATCCGGACGTTGGGCATCGAGATCCGGATCGGCCTGCACACCGGGGAGGTCGAGGTGGACGGTGCGGATCTGGCGGGCATCGCGGTCCATATCGGCGCCAGGGTGGCAGCCGCGGCGCAGCCCGGCGAGGTGCTCGTCTCCCGGACCGTCGCCGACCTGGTGGCCGGCTCTGGCATCCCGTTCCGGGATCGGGGGGTCCACCGGCTCAAGGGCGTCCCCGGGAGGTGGCAGCTGTACGCAGTCGACAAGTGAACACCTCGACCACAGGCGCGCGCCGCCGCCGGCGCCAGCTCCAGGGAAGGAGAAGTGCCATGCACACCGAGCCCACTACGACCTCCCGCCGCCGGACACCATCGACGAACCCGGGACGCTGGTCGGCAGCGACGCGGCCAGGTTCGCCAACGAGTTGCGCGCCTGGATCGACGTCCAGGACGGACAGATCACTGCGTTCGGGCAGGGCGGACACGGCCACATCGGCGCCACCCGGATGCGGCTCGGCGGCCTGCGGATCCGGTTCAGCGCGGCCGCCTTCCCCGACCTGGCGTTGACGATGCGCGTCGACGGTTCCAGCGACTTCGAGCTGGTGGGAGGAGCTGTTGCTGCTGTTCGACGGGGTGCTCGCCGTCGAGCGGGACGGCGAGTCGATCGCCGAGGTGGGGCCCGGCGCCATCCTCGGCGAGATGGCGCTGCTCGAGGGCGGGAGGCGGACAGCGACGCTGCGGGCGGTGACGGCGTGCCGGGTCGCAGCCGTCCCCAGCGACCGGGTCGATGGCCGCAGGCTCCAGCACCTGGCCGAGGGCCGCGAGCAGGAATCCCACGGCGAGGGCACGTCCCGCTAGGATCCTCGGCGCTCCTCCGGAGCAATCACCGGAGCGGCCACGAGGGGCGACCGCGCGGGGTCGGGGTTGGGAATGGAGCGGGCGGGCGCCGCGGGGAGATGGACGCCCTTCACCACCAGCCACACCACGAACGCCCCCTCTCCGATGCCGGCAACGGCGAGAAAGGTCGAGCCGATGCCTGCTGGAGCGTCGGGGGTGAGGAAGGTCGTGAGCAGCCACCCGAAGTAGGCGAAGCAGCCGATGATCGGCAGGACACCCAGCGCCTTGGGGAAGTACCCCGATTTGATCACGAGGTAGCCCAGCGGTAGCAGCCACGGGCCGTACCAGATCGCGTTGGCGGTGTTCCCGTTGCTGAACATGTCTGCGAACAGCAGGGCAAGTGTGTCGGCGCCCGCCTTGCCGAGGCTGCGGGTATACGCGTCGCTGGTGGCGATGGTGAGCGCGGTGTACTGGTTGAGGAGGTTGAGGCTGCCGACTGCGACGCTGACCGCGACGAAGGTGACCATCGCGGCGGCGACCAGCTCCTGGACGTGCCTGAACAGCAGGTACAGGGCCATGGCCGTCAGCAGGTAGACGAGGTTCGCGCTGAGGTCGACGACGAAACTGACGCGGAACAGGGTGGCCGAGGCGCGGATGTTGTCAGCGGTCGCCGCCGCGGCGTGCGGCTCGACGATGGCGGAGCGCACCGACAACGCGAACGCGGCTGCCACGATCAGAAGCAGGTACAGCGGTCCGGCGATGCGTGCGAGCTTCCTTGGTGGGAGCATGACGAGGCCTCCTTGGGCTGTCTGGGCTGGCCCGACCGACGGCGTGAGACCGCGGCCGTCGATGGCCATCGACCCGGCGGGCTTGCGACGAGGCGACGGCCGCGGCTTGCCGACCGCCTCGACGCGTCGGTCACTCTCCGTCGACCGTGCGAAGGATCTTTTCGATCGAGGTCGCGCGCGAGCGGAGCTCGGAGAGGTCGGCGGCCGCCCGCTGCTGGGCGTCCAGAGTGGTCTCGGCGAGCTGCTCGTAGCGGTGCACGAGCTGCCGCAGGTGCTCGTCCTGGGCGGCCGCGAGCTTCGTCTTGCGGAGCTCGACGAAGACCGCCATCGAGATACCGATCAGGAACATGGCCGAGAACAGGACGCCGAGGAGCGCCGCCGCGTCCGGCCAGGTGAACGCCGCTACCGTGCCGAGGTGCATCAGGAATCCTCCTTGGGTGCGGGACCCTGTGCCGGGTCCCCTCTGGTCAGGGTCTTGGCTGCCTCGGCCAGCGTTGCCGCGGACAGGTGCAGGTCGAAGTCCGTGACCTCGTAGAACTTCATGGCCTTGCCGTCCTGGGAGAGCTCGAGGCTGCCGACGATCAGGCCGGCGGCCTCCAGGCGCTGCAGGTGCAGGTGGAGCAGGGGACGGCTCACGCCGATCTCGCGGGCCAGATGGCTCACGTAGTCACGGCCGCCGGCCAGCCTGGCGACGATGCGCACCCGCAGCGGGTTGGCGAGGGCCGCCAGCATCTCGACCAGGTCGTCGCCGGTCGGCCGGGCTTGCGTCATGCCGCTCCTTCACGTGTAAGCTTTTTCTTTCCTACCATAGGGAAGCATATCACCTGTACGAATACAAGAGACATGTAGACCGAATCCTGAACAACGTCCAGCCATGGGCTATGTGCGTGCGCGGCTCCACGAGCGGCTGGCCGGGGAGATCAGCCATCGGTACCTGTGGTGGGTTGCCTCCCGGGCCAATCCGAATGGTGGCGCCGGGCCGAATACCCGTCAGCAGACGCGCTCCGAAGGAGGCCAGCATGACTCGAGGTAGAGCCGCGATCGCCGCCGCGGTGGTTGCCGTCGCAATGGCGCTGGCGGGTGCGGGGATCGTCGACGCCGGCCAGACCAGGGCCACCCAACCGGTGGTGTCCGACCGGTCGGTGGCGGCCGAGCTCGACGTCTCGGGCGACAAGGCGGTGCTCGTCGCGGGAGACATCCGGCGGGGCGACGATGAGGAGCAAGCCGGACACGAGATGAGTTCGTAGCTGAGCACTCTCGGTAGAGCGGCGTCATCGGGATGAGTAGGCATTGTGGACGACCCGGCTGCTCTGTCCTACCGGGGCAGCCGCTCCTACTCGCTGACCAGCGAGTCACACATGGAGCTTCACCGAGGCCTCATGAGGTGAGCGACCAAATTGCTAGGAATGGGCCTTCGGCACGCTGGGTAGCCCTGCGGGAAGCGAATGAGGGAGTGCAGCGATGCCGCAGCAGAGGAGAGCCCAAGCTACGGAGAACGAGGACCCGGCCAAGCCTCTTCGTGACGAGACAAATTGGGAGCGCGACGAGGAAGAGGGCGAGCAGTCGCCCGACGCGCAGCGGGAGCGCGCCCACAAGGAAGAGAGCGGGGAGCCTGGCGACGGTGCGCAGGGGGATGGGGACGGCCGGGGAGACGGCCGCGTGTCCCAGCAGCACGGCAGGCGTGCCGCGCTGGCGGGTCGTCAGCCAAGTCCCGAACCCGACGTCTTCATGGACGTCCCCAAGGCCAAAATCGACGAGGTCTACCTGGACGTCGAGGGTCTGGATGCGCATCTGTCGCTGCGGACCAAGCTGGCCAACCTGGTGCAGTTGGTGGCGGGCGTCCACGTGCACGTCGGGAAGGTCGAGGTCGATGTCAAGGGGGTGGAGGCCGAGGCGCTGCTCAAGGTCCGGCTCGAGAACCTCTACGACATCCTGGACCGCGCCCTGACCACCATCGACCGCAACCCGCAGATCCTGGAGGCGCTGCTCAAGACGGTCGACACCGCCGTCGACGACATCGGCCAGACCGCACAGACGGCGCTGGGACCCCAGGGCGCGGTGTCCCGGACCGTCGACCAGGTCGGCCAGACCGCTCAGAGCGCGCTGGGGCCTGGCGGAGCGGGCACCAAGGCGCTGGACCAGGTGGGCGGGGCCGCCAAGCAGGCCGTCGGCCCGGGCGGTGCGGTGACCCAGACCGGCAAGCAGGCGGGGCAGGCGCTGGACCAGGTGGGTCAGGCGGCCGGGCAGGCCGTCGGTCCCGGCGGGGCGATCACTGAGACCGGCAAGCAGGTGGGCGTGGCCGCCGACGATACCGGCAAGGCCGTTGGCGGTGCCGCCGAGCAGGTTGGTGCCGGCGCGGGGCAGGCAGCCAGCCAGGTCGGCCAGGCGGCCGGGCAGGCAGCCGGCCAGGTCAGCCAGGCGGGAGCACAGGCGACCGGGCAGGTGCAGCAGGCGGCGCAGGACGCGGCCGGGTCCTCACAGGGCGCCGGCCAGGATGCCGGGCAGCAGGACGCCAAGCCGCGGCGTGCACGCAGCGGCGAGACCAAGCGCGGCTCGAAGCGCGGCAGCCGACGCTCACCGTCTTCGGACGATGAGGACGACGGTGAACGTAGTCGCCTGATCAGCCGTGCCTCACAGGTGGGCCACGTGGCGCAGCAGGCACTGGGTCGCCTTGCCGGTGGAGGCGCGAACAGCGCGGCGGCGGAGGCAAGCGAGCAGGTTGGCCAGGCCGCCGATGAGGCCGTCCAGCACGTTGGCCAGGCGGCCGCTGAGGCCGTCGGGCACGTGAGCCAGGCGGCCGAGCAGGCAACCGAGCATGTGGATCAGGCCGCCGTCGAGGCAGGGGGCAAGGCGATCTGGACACCGAAGAAGACGGCCGAGGCGAAGCGGGGCGGCGGCCAGCGCCGCCGTTCAGCATCGCGCGGCTCGGGCGAGGGGCAAACCAAGCGGGGCTCCAAGCGTGGCACGCGCACACGGGCCGGAGGGTGAGCGAGTACCGAGCGCCAGCACCAGTCGGAGCCTCGGCGGTGACCGCGGCCGGCTCGACGTGTCAGAGTGGGGAGGGGTCGCCGAGGCGTTCATCTCCGCGCTCGTCCTTGAGGGTGAACCCCTCGGAGGTGATCGCGAATTCCCTGATCTGCGGCTCGTGCAGGCTCGCACGCGTCTTGAGCACGGTCACGGTGCGCGCCACGCTGGCCTGCCGGCGCAGGTACTGCAGCAGCACGACGTTGTCGGACACATGTGAGATGCCCAGGTCCGACAGGCGGGTGACCTGGAACAGATCGGGCAGCTCGAGGGTCATCAGCAGGCTCACCCCCTGCCGAGAGCAGCGCTGCACCAGCGAGTACAGGTATTCGCGGGAGCGGACCTCGTCGCCGGCCGCGAACGCCAGATCACCGAGGCTGTCGATCAGGATGCGCTGCGCCCCCGTGCGCTCGATGGCGGCGAGCAGCTCGTACACCCACTGGTCGACGAGCAGGTCGACCGGGGACCGGTACAGCAACTCGACCCCATTCTCGGCAAGCGACCACCCAAAGCCCTGGGCCACCCGCTCGAGCTGGATGGGGTTCTCCTGCAGGGTCGCGATGATGCCCGGCTCGCCCCGGCGGGCGCCACTGACGACGAAGTGCAGGCCCATGAGGGTCTTGCCCGCCCCGGACGGACCGGCGACCAGGGTGGCCGCCCCGGGCCAGTAGCCATCAGCGAGCATCGCGTCGAACGCCACGATGCCAGACGAGATCCGTTGCGCCGGCAGCGCGTACGCGCTGGGATCCACCGGGTCGGCCAGGCGCGGGAAGACCTCGATGCCCGCATCGGAAAGCCGGTAGACGTGCCTGCCGGACAGAAAGCTCGACCCGCGCAGCTTGAGCACCTGCAGCACGCGCAGCTCCCGCGGTCCGACGCGCTCGCTGGACAGTTGCACGATCGCGTCGGCGACGGCGAACTCCGGCGCGGTCGACAGCTCGGCCTGGTCATACTCGCCGATCCACAGCGACGTGACCGGAAACGCGCTCAGCCGGCCGGCCAGCCGGTGCAGGAATCGGCGAAACTCGCCCTGGTCGCCGGCGTAGGGCTGCAGTGCCTTGAAGCTGTCGATCACGATGATCCCAGGTCGCTGCTGCTTGACCAGCTGATCGATCCGCTCCAGGATCCCGTCGAGTCCCTTTGCGTTCAGCAGTTCCCCGAGGTCCTCGTAGAACACCGCCCGGCCGACCGCGCTGGCATTGAAGAAGGCCATGGTCTGGCCGTAGCGCAAGATCTTCTCGAGCGGCTCTGAAACGGTCGTCAGGTAGATGGCGGGCCGCTGGACGGTGGCGTTGTGGAACACGTACTGCTGCGCCAGGATCGTCTTGCCACTGCCCGGCCGTCCGACCACCAGGTTGATCGCATGGCCTGGGAATCCTCCGCCCAAGACCGTGTCCAGCGGCTCGCTGCCGCTGGCCAGGCGGCCGCCAGGGAGGCGCTCTGGAGTGCGGCTGGTCATCTCGGGTCGCCCTGACTGAGGCGCAGGAAGGCGCTGGCGCCGATCATGTCCTTGATGGCCGAGACCAGCTGTAGCGGGTCGAGCGGCTTTTGCAGGAAGCCATCGGCCCCTGCCTCCAGCGCCTGGTCGCTGATCTCCAGGGTCGAGATCGCCAGCACCGGGGCGTCGCTGTGCTGCTTGAGCTGGTAGCACAGATCCAGCCCGGCCCCACCGGAGATGAGCAGGTCGATCACGCTCACGCTGGGGGTGAGCTCCTCGAACTTGCGCGCCGCGTCGGCAGCGTCCCGCGCCGAGGCGACTTCGTAGCCCTCGGTCCGCAGGAAATACTCCGACAGCTCAGCGGCGAATGGGTCGCGCTCGGCGAGCAGGACGAGCAGGCGCGTCCTGGCCGGCTCGGGCTCGCCCACGAAGAGGCTGCCAGCAGTGAGCCGCTCGGCGAGCAGACGGTGAGCGTCGGCGGGGGCCATGCCGGCAGCGAGCTGTGCCTTGATGAAGCGGAGCTGGCCCACCTGGTCGCGCGAGTACAGGCGCTGTCCGCCGGCGCTGCGCTCTGGCTTCGGGACCCCGTAGCGCTCCTCCCAGGTCCGCAGCGTCGCCGCCGGGATATCGAGCATCCGTGCGACCGCACCGATGCTGTACAGCGCACGGCCGCTCACCGGAAGCTCCCCACCCGCAGATCGCCACGGCACCGCCGCGCCATCCCTACCCTCCAGAACCTCTTCAAGATGTAAGCACCTTTCAGATCACGCGCCTTCTGGAGGAATAGGTTCCTCAAGAACGGGCTATACTTCCGGCAAGCTTACTCAGTTCTTCAACGCGAGCGGTACAGGACGAGGTACCCAGTTCGTCCGGCCGCCAAGCCCGCCACGGCGTCCGGCGGAGGAAGTATGTCGCACTCGATGCAAGACCGGTGGCAGCCGCCGGTCACCAACCTGCAGCATCTGGGGTCCGTGGGAGCGGGGTCCAGGCCGGCCGCGGCCCCCGGGCTGCAACCAGCCGCCCGGCCACGGCCACCCACGCACCAGACCGCCGGCACGTGGGCCATCCATCCGCACCAATTTCAACTTTGGCGCCGCCAGGCTGATGTGGCCGCTTGGTCATCGGCGCAACACTTTGCCTGTTCACCGCCTGCTCGTGATCGCCACGGTGTCCTCGCCGCGAACCACGCCCGCTGGCACAGCCCTTCCGCCGACGGCACCTCAGGAGACTGCGATGGAACTTGATCTACGTGTCCAGCAGCAGGACGACCGAGCCGTCGTCCACGTCAGCGGCGAGATCGACTTGGCCACCTGCCCGCAGCTCCGTGACGTGCTGGCCGAGCTTGTCGACCGGGGCATCTACCACCTCGTGGTTGATCTGGAGCAGGTCAGCTTCTTGGACTCGAGCGGGATCGGGGTGCTGATGGGCGTGTACCGACGCATCCGTGAGCACGGCGGTTCCCTTCGTCTGACCGCACCAAGCGCGCAGGTGCGGCGAGTGCTGGACCTGACCAGGGTGACGATGGTGGTGCCGATCTGTGCCACGCTCGACGAGGCGACACCTATCGAACAGCTTGACCCGTTGACCTCCAGCAATGTCAACGTTGAGTGACGGCCACCCGCCAACGAGGTGGCCCGCTCGCCGTGTTCGAGCCATTCGGAGCGGACGGTCAAATTGAAGCCCCTGGGCTCCAGGTCGGCGGGCCCTTTTCGGATTTCTGTCTCTAGCCGAAGGTGAAGGCGTAGGCCCCGACGCCGGGGTCCAGGAAGGTGATCTCCAAGGTGCGCTCGGTGATGGGGCCGGGCTGGCGGACGAGCTGGTAGAGCCGCGGTTCGGCGACCGTGCCGTTGCCCTGGTCGTCGACATCGCTTCCGTGCGCGGCTCCCGGCGGCTGTCCGTCGATGCGCAGGCGAAATCGCACGGGAGTCCCTCGCACTGCCGGTCCCATGACCAGGTGGAGGTCGCGGGCGTGGAAGCGGTAGGCGATCCGCCCTTCGGCCTGGTTCAGCACGATGGCCGCTGGCCGCACGGTCCAGTCACCGGCAAGGGCCCAGTGGTTGAGTCGCAACCGCTCGGGGACGGCATAGACGTGCGGCGTGTCCCGGGCCACACCATTGGAAGACGCGAAGTTTTCGCTGCGCTCATAGCCGAGGTAGTTCTCGGGTGACCGCAGGCTGTCCCAGTCGGCGGCGGCTTCGATGCCACGGGCATCGACGGAGACCAGGTCATGGCCGATCCCGCTGCTCCCGGCCTCGGTCAGCAATTGTTGAATGATCATCTCGGACTGTTCGTAGCGACCCTCGCCAAATTGATGATGTCGAATCTGTCCCTGCGCGTCGACGAAGTAGAGGGCTGGCCAGTAGTGGTTGTCGAAGGCGCTCCAGACCGCGTAGTCGTTGTCGACCGCGACCGGGTGGTCGACCCGCATGTCCTTGACGGCCTGGCGGACGTTGTCGAGGTCGTGCTCGAAGTCGAATTCGGGCGTGTGCACGCCGATGATCACCAGTCCCCGGTCCTTGTACTTCTCGGCCCAGGCGCGGACGTAGGGGAGGGTGCGGAGCCAGTTGATGCAGGTGTAGGTCCAGAAGTCGACCAGGACGACCTTGCCGCGCAGGCCGGCGGCCGTCAGTGGCGGGGAGTTGAGCCACTCGGTCGCGCCGTCGAGGGAAGGAAACGAGCCTTCAACCGGCAACTGGACCGCCGCCGGGTGCGTCGTCGGGCGAAAGAGCTGGTTGGCTCTGGTGAGGAACGTCTTCCATTCGTTTGCATCCTGGCCCATCTGTCGCTCCTTCAAGGCGGGAAGGCGAGCTTGACGACCTTGCCTCTCACAGGACTTGACGGACGATCGCGAGGGAAGGCGGAGGTGGCCCCCCGCCCACCGGTGTGTCAGCGCAGTGGCCTGAACGCCGCCCGGATCTCCTCGGACAGGAGCTGCGGCTGTTCCCAGGCGGCGAAGTGGCCGCCCTTGTCGACCTCGTTGAAGTAGATGAGGTTGTGGTACGCCCGCTCTGCCCAACTCCGCGGGGCTTGATAGAGCTCGCCAGGAAAGACGCTCACGCCGGCCGGGATGGAGACGTTCTTGGCGTCGAAGAAGCCGAGCTTGTTCTCCCAGTAGAGACGACCCGAGGAGACCCCCGTGTTCGTCAACCAGTAGAGCGTGATGTTGTCGAGGACCTCGTCTCGGGTGAGCTCGCCCGCGGGGTGTCCGTCAACAAAGGCGCGTGAGATTTGCCCATAAGTGTACGCGTCGTGGTTGATCATCCAGGCTGCCAGGCCGACGGGTGAATCCGCCAGTCCGTACAGGGTTTGCGGCTGCGTCCCCATTTCCACCGCGTAGCCAATGCCCTTCGCGTAGAAGTCGTTCAACTGCTCGTACGCGCGTCCTTCGTCGGCTGAGAGACCGGATGGTGGCGGGCCGCCGGACTGAAGTGCCTTGGCGGCCTCGGGTGGAACGGTAGCAGGCATGTTGGAGTGCATACCGAGCAGTTCCGGAGGCGCCTGCGCAGCCATCACGTCCGTGACGACCGCGCCCCAATCGCCGCCTTGCGCCACGAATCGCGTGTATCCAAGGCGCTTCATCAGCTCTACCCAGGCACGTGCGATGCGGGCGGGATCCCAGCCGGTGTCTCGCGGCTTGCCCGAGAGCCCGTAGCCCGGCATCGACGGGATTACCAGATGGAAGGCGTCCGATGCACTCGCGCCATGTGCCGTGGGATTGGTGAGTGGGTCGATGATCTTCAGCAGCTCGATGACCGAACCGGGCCACCCGTGCATGACGATCAGCGGCAACGCATTCTCATGGTCCGAACGAACGTGGATGAAATGAATGTCCAGCCCATCGATCTCGGTCATGAACTGCGGCAGGGCGTTCAGTTTCGCCTCGCACCTGCGCCAATCGTGATCGATCGCCCAATAGCGCGCGAGCTCCTGGATCGTCGTCAACTGCACGCCCTGCGAATGATCTGGGACGACCTCCCGGTCGGGCCAGCGCGTCGCCGCCACCCGCCGGCGCAGCTCGACGAGCTCGTCCTCCGGAACCGCGACGCGGAACGGGCGGACCGCGGGATCGGTCATGGCGGTCTGCCTGCTCTCCGTTGAAGGCGACATGGGAGCTCCTCTGCTCGGGACTGCGGGCCCAGCTGGGTGGGTGCAGACTACGGGCGCCGGTCCGGGCATCGCTTCAGTCAGACGACTGCACTTCGGGCCACCGTTGGCCGCTGGGGGCGGCGCGCAAGCCTTGGAGCTGCACGGGCGGTCAGGCGCCGCATGCGGCGCCGATCCATGACCGGCACGCTAGGAAGCGGAAGTCGCGGCGGACAAGACGCCGGCGAGCTCCGAGCGCGAGCTGATGCCGAGCTTCGGGAACATCCGGTAGAGGTGCGAGCCGACCGTGCGGGGCGAGAGGTACAGCCGCTGGCCGATCTCGCGGTTGCTCAGTCCGCTGGCGGCGAGCTGCGCGATCTGCAGCTCCTGCGGCGTCAGGTGATCCCGCGCATCGGGTGTCCGGCGCACGCTCGTCTCCCCCGAGGCGCGCAGCTCCTGACGCGCGGCCTCGGCCAGCCCGACAAACGCGAGGGCGTCGAAGTTCTCGCGTGCGGCGCGGAGCGGCGCGCGGGACTCGGCGACCCGCCGCTGGCGGCGGAGCCAGCGGCCGTAGTTGAGCAGCAGGCGTCCTCGGTAGCAGGGCCAGTTGGACAGGCCGGTGCCCAGGGCCGCCTGGTAGAGCTCCTCGGCGTTGTCGTCGGAGGCCAGCAGCGGCCTCGCGTAGCTGAGGGTTGCGCGCAGGAACGGTCCCGAGGTCTGAGCCGCCAGTGACTCGAGCTGTCGGAGGTACCGCCGCGCGTGGTCGACGTTGTCGGAGAAGGCCGCGGCCTCGACCAGGTCGGAGAGCGCCCAGGCGCCGACGAAGGGGTGGTAGGCGACGTCCCGCGGATCCAGGATCCGCTTCAGGCGGTCGAAGCCGTCCGAGTACAGCTGGTGGGCGACGGCGCCGCGGCCGCGTGCGAACTGGACGAGCGAGAGCATCGCGTGCGCGCCGATTGGCAGCAGCTCCGCCTCGGCGCGATCGGCCAGGGCGTCCGCGGTGTCGAAGTCACCACGCTCGCCGGCCAGGGCCGCCTTTGCGAGATCGGCGGCCAGCGCCCACCGCGACTGGCCGGTCTCGCGCGCCAGCCGGGCGGCTTCGTCCGCCGCGGAGTCGGCGAGGGTCTCCCTTGCGAGATGGAAGGCCGCCCACGACTGGAAGACGAGCGCCTGGGCGAGCAGTCCCAGGCGACCCTGCGCTCGCAGACCGTCGACAGCGCTGGTGAGGAGGCCCAAGGAGCAGTCGAACGCCCACACCGCGGTCGCGGCGATGCCGACAAGATGCAGCGTCGCCGGGTCGCCGGTCGCATCCGGCGTCATCCGTGCGATCCGGTCGATGACCAGCGCGCCCCGCCGCACCGGATCGGCCCAGGCGAGCACCGCGAGCCGGGCAGGGTCGTCGTCGGGGACCTGGAGGCGCTCCACCGCGGCGACCACGAGGTCGCGGGTTTCCTGCGTGGGATTTCCCCACCAGCAGCCCATCGCGGCCGTCAGGAGTGACCTCAGCGCCAGCGCGGTTTCGTCCGCGCTCGTCATCTGGTTGGCCATCTCGGCAAGGGCTGCCACTCTGGCCCCGCCCGACCAGCTGCCCTGATCGGACGCCTCGAGCATGAACCGCAGCCGCGTCCGCTCCTCCTGCCCGAGCTTCAGCGACTTCGCCTCCGCAACGTGCCGAAGGGCGAGATCCGAGCGGCCGAGCTCGAACTCGATCTCGGCGGCCCGCACGTGCAGGCGGCCGCGACCGGAGGCGGAATCGCTGAGCTGTGCCGCCCGTTCGAGCGCCGCCGCCGCCCCCGCGGGCGCCCCTCGGCGCAGTGCCCGTTCGGCGGCGGCCTCGAGATCGGCGGCCACCTGCTCGTCGGGACCGGTCAACGCCGCCGCGCGATGCCAGACGCTCCGGTCCGGATCCGCCGCGTAGGTCTCCGCCAGCGCCCGGTGGGCCGACTGCCACACCGAGTGCGCGGCGGCCTGGGAGATCGCCGCCCGGACGAGGTGGTGCCGAAACCGCACGGCCTGACCGCTCACCGACACCAGCCTGGCCGCTTCCGCCGGAGCGAGGTCCTCGACGGTGACCGGGCGGTCCTCCACGAGCGACGCGGCCGTGAGGATCTCGCTGAGACCCGCGCCCTCGTCCAGCGCGGCGACCAGCAGGAGCGAGCGCGTCGCCGCCGGAAGCTCGGACACTCGACCGGCGAAGGCCCGCTCCAGCCGCTCTGGCATCGGCAACGGGGCCGTGGCCGACACCGCGGCGAGGCCGTTCGAGTCGAGCGCCCGCGGAAGCTCGACCAGCGCGAGCGGGTTGCCGCCGGCTTCGTCCAGCACGCGCCGTCGCAGCACCTGCGTGAGCTCCGGAGCGCGCGCCTCGAGGAGGGCGTTCGCGCTTGCGTCGTCCAGGGCGTCGAGCCGGAGCTCACGCAGGCCCGTCTCGTCGAGATGGGGAGCGTGCCCGTCCCTGGCCGCGAAGAGGAGCACGATCGGCTCCATCTCCACACGCCGTGCCATGAACGCAAGGACGTCCAAGGTGGCGGCGTCGAGCCAGTGGGCGTCCTCGACGACGAGGAGCAGCGGCGCTTCACCCGCCCGGTCCGCGACCAGGTTCAGCGCCGCGAGCGCGATCAGGAAGATGTCCGCCGCCGGCCCGGCGCGCATGCCGAGCGCGACCTCCAGGGCCGCGCGCTGCGGCTCCGGGAGCCCGCCGATCTCCCGCACCACCGGGCGCAGGAGTCGTTGCAGGCCGGCGAACGGCATCCGCGCCTCGAATGGCGCCCCGGACGTGCCGAGCACCCGCAGACCGAGCTGGTCAGCGCGTCGCCTGGCCTCCGCCAGCAGGGCCGACTTGCCGATGCCGGCCTCGCCCCGGACCAGGAGCGATCCGCCGTGCGCGCCGATGTCTTCGAGCAGGCTGCTCAGCAGCGCGAGCTCCCGCTCGCGTCCGAACAGCTGAGGGCGCTCGGTCAGCATCTCCGCTTCTCTCCCCTGGAAGGGGGACGGGCCGCGGCCTCCGGCGAGGCTACGCCCGGCACGTCGCGCTGGCGACGGACGGTCACTGCTGCTGGCGCTCGCGGTCCTGGGCGATGTCGAGGGCCAGGACGCTGGCAAGGATGAGCAGGTCGTCCTGGCCGGGGGCGACGTCGACCGCGTAGGTGTCGCGCATGCTGAACCAGCGCTTGGAAACGGTCGCGACGGTCGCTCCGCCCCGCTCGATGACGTACTCGTGGTCGAACAGGTTGCCGCTCATCTCGAGGTCGTCCGGGCCGGGGACGTCGATGGTGAACCGGTCGCCGAACGGCGTGAAGAAGTGCTTGCGGATCTCGGCGGCCTCCTGGCCGCCAACGGAGACCTGGTAGGTGGGGCGCAGCGAGATCAGCTTCCGCTGGACCTGGGCGACTTCGCGGCCGGCCGGGTCGCGCAGGACCAGGCGGTTGTGCATGCTCATGACCTTGCCGTCCACGTGCAGGACCGGGCGTCCCTCCTCGTCGGTGATGTCGAAGTCGTCGCCCAACCGGAAGAACCGCTCGCGGATCAGGTACATGCGTGAACCCTCCTCGCAGACAACGAGTGACGAGCGTACCGCGCCGGCGGAACCCGTGGATGCTCAGCGGATGGCGAGCGACAGGGGCGGGAGGTAGCGGGCAACCTTGACCTGTCCGTTGGCGCCGTCGAGCAGCCAGGTGGAGCCCTTGGGCCACACCAGGGGCTGGTCGATCGCCAGCCCGTCGGCCACCAGACGGACCAGCAGCTGACCGATCACCTCGCCGTGGGTGCAGAGCACGGCGTCCTGCAGGTCCGGATCTTCGAGCAGGGCGAGCACCTCGGTGAGGTCGGCTGCCACCGCCAGCGCCGGAGTGGAGTCGATGGGGAGCCGGCGGTCGTCGGCGAGCGGCTGCACGGTCTGGCGGCAGCGGACGGTGGGGCTGGTCAGCAGTCGCTCGATGGGGTAGTCGGCGAGGCGGAACACCAGCCCGGCGGCCTCGGCGTGGCCGGTGGACGACAGGGGTCGCAGACTGTCAGGACCCTGCCAGAGCGATTTGTCGCCGGCGTTCGCGTGGCGGACGAGCAGCAGCATCGGGCCTCCTCCCCCCAGCGGGGACCCGCCGCGGCACCGTCTCCAGCGGCAGTCGGACATCAGGATGGCGGCGGGCGCCCGCGCGGCCATCCTCCGATCTGGATGATTCGGCGCCGGCCGGGGAGGCTACACGCAGCTGCAGTGTACGTCGGCCTCGCTGCAGCCGGCGCATCTCAGGGTGCAGTAGCGGTCAGAGCCGGCATGCAGGTGCCCAGGGTCGTGCTCGCGGGCGACCGATCCGCAGATGGCGCACTTCCAGCCGTCGGCGGCCTCGCCGCACTTGGCGCACAGCGAGGTTGCTGGTGCTTGCATCGTCTGCGTCCCCTTCCTCGACGACATCCGGTCCTGAAGGCACGGGCGATCAACCGCCGCTCGTCCGGTACGGACGCCGTGGACGGCCGCTCCATTGCATGCTCCGCTGGATGCAATACATTCGTCGCTGGCGTCGTCTCTGATGAGCAGGCATGGCACGGCACCAGGCGGGCTCGGAGATCGGTGGGCTGATGCGCGAGGCGGGGGACCGCAGCAAGGAGTCGTTCCAGCGGCTGGCCGCCGCGGAGCTCGCGGGCCTGTACTGGCTGGCGCGGCGGCTGGTCCGGGACGGCGCGGAGGACCTGGTGCAGGAGGCGCTGCTGAACGCCTACCGGGCGTTCGGGACCCTCCAGCACGACAATGCGGCCGGGCCTTGGCTCAAGGCCATCCTGGTCAACGTCTTCCGCGACCAGCTGCGCCGGCGGGCGCGGTCGCTCGAGGAGCTGCCGGTGGAGCAGGTGGACGACTTCTCGCTCTACCAGACGCTGATCGAGCACGACCCGATGCCTTACTCGGACACCTTGCACCACGAGTACCTGCGGGCCTTCGGCAAGGAGGACGTGCGGGAGGTGCTCATGCGCCTGCCAGAGATCTACCGGGCACCGTTGGTGCTGCGCTACATGGACGGGTTCGCCACCAAAGAGATCGCCCGCATGCTGGACACGCCTCTTGGGACGATCCTGGCCCGGCTCCACCGGGGCCGGAAGCGGTTCGAGCGCGAGCTGTGGGACTACGCCCAGGAGACCGGACTGCTCGCGAGGGAGACCATCAGATGTCCGACAGCCAACGCCTGATCCCCTGCTCGGACGCCGTACGGCAGCTGTGGGAATACCTCGACCACGCGGTCTCGCCCCAGGATCAGGAGAAGATCGATCGGCACCTGTCGTTCTGCCGCAGGTGCTGCGGGGAGCTGGAGTTCGCCAAGGAGCTCCGCGCGTTCCTGGCCTCCCAGGAGGCGGACGAGCTTCCCCCGCACGTCAAGGACCGGTTGGAGCGCTTCATGACCGGTCTCTAGGAGGAACGGACCCGTGGCTCGTGACCTGATGTTCCAGCGGGAGATCCAGCAGGCCGTCCGCCAGGCGTACGGCGCGATCGCCGGCGGCGCCGGTGAGCAGGTCGCCCGTCGGCTCTACAGCGACCAGGACCTCTCCGAAGTCCCGGCTGGAGCGGTCGAGTGGGCCCTCGGGGTTGGCAACCCCGTGCGGTACGCGATGCTCCAGCCCGGCCAGAGGGTCCTCGACGTCGGTTCTGGAGGAGGGATCGACACCATCCTGGCCGCGCGGCGGGTGGGATCCCAGGGTGAGGCCGTCGGGCTGGACTTCCTCGAGGAGATGTGTGCGCGAGGCCGGCACCATGCCGTCCAGGCCGACGTCGAGCGTTGGACCAGGTTCGTGCAGGGGGAGATGGAGGACATGCCGCTGCCCGACCAGTCGGTGGACGTGGTCATCTCCAACGGCGTCCTGAACCTCTCGGCCCGCAAGAGCCGCGCCCTGGCCGAGATCTTCCGGGTGCTGCGGCCCGGAGGCCGGATCTGCATGGCCGACCTCACGGTGGAGGGGGAGCTGCCCCCCGAGGTGGCGGGCGACCAGAGTGCCTGGGCCGGGTGAGTGTCCGGAGCGATGGCGGAGCGTGTCTTCGCCGGCAAGCTGGAACGGGCGGGATTCGCGGGCATCTGGGTCGGGGGGCACCGCCCCTTCGGGATCGACGAGGCGGCCCTGTATCCGCTGTTCACCCAGGAGCTCATCGAGGTCATGCGGCGGACCATCCCAGCCGGGCGCCAGGGCCACGTCGCCACCGGCGTGATCGTCAAGGCCCGCAGGCCCGGATAGGCCGGATAGAGGTCGCGGAGCGTCCATATGGCACGACGGTGGCGCGTAGGCCTGGCAGCCAACCCGACGGCGCGCGGGGTGCTGACCGCCGCCGCGTTGATCGCCGCGCTGCTGGTCACCGGCCGTGTCCTCAACGGCGGTCTGGGCGGCGGGCAGCGGCCATCCGCCGGGCCCAGCTCGGCGCCGACCGCCGCCGCCAGCACGCAGGTGCCCTACAGGACCGGCACGGCCGGCTGTCCACTGCTCTGGCCGGTGCTGGCGATGTCGGATCACCGCAGCTACCCGGCTGGCCACCCCGCCCGCCCGCCGCCGGAGGCGACGCCGGTCGCCTGCTACCAGACCGTCGCCGCCGCGGCCATGGGCGGATACGAGCTGGCACCGCTCCCACCTGGCGCGCTGCGCGTCGGCGGCGTCTACCTGGCCACGACCGGCAGGCCGTTCCGCGCGAGCTGCCAGCGGGCCGCCGACCGGCTCGGCTTCACGATCCCCTGCCCGGGGCTGCTGCCCACCGCACCCCGCGGCTCGCCGGCGCCGCGGATGTGCGGCCGGCCGCCCGCCTGCCGGCGCGACCACGCGCTGCGGTTCGTTCAGGGTGGCTTCGTCGTGCCGCCCGGCTACGTCGGCGCACCAGGGGGCTATGGCGCCCTTTCGATCCTGGCGGCGCCAACCGGTGACGCAAGCGGCCGGCGTGCCCTCGAATGCGACCGCGAGCGCCGGATCGCCACACCGGCCGCGCACTCGACCCGAGGGGTGCTGGCGGTCTGCTCCGACGACCCGCAACGGTCGGCGCTGGGTGGCAGCGTGCTGCTGCGCTGGTCCCGGCAGGGCACGACCGTGGTCGTCAGTGTGCTGGACTGGAGTGACGCCAGCCGCTGGAGCGACGCCAGCCGCTGGAGCGACGTCAACCGGCGCCTGGTCGTGGTGCTGGCCGATCACCTGCGCTTCGTCGCGCCGAGAACCTGAGCCGGTTGCGCCGGCGGCCGGAGCCACAGGGAGACCGTCGTGGGCTCCATCGTCCTGTCGACTACGCGCATCAGCTCGGCGGCGAGCGTGTCCAGGTCGACCTCCTGGCGGAGCCGGGCGCTGAACGCCTGGATCGTGCGGGCGGCATTGTAGCGGCGCCGGTTGAAGTGGCGGTCCACCGCCACCTGGACGCGGCGGCGGGCCGGCTGGAACGCGGCCGCCACCGCCAGGGTCGCCCCGGCCACCACCAGGCTCGAATTCCGGCCGAGCAGCTGGCCGAATCCCAGGACGACCCCGGCGTAGCCGCCGCCGAGCAGCACCGTCAGGAGCCCGTAGGCAACCGTGCGGCTGATGATGCGGTCGAGGTCATACAGCCGGTGCCGAAGAATCGCCGCACCGATGGCCAGCGGCAGCAGCACCATGCAGATACCGAGCAGCCAGTCGATCGGAGCATTGATGCCGGCCGCCGTCAGAGCCACGATGGCCAGCACCACGATCGCCGTCACCACCGCCGCCAGCGCCACCCAGTGCAACCGCTGGCGCTCCAGCCCACCGGCGCCGCGAAAGCGCACCACCAGCGACCAGGCCGCCACCAGAATCCCCAGCCCGGTCACGACCAGCGTCACGGCGGCGACTGCCTCCAGCGGGTACGTCAGGGCGGTGACCGCCAGCGGGTTGGCCACCGACTGATAGGGCCGCGCGAACGGCAGCAGCGCCAACGACACCACCGCCAGCAGCGGCGCGGCGGCCGCGATCCTGGCCCACCACCGCCAGCCGCCCCCCATGGGCAGCGATCCGGTTGGGGTGAGCAGCAGGATGAAGCCGAGGCACGGGGCGATGGGGAGGAAGCCGACGCTGTTGTAGGCGGCCGCGTAGACGGCGCCAGGCAGCGTCCCGGGCCGGACCAGCAGCCCGTACCTGGCGTACCCGGTGGCCACTCCGGCCGCTACCACCAGCAGCCCGAGCGCCAGCAGCAGCCAGCCCACCGGGTGGCGGGGCCGGCGGCTGGCCAGCACCGCCCCGACCGTGGCCGCGCCCAGCGACCCCAGCACGTAGGCCACCGCGTCGGAAGTCAGCAGCGTCAGGTCCCCTCTGCCCGCCTGGCGGAGGAGGTGGTCCAACCAGCCGATGACGGGGAGGCCCAGCACCGTCAGCGCCCAGACCGTCCACGCCAGCACGGCCGGCCGCCAGCGCGTCCGAGGGGATGGGGCGGAGCGCGTCACCGTCTGGGGTCCTCGCTGCACGCAGCTCACCTCCCGGCGCCCAGCGGATCCGGCGTCGGCGATCACCTGCCAGTATGGCCGACCTCCGTCTCCAGGAGAACGATCCGAATGGCATGCGCCGGCAGGATCGGGTTCGTGCGGAGGTCACCGGCCACGCGGTGGTCGGGCAGGCGGTATGAACCGTCTGTCCAGGAACGAAGTTACGAAGCGGCCTACAACCGCCGTCTCTTCGATATCTGGACTTCCCGCGCAAGCCCGGTAGGTCTAGCGTCGAACGCGCCTCGCGCGATGGCGGAACCCTTGAGATCCGGCGCCCCCGCTCCGGCGGCGCCGCTCACAGCGTGACTGCACACGGGGGGACCAATGCGCACGCGAATCCGCTATCTGCTGCCGCTGGCGGCGCTCTTCGCACTCAGCCTGCCAGCTCCTTCTGGCCACGCCGCCGTCGGCAACCGGACCGCCAGCGGGCGCACGACGATCTGCGCGCCGCAAGGGGTCGAGTCGACCGGCGTGTTCCCGACCCTGGCGACCACCAGCCCGGTCGTGGTGCAGACGGGCAACCTGCCGGCGCACGGGCCGGGCCTTCCGGTCTCGCTGCTCACCGGAGCAACCGGGAACGTGGGACCGTCCGGCCAGCAGGGCTACCGCTTCCGCGCCTTCGACCAGAACGGCGTGTCGGTTGCCGCCCGGCCCAGCCAGGACAACTGCTACACCTACTCCTACCACGCCTCCATCCCGTTCACGGACGCAGCGCACGCCGCCGCCGTCGTCAGCGCGACCACCGATGCCCGTGGCGTCGCCGCGGTGCGGTTCTCCAGGCCGCTGGCCGCGACACCGGTGAGCGTGATCGTGACCGGCAGCTCGCCATACGTCGGCCCGGGCCTGCCGCTGAACCTCATCACCGCCGGCTACAGCGCCGCCGGCTTCTCGGTGCGCGCGCTGGACCAGGCCGGCGCGGCGATCGCCAACCACACCATCCGCCTGCACTACTGGGCCACCACCCAGGCCGCCACGCCGAACACCAGAGCGGGCACGGCCGTCGTCACGCCCGACAGCCGCGGGACGGCGTTCGTCCCGTGGCCGAAGCTGGCCGTGTGCCTGCCGCCGGTCTCGGTGGTCATGACCGGTGTGGCGCCGGCGTCGGGGCCGAACATGCCGGTCAACCTGGTCGACTATTCGCTGCTCTGCAACGGCGCCGCGGTCCGCGTGCTGAACCAGGCGGGCCAGCCGGTCACCAGCCCTGTCCGGATCGCCTTCTACGCGACCAAGGCAGCCACCTCGCCGATCTGAGCCGGGGCCGCCTCGGACGCCGCTCGAGACCCACCCGGGACTTGGAGCTGGATGCCGTCAAGCTCCGGCAACCTGGCCCGGGTGGCGTGACCTTCCCGGAGCTGGGGCTCAGGGGCGGGGCGGAGCAGGCAGAACTCGTTGCCTTCGGGGTCGTGGAGGACCTGCCAGCGGCCGCCTACCCTTGGCCGGTGCGCGTGGTGAGCTGGAACCTGCTGTGGCGCTTCGGCAACTGGCGGGAGCGCCAGCCGGCGATCGCGGCGACGCTCGAGCGTCTCGAGCCGGACGTCGCCGGGCCCGCCGGACCTGGAGGGCATCGACGTGGGCGTCGCGCTGCTGAGCCGCTGGCCGATCCGGTCGGTGCGGCGGCACCGGCTGCCGTCGGCGAACCGGGTCGAGCCGGTGGCGCTCCTGGCGACGCTCGACCATCCGGACGGCGCGCTGCACGTGGTCGTCTCCTGCGTGGAGTGGGAGCCGGACCTCGCCGAGGACCATCTGGCGCAGACCCGCGCGCTGGCGGCGCTGCTGCGCGACCCGGCGCTCGACGGTCCGCCGCCCGTGCTGCTCACCGCCGACCTCAACGCCGGCCCCGACGGCCCGGAGGTGCGGGCGCTGACGGACGTGCTGGTGGACACCTGGGTGGCCGGCGGCGGCGACCCGGACGCGGTGACGCTCAGCTCGAAGAACCCGCTCGCGCCGCTGGCGGCGGTCAAGCAGATCGACCGTCGGGTGGACTACATCCTGGCCCGGCCCGGGACCGCCGGGCGGCCGCTGGCGGTGCGGCGGGCGTTCCTCGCGGACACGCCCGTCGCGGGGGTATACCCCTCGGACCACGACGCGGTCGTGGCCGACCTGGCGCACGATGACCGACCGTGGGCCACTGGCGTCCGCGGGGAGCAGTGATGCTGCTGGAATAGCAGCATGGCTGGTGGCCGGAGGCATGCAGGCACGATCGGCGGATGGGAGCGGCGACATGGACGAGCGGATCCGGATCGGCGGGCAGCATCCATTCGCCACGCCGCCGGAGCGGCGGAGCCCGGCGCGACGCTTGCGGGGCCGGCTGGTGGCGCCGGTCACCGTGTGGGCCGCCGGCGGGGCGCGCGACGGGGCGGGGCTGACGGTGTCGTCGGTGCTGGTGGCCGACGGGCAACCGGCGCGGCTGCTGGGGCTGATCGATCCGGCGTCGGCGCTGTGGGAGGCGATCGAGGACACCGGGGCGTTCGTGGTGCAGGTGCTCGGCGCCGGCGACCGCGCGCTGGCCGAGCGGTTCGCGGAGGTCCGGCCGCCGATCCGCGGGATGTTCTCCGGCCTGGAGGTGCGCGAGTCGGCCTGGGGACCGGTCATCGGCGGGCGGCGCCCGCTGGCCTCCTGCCGGCTGGCGGGGTCGCGCCAGGTTGGCTACGACCTGCTGGTCGAAGGGGTCATCGAGGAGCTGGAGCCGCGCGAGCTGGACGACCCGCTGGCCTGGGCGCACGGCGGCTTCCGCTCGCTGCGCGACCTCGACGAGCTGGACTAGGGCCGCGGCCCTGGCGCAAATGGATGGCGGCATGCCCTGGACCCCTGTCATGCTGCGCCCGTGCCTGAGAACTACTTCGGCGAACGGATCGCCAAGAGCTACCAGGCCAAGTGGCCGGAGCTGTTCGAGCCTGCGGTGGTTGATCCGGTGGTGAGCTTCCTGGCCGATCTGGCAGGCGGCGGCGCCGCGTTGGAGCTCGGCATCGGGACGGGTCGCATCGCGATCCCGCTCAGCCAGCGGGGCGTTCGGGTGCACGGGATCGATCTGTCGCCGGACATGGTCGCCCAGCTACAGGCCAAGCCGGGCACCGACGACATCGGCGTGACCATCGGCGACTTTGCGACCACCAGGGTGGCCGGGACGTTCAGGCTGGCCTACCTGGTGCGCAACACGATCATGAACCTGACGACCCAGGACGGGCAGGTCGCCTGCTTCCAGAACGTCGCTGAGCACCTGGAGCCAGGCGGGTGCTTCGTCGTCGAGGTCGGGGTTCCGGGGCTGCGGCGGCTCCCGCCGGGCGAGACGGTCCGGGCATTCACCGTGACCCCGACGCATCTGGGCTTCGACGAGTACGACGTCGCCTCGCAAGGGCTGATCTCCCATCACTACTGGGCGGTCGACGGCCAGCTCGAGACGCTCTCGGCGCCCTTTCGCTACGTCTGGCCGTCCGAGCTGGACCTCATGGCACGGCTCGCCGGAATGTCGTTGCGCGAGCGCTGGAGCGACTGGACCCGTGCGCTCTTCACGAGCGACAGCACGACGCACGTGTCGGTCTGGGAGAAGGCGGCGTAGCGGCCTCGGTGCGATGCGGTGGCCGCCGGTCAGACCCTTCGGAGGCCGTCGAGGACACGCTCCAGCAGGGGGATGTCGGGGCCGCCGGCGCCAACCTGGGTGGGCCGGTGGATCTCGACCATGCCCTGATGGGCCATGTCGGCGACCAGCACGCGGACGACGCCGATGGGCAGCTTCATGTGGGCGGCGATCTCCGCCAGCGACAGCGGCTCACGGCACAGCAGCGCGATCGAGTGCGGCTCCGGCGCCGGCATGTGCATGGTCTCGCCGATCATGGTGGTGCTGACCAGCGCTTCGAGCTCGAGGTCGGACCCGTGGCTGGGCCGGGCGCGCCCGCGCGTCAGCGCATAGGGGCGCAGCAGCCTCCCTGGTTGCGAAGGAGGAGAGGCCTCGGGTCGATCCATGCGCTCGGCCTCGCTATCAGGGTTTGGCTACCGTGTCGTGACCGGTCATCCCCATTCACCGCCGCGTGACGGGTCGTCGTAGCCGCGATCGGCGCGCCGTGGGGCTTCGGCTGGTGGGCTCGCCGCCGTGCGCCGGCCCCGCTCGACGCCGCTGCGATAGCTGGACAACATCGCCCGGATCTCCTCCGGCGAGCGGCTGCGCGCCGGAGCGGACCGCCGCGGAGCGCCGGCACCGGCCGGCGAGGGCCCGAACCCGGGGGGAGGACCGCCGCGCAGGCCCTCCGCGAGGTTGGCACGCGGCATCCGCCTCGGCAGGCCGCCGCTGCGCTGCGTCTGCCCGCCG
>DASVXQ010000484.1:0-9834 GCA_036392615.1 Actinomycetes bacterium | reverse complement strand
ACACGTTGGAGGAGGTCATCGGCGCTGCCCAGCGTGGCATCGAGCGGGTTCGCCGCACGCCGCATCTGCCGTATGCGTTTCTTCGTCATTCCGGACTCGACCTGTGGTAGCAACAGTCACCCTAGATCGCAAAAGTCTTTAAGACGTGCAAACCGTGGCTGGAGGCCGGAAGCTCTCGCAGCTCCGGTTCACTTGCGCGTCACAGGCAAGCTGGTCGGCGACACGGCATCGTCCGCGCTGGATCGAACCACGATGCAGGAGGCCGGAGGGGCGCCCCCGGGCGCCCCTCCCCTCTTGACCGGTCGACGTTAGGGAGTGGTGGGGTCGGCATAGGAGCCGCCGAAGATGTCGGAGTTGCCGAAGGTGGCGGGGCAGTCCTGCTGGGGGGCTGGTGTGGGGACCGACGCCCCGGTGCGCAGCGCCATCCGCCAGGCGTCGATGGCCGGGCAGTCGGCGGCGCGTCGCACGTCGTTCCAGACCGCGGCGCCGTAGCCGTTGGTCGCCGCCGCATACACGTAGTCACCCAGGAACTCGGCGGTCAGGTCGTTTTGGCTGGAGCCTCGAGCGTCCCCCGGCGGACTGCGATGCAGCTGCGAGAAGGCCCCGACGGCCCGGTTGGCGGCCACGTCGGCATGGGTCACGACCCCGACCAGGGGTCGGTCGTTGGCGGCCCCGATGGTGCTTGGTTTGTAGGGCTCGGTGAACGCGTTGTAGACCAGATAGACGTCGCGGCCGTCAGGCGAGATAGCGGGCGCGGAGTAGTAGCCCCGATCCGAGGGATGACCGATCTGCTCTTCCACCCTACGAAGTGGTGTCCACGTGGCGCCGCGGTTGGTGGAGGTGGTGAAGAAGACATGCTCATTGTTGAGGCCGTCGCGGCCGTCCACCCAGGTGAGCACGATCTGGTTGGTGGCCCCGGTGCCGGTGGGCGCGCCATTGGCGATGTCGATGCTGGGCGCGTCGGACAGGTCGCTTCTGGCGCCTGCGATGCCGTCCATGGTGGTGCGGGCCAGCACGGGGTCCACGATGCCGGTGTGCACGGCCAGGAACAGCCGCCGCGGCGGCTCAAAGCTGGCGCCGCCAGTAAAGGACCGAGCCATGTAGATACCCTGCTGCTTGAGCTGCTGGTCCCAGCCCAGCCAGAACACGTACACGGTGCCGCTGGCGTCGGTCCGGACCGTGCAGCCACTGTGCCCACTGACCAGGGCGAACTTGCCGGAGGAGGAGCCGGGAATGTTGACCAGGGTGAGCTTGGACCAGCTGTCGCCGCCGTTGGTCGACCTTGCCACATCAAGGGTGTGGGCGTTGGACCCTGCGCTGGGGCCGCCCACGTAGCGGGCGAAGCAGACGTAGGCGTTGCCGAAGAAGCGGCTGGAGGCGGCGTTGTCGGCCCAGATCTGCTCCTTGTCAGCAAACGCCGCCGCACTTTGGCTGCCGGTGATCAGCACCGGCGACTTCCACGCCGCCTTGCCGCTGGCGCCCCCCGCCGCCGCGGCCGCCACATTGTCGGTGCGCGAGACGCCGATCGCCTCCACACCCTTGAAGCCGGCCTCGCTGCGCTTGGCGGAGAAGTTCGACGTCAGGTTGGCGTAGTACAGCCGCGAGCCGTTCGCCCACGAGAACCTGCCCTGCGCGTCCGGGCGTGGGCCGAAAGCCACCGCCGGGTCCCCATCAGAGACCACGCCATGTTCGTAGTACCACGGCAGCGTGCCGATCCGGCCGCCCTGCTGAGGGGTGAGCGGCACACAGCCGGGGTCAGGGCCGACCTGCCCAAGGCAGCTGCCGCCGACACCCGTTCTGGCGCTGTAGCCGGAGTAGGTGGGCTGCACCCAATGGTCGCCCGAGTCAAACGAGAAGTAGATCCCGGAGACCCCAACGCCAGGGGTGAATGGGCAGGTGGTGTCGTCGCCGGCGTTGCAGGCCTCGATGTCGATGTTGTCGTTGGCCCCGGCGGCCAAAATGTTCGGGTGGGCCTGGTCGACGGCGACCGCCGGCTCGTTCTGCTTGTTCTGGGAAAACGGACTGGACGGGCTGCCGATAGAGACGCGAGTGTCGCCGCCGTGCGTCGCGCCTGCCGGCGGGAGTTGCACGACGAGGAAGAGGATGAGAAGGGTCACCAACAAAAGCGCTATTCGAATGCTTGCTCGCATACGTCCTCCCGCAAAACAGGCTGGCTGTGGACGTGACCATCGTTGGCTCCGGACCCAGCCCGCACCCCCCTTCCACCGCTGGCGAAGTACCCGACCTGCAATCCACTCCGCAGCTACGACCTCGCGCGCAGCTCCTCAGCCGCGTGCAACCTCCCATACAGAAAGAACGTGCAATAGGCCGCCGCCGTTTCGCCGTTTCGCCCGACCACGGTGCTCCTCGGCCAGCTGACCAGCGAAGGGTCCTGGAAGGCGTCCACGTTAACGAGCGGTTCCTTGATTCCGGTCCCAGTCGACGTGGTGCAGCCTCGGTCCGGTCTCGAACGAAGGTGCCCCGGCCGGACGTACTGGTGATGGTTCCCTCATTGGCGAGCAACCCGAGCGCAAGGCACACCGTGTTGCGGGATACCTTGAAGCGCTCACCTAAAAGGGTCTTGGGTGTTGGGTTGATGGCCGGGACCGTAGCCGACCTCGGACATAGACCTGTCCTAATCGACTCTTGTGTTGTCCTGTCCCGTTGAATCTGCTCTGACAACAATGCCCTGACCTGCGCGGGGGAGACTTAGCGGGACGCCTGTGGCGGCGAATCGCCCCAGTGAAGCTGCGCTGGGTCGGGAGATCCCGGTCGGTGTCCGCTTTGTCTGCTCCGCCAAGACGGAAACTCGACAGGCCACCGAGCGCTCCAGTCGGCCTGTGCCCCTGGTGCACGGCCTTGCGGGATACTCGGCGCGGCCATCGCGGGACGGCGAGATCATCAACAGGGGCGGTTGAGATGGATGAGCAGCCGGGGTTTGTGGTCGAGGGCGAGCGGGTGGCGCTGGGGCCGCTGCGGTCCGACCTCATCCCGACCTACCAGGCCTGGGAGAACGACCTGGAGGTGGCCAACGGCAACGGCAGGGTCATCCCCTTCACGCTGGAGGCAGAGCGCGACCGCGTGGTCGGCCGCAGCGGCAAGCCCGACTGCCTGGACTTCACCGTCTACGACCGCACCGACCAGGCCCCGGTCGGCTGGAGCACGCTGGCTGGCATCGACCACCGCAACGGCACCGCCGAGTTCGGCATCCACCTTGGCGAGCGGCGCGGCCAGGGGCTTGGCACTGAGGCGACCCTGCTCACGCTGGACTGGGGCTTCACCATGCTGGGCCTGCATAACATCATGCTGGCGACCGCCGCGTGGAACCAGCGGGCCATCCGGGTCTATACCAAGGTCGGGTTCCGCGAGGTGGGCCGCCGCCGTGGCGCGGGGGTGACCATGGGTCGCCGCTACGACGCGGTGTTCATGGACTTGCTGGCATCGGAGTTCCGGCAGCGTGGCTGGTCGGTGCTTGCCGACCGCGCTCCCCATGGCGGGAGCGCCAACCCGTAGCGCCACGGAGCGTGGCCTTGGGACGGACCACTATCCACAGGGGGGCGATCCCGAAGCAGCATCGGCGGGGCGCCCGCATGAACCACAGCAGCTCCGCTGAGACGGGACATGTGTTCGCCGGCCGATCCAACCCCGATCCAATGGCTTCTCGTGGCATCGGCGACCAGCGATTGGGTGCTGAGCCTCATGCGACCGACAAGCCCGTGTGGCGCAAGAACGAGTAGGCCAGATGGGGTGTGCGACGGACCCGTTCGATCCCAAGATGGGCTTGCTCGATCATCCCGGCCAGGGTCGGGAAGCAAAGGTTGGCCAGCTCCACCGCCTTCAGATTGGACCACAGGCCCTCAACTGGGTTGAGCTCGGGCGCGTAGGCGGGCAGCCTCTCGGCCACTAGCCAGGACCGTTGGGTGGCAAGCCAGTCGCGCATGGCGGTGCTGCGATGGGCGGGCAGCCCGCCCACAGCAGCGTGGCTTTCTGCCCACCAAGGAATCTGCGCAGCTCGCCAAGCACGCCGATCAGCGTGCCGGTGTCGTAGTTGCCGGCTTGGACGTGAAAGCAGACCTGGGCGCCGCCACCTTTGACGCCGTAGCAGATCGCGGCGGCCATCGAGGCCTTCTTCCAGTTGAACGGGTGCACCAGCACCGGCGGCTGACCACGCGGCGCCCAGCTACGGCGCACGTTGGGCGTCAGGCTGAGCGCAGACTCGTCGAAAAAGACCAGGCAGGCTCTGCGCCGTTGGGCGTTTCGCTTGATCTGTGGCCAGCGGTCGGCGACCCAGCGGTCGATGGCGGCCTGGTCGCGCTCGGCGGCCCGGCGCAGCGGGCGCTGCACGCTCCAGCCGAGCCGGTAGTGCAGCAGCGCCCACACGTGTGCGGGGTGGTGCCGCACGCCGGTCAGCCGCTCGATCACCACGGCGATGCGGTCCAGGGTCCACAGCTCGCCGGTGAAGCCGTTGGCCGTGGGACCCTTCAGCAGGGCCTGCTCGACGGTGGCGAGCTGCTGGTCGGACAGCCGTGGCGCCGGGCCGCTGGACCCTTGCTACACAGTGCCTGCGTGCCACCGGCCTTGAAGCGGCGGTGCCAGACGCTGACGGCCTGAGGGGGAGACGCCGAGCTGGCGGGCGACCTCGGCTTGGCGGACGCCGGCAGCCAACAGCTCGGCCGCGCGCAGCCGGCGCGCCTCCAGGCGGTGGCGTTCTTGTTGTGCGGCAGGGCGGCGAGGCATGGTTGGCATGCCCGTGATCCTCACCCATCGAGGTGTCCAGCTCCAACTCGGCCCGCGCGTCCCTCAACCCGACACCCCAAAGTCCTTTTTAGCCCAACGGTGGGTTCACCGCGAACGGGAAGGTGCCTGCTGGCGCCCAGTGGTCCTGGGCGGTCAACCGCCGCACCTCGGCCGCCTGCGGCACAGCGCCCGTCCAACCCGACGTTGCCACCGCCACGGGGGGGCGACACGATGCTGGCCATGACCACCCTGGTGCTGGTCCACGGCGGCCTGTGGGAAGACGGCATGGACGCCGAGCGGTTCTGGGCAACGCCCGGCATCGTCGCCGGGCTGCAGCGACGTGGACTGGAGGTGCTGGCGCCCAACCGGCCCGCTCGCGCGCCCAGCTGGGCGGCCGAGGCCGACCATCTGGCGCCAACCTTGCCCGACCGGCCGGTGACCCTGGTGGCCGGATCCAACGGCTGCTCGGTGGCCGTCCGTCTTGCCCTGCTGCGGCCTGACCGCATCCAGCGGCTCCTGCTGGCCTGGCCGCCCAGCGCCGGGGACCCGGTTGTCGATGCGCGGGTCCGCGGCGACCTGGTGGAGCTCGGCGCCTGCTCCCAGGTCATCGACGGGCTGTTGGTCGGCCAGACCCTTCGTGGCGTCACCGATGCCGAGCTGGCCACTCTGCAGCTGCCGGTCGGCGCGCTTCCGTCAGTCCCCGAGAATCGGGTCCACCAGCGCCGCACCGTCGACGCGCTGCTACGCCGGGTGCCACACGCCAGGGAGGTGCCCGGCTGCCCCGAGCCACCCCACCCCGAGTTCCCCTCACACCTGGAGCGGTTCCTGACGGCAGTCACACAGTTCGCGGCAAGCTGACCAACAGACCAGGAGCCGACGAGCCAAGGCCCAACCGGTGCCGTCGCCAAAGCTCGGCGCACCCTACGTCAACCCAACACCCAAGACCCTTTTAGGGCCGGCTGGTCTGGGAGGGCCTGGTCTATGGCGCCGCCGAGGGCATGCTGCTGTCGATCCTGCCGATGCTGGCCGTCTGGCAAGGCGGCTCGGCGCTCGGTGCAACTATCGGCGGCCATATCGTGCTGCACGCGGTGGCGCTCATCCGGGGGACCGAGCTGCCCCCACGCCGCAGGGCCACCCAGCCCACGACGCCCACCCAGGATCGGCTGGCGCCGCCCACGGTGCCAAGCGATCTCACCCTACGGTACGCATCACGCTGGGAGGGGCCACGCCACCCCGGGGTGATCCTCCTTCCAGCGAGATGCTCAGCCTTGTTCAGACTGGAACCGGCGGGCGTTCTCGGCGTGCTGATAGCCTTCGGCCGCCCAGCGGCAGCCTGGCGGCTCCCCGCACCACGGCGTGCCCTCGCCGGTGGCGAAGTTGTAGTTGCAGTCTGGGCAGGTGACCTTCAGCTCCTCCGGCAGGTAGGGGCAGGCGTACCAGCCGCACGCTTTGCTGCCGGTGTCGGTCGCGAAGTCGTAGTCGCAGCCGGGGCATCGCCGGAACACGAGCGGCCGCGCTTTGGGAGCTTGTCGTGGACGCAGGAGTCTCATTGGATGCCTCCTCGCCTGGATCACACGGCGGTCAGCGGATCGCGGCCAGGTCATCCTCGGCTGTGGAGAACGCCGGTTGGAGGACGAGGTCGCCGACCTCGATGAGGTCGACACAAGAGCCGCACCACACCAGCACGAACGCTTCGCCGGCCACGTACTCAGCCACGTTGCCGCAGCGCGGGCATTCGACCATGATCGCCCTCCTCTCATCGGTTCACCGGCTGCCCGGCCGGGCGATTCGATGGTCCGGCCCGCCGGTGCCGGTGGCCATGGCCAAACGCCTCACGCTGAGGTGGGCAATGGTCCCGGGCCTGAAGCGTCCCCAGAGCTCTTGCCCACCGGCTGCCCCTAGCCCAGCTCACCCTGTGGGGCGCGGAAACTCGGATTCGCGCTGTGAGCAGGCGTTTCGTACCATCCGTCGATGCTGCTTGCTGGCCGGCTGCTGGCGGCATTGGCGTGGTTGTTGTGGCTGCTGGCGCCCATGGTGACGGTGGAGGGGTGCTTGGATCCCAACGCGGGCACCGTGGAGTTGTATGACGTCCACCCGCGGTTCAAAGCACCCGTTGAGCACGGGCCGGTGGGCGAGACCACTCAACCTGCGAGGTGAGGCGGTCAGGAGACCGATGGGCCGGCGCGGCGCAGGACGGAGTACAGCGGAACCAAACCGAAGGTGATCAGCCGCTGGCGACCACCGGGTGCAGCTGTTCGCGCCGATCGGCGACCAGGCACCGGTAGACCGCAGCGGTCGCCGGCCCGTGACAGCCGATGGCGGACGACCTGGCCGCTTGAGGCCTCCAGCGGCGCCGTGCCGGTGTGGGGGCGAAGTGATGCTTGGTCGGGAACCGACGCACATCGCCGACCTTGCCCAGCAGTTTGGCGGCCAGCACCGGCCCCACCCCGAACTCGCCGGTTCAGTACGCCGTCACCGCTCACCCGTTCTTCGTTCGGCGAGAACGCTCACGTAGCGCAGGAGCCCGGAATCCGCCGCCGCTCGAGCGAGCAACGCAACCTGGAATTGGTCCTTGGCCGCCTGGACCGCCACAGCGCCGCGCTTGACGGTCACGGCGGCCAGGCGCAACAGCTCACCGAGCCGGATCGGCTCGGCGAGCGCGCGCAGCGCCGCCCGGTAACCGCGCTCCCAATTGGGCACCACGGCCTCGGACAGGTCGTCGACTCGGCGGATGCGCAGGCCCGCAGTCGCAAACGCGCGGCGGTAGCTTGCGACGGTCGCCAGGTCGGCGATCGCCCAGTAGCGGCACAGCGGCTCCAGGATCAGTTCCGTTGCATCGGGGTGGCGTGCTCCACCTGGCACCAGTCGACCAGCAGCAACCTGCCTCCCGGCCGCAGGCGGGTCGCGATCCCGCAGAGCGCGGCCGCTCGGTCGGGCAGGTAGCAGGCAGCGTCCAGGCAGAGCGCGGCATCAAATGGCTGCTCGGCGAGCTCATCGAGGTGCATGACGTCGTGCCGGACGAAGCGCAGGTTGGGACGGCGTCCGTCCGCGATCCAGCGCCGGGCATGCGTGAGCTGACTGCCCGACAGATCGACGCCGACCACCTCCGCATCGGTGTGGTCGGCCAGCCAAGCCGAGAGCGCGCCGCCACCGCAGGCCACATCGAGGATGCGCCGTGCCGCGGCGCCGTCGACCGCCTCCAGATAGCGCTCGTGGGTGCGCTGGTAGGCGGCGGCAAGGTCAGCCTGATCGTCACCAGGCTCGAACAGGGCAAGGTGAAAAAACTCGCCCCAGTAGGTGTAGTAGAGGTCGCTCAGCGCGTCGAACCCGAGCCGCATGTTCTCGCGGTAGTGCCGGCGGCGCTCCTGGGCCGAGGCGACCTTGGCCATCCACGCCATGACGACTTCCTTGCTTGGACGCTGCCGAGGCATCTCCCGGTACGGCGTGTCCGCAAGTATGGTTCTGGGCCCGATGAGGCTTGAATGAGAGAGTCATCTGGCAGAAAGGATCGCCCGCCGAAGCTCAGAGGATCCAGATCGCCAGCCTCGCGGAAACTGATCCAGCGGGTTCTGGGCCGCTGCCGGCGGTGTGGACCTCAGCCATCGCTACGGCGGCCATTCCGGCGTTCGGCCCTGATCTCGAGCCGCCGCCTGACCGGTCCGGCCTCGATCAGGGCTTGTCCGCCTGCCTCGCCCGCGGGATCGACGCGATCGTCCATCCGATGACGAAGCAGCCGACCAGGATGCGGAGGCTGCCCGGCCACGAGTTCGTCCACACGGCCGTTCCCAGTATCCATGGCAGGAACACCATCCAGAGGAACCAGAGCGCCGCGCCGATCGGCCGGCGCCGGCGCAGCGTTGTCGTCGGAGACGTGTTCGCAGTCATGGCGCTTCACCCCAGCCCGAAGACGGCATTGCCTCATACCACTGGTCAGCGTCTCGTTGCCGGCCTCCGGCGGCTAGAGACCAGGGGCTCCTATGTGAGAGGTTCGTGAGCCTGTCGCTGGCTTTGGGCCATGGGTCACGTCCAAGACGGGCCCCTTGGCCGGTCGCTCCTGCTACCGCGCGGTGATGCTCGATCTCAAGTGCGGAACCTGCCGAGGGAGGCGAGCATGTCTGCCGGCATCGCGGGAGGTCGGACAGGAGCGCTGCTCGGCGCGCTCGTCCACCTGGATCATCCCGCCCACACCATCCACTGGGGATGGTTCGTGATCTCGGTCGCGAACCTGGTGGTGATCGCATTGATGCTGGCCGTCTTCATCCTCGCGCTGGTCCTGCCGTTCCCTGGAAGGAGGCCGCCATGAGCGCCAAGACGGGAAGGCCGATGTGGACCTGGCGTCTGCGGGACGCCGCGGTTCGAGCCTTCCCCCCGGAACGGCTGCTGCCGGACCGGCAACCCGTCTACGTGGCCTCATGGATCTACGTGTTCGGGGTCCTGACCATCGCCGCCTTCGCGGTCGTGCTTGTCTCGGGCGCGTGGCTGGCGTTGGAGGGCCCGACCTGGTGGCACACCTCCAAGGTAGGGCTGTTCGCCAACAGCCTGCATCTGTGGAGCACCGAGCTGTTCTTCTTCTTCATGGTCATCCACCTCTGGGGCAAGTTCTGGATGGCGGCTTGGCGGGGCAAGCGCCAGATGACCTGGGTCACCGGTGCGGTCGCATTCGTCGCCTCCATCGGCGCGGCGTTCACTGGCTACCTGTCGCAGCAGAACTTCGCCTCCCAGTGGATCGCTTCCGAAGGGCAAGGACGGCCTCAACGCCGCCGGCGTGGGCGCCTTCTTCAACGTGCTCAACTTCGGCCAGATCTTCATGTGGCACATCCTGCTGCTGCCCCTGGTCCTCGGCGTCCTGGTCGTCCTGCACGTGCTGCTGGTGCGAAAGCACGGCGTGGTCCCCCGGCGCGGCAGAAGCGGCAGCTCCCGCAGGCGGAGATGCACGACAGCAGCACCCGGTCGCCCTCGCGGACCGTGCGGACGCTGGGGCCGGTCTCCAGGATGGTCCCGACCGCCTCGTGGCCGAGGATCCGCCCGGGGGCGACCTGTGGGACGTCGCCCTTGAGGATGTGCAGGTCGGTCCCGCAGATGGTGACCGTGTCGACG
>DASVXQ010000483.1:0-15204 GCA_036392615.1 Actinomycetes bacterium | reverse complement strand
CAGCAGCGGCAGCGATCCTGGCGGCAGCTCGGCGGCGCGCTGGGAGGCCAGCTCGCGGGCGAGCCGCGCGGCCGGCGCGCCCTCGACCGTCTGCCCGGCCCGCGCCATCGCCGCCAGCGCCTCGCCGGCGGGCTCGCCCCTGCCGATGCGCGCGCCGTAGAGCTTGTTGCGGCCGGACAGGCCGGTGACCTCGAGGTCGCCGGTGCCGGCCAGCCCGACCACGGTCGCCTCGCGGCCGCCGAGCACCGCGGCCAGCCGGCGCATCTCGGTCACCGCCTGGGTGAACACCGCCGACTTGAGGTCATGCCACGGCTCGCCGCCGCCCTCGGCCAGCCCGTCGCAGACGCCCAGCCCGATGGCGTAGACGTTCTTCATCGCCGCCGAGATCTCCACGCCCTCCATGTCGTCGCTCACCTCGATGCGGTAGGCGCCGGTGGCGAACAGGTCGGCGACCTGGCCGGCGACGGCGGCGTCCCGCGAGGCGTAGACCGTGGCGGTCGGGCGGCCGGCGCCGACCTCGTTGGCCTTGCAGGGGCCGCCGATGGCGACGAACGGGCAGCGGCCACGCAGCTCGGGCGGAAGCGCGCGTTCGAGCAGACCGGGGAGCAGCTGCACGCGGCCCTGCTCGTCCCGTCCGAACCCCTTGGTCACGAACGGCACGATCGTGCCCGGCCGCAGGTGCGGCGCCGCCCGGCCGAGGACGTCCAGCACGCCGTCCGAGCTGATCGCCAGCACGACGACCTCGGCGCCGTCCATCGCCTCGGCGAGCGCCGGCGAGTCGAGCAGTTCGACGCGACGGTCGACCTCCACCCTGGTGCGCGGGTGCGGCCGCCCGGCGCGCAGCTCAGCGAGGATCTCGTCGTCCAGCCAGGTGCCCCACAGGCGCACCTGGTTGGCGGTCACCGCGGGGGTGGTGAGCGCGCTGCCCATCGCTCCGGCGCCGAGCACGGCGACGACCGCCATCGCAGCCCTCCCTTCGAACCGCCAGGATACGTCGGAGTACCAGCACGGTCGGCGTGGTAAACAGCCACCCTGGGCAGCCACGGAGCGTCGGGGGGAGAACGATGCCTGAAGGCCCATACCTGATGGGGATCGACTTCGGCACCGAGAGCGTCCGCGTCGGCCTGTTCGACGCCGAGGGGACCCCGGCCGCCTTCCACGCGATCGAGGTCGACACCGAGCGCCCGCGGCCCGGCTGGGCAGAGCAGGACCCGGGCCAGTGGTGGTCGTCGCTGGCCGGCGCGGTCAAGGGCGCGATGGACGCGGCCAGGGCGACGCCGGAGGCGGTCGCCGGCATCTCGGTGGACGCCACCTCCTCGACCGTGCTGGCGGTCGACGCCGATGCCAGGCACCTGCGGCCGGCGATCATGTGGATGGACGTGCGCGCCGCCGAGCAGGCCGCGCGCGTCCAGGAGAGCGGCGACCCGGCGCTGAAGTACAACGGCTTCGGGCCGGTCTCGGCCGAGTGGGGGCTGCCCAAGGCGCTCTGGCTCAAGCAGCGGGAGCCGGACACCTGGCGGGCCGCCGCGCACGTCTGCGACTGCGGCGACTGGGTGACCCGCCGGCTGACCGGCGAGTGGGCCGCCTCGATCAACTTCGCCAGCTCGAAGTTCTACTACGACCGCGACGAGGGCGGCTTTCCCGAGGGGCTCTACCAGGCGGTCGGCGCCGAGGACCTGCTGCAGAAGTACCCCGGCAACGTGACCGACCCGGGCGTGGTGGTCGGCGAGCTGCAACCGGGGGTGGCCGGCGAGCTGGGCCTGCGGCCGGGCACGCCGGTGGCGCAGGGCGGCATCGACGCCTACCTCGGCGCGCTCGGGCTCGGGGTGGTCGAGCCGGGCGAGCTGGCGCTGATCACCGGCTCCTCGCACGTGCTGATCGGCCAGGCGGCGGAGCCGATCCACGACGAGGGCTTCTGGGGCGCCTACACCGACGCGATGATCCCGGGCGTCTACACCATCGAGGCCGGCCAGGCCTCGACCGGCTCGGTGGTGGCCTGGTTCCGCAAGAACCTGGCGCACGGCGCCGTCGCCGAGGCCTCCGAGCGCGGCCTGGACCCCTACGACCTGCTGACCGAGCGGGCGGGCGAGCTGCCGATCGGCTCGGACGGGCTGGTGGCGCTGGACTACTTCCAGGGCAACCGCACGCCCCACACCGACCCGCTCGCCCGCGGGATGATCTGGGGCCTGAGCCTGCACCACGGTCCCGGGCACGTGTTCCGCGCGCTGCTGGAGGGCATCTGCTTCGGCACCGAGGACATCCTGCGGGTCTTCCGCAAGAAGGGCTTCGAGCTGCGCTCGGTGGTGGCCTCCGGCGGCCCCACCAAGAGCGACCTGTGGATGCAAATGCACGCGGACATCTCGAACGTGCCGATCTCCTTCACCCGCCACCCCGAGGGCCCGGCGCTGGGCGCGGCCATGCTGGCCGCCGTCGGCGCGGGCATCCACCCCGACGTCCCCACAGCCGCCGAGCGGATGGTGCAGGTCGAGCGCACCATCGAGCCGGACCAGGCGCGGCACGAGGAGTACGCCTTCTACCTGGACCAGTACATCGAGACCTACGGGCGGATGAAGGACCTGATGCACAGGATGGTGCGGCACCTCGATGAACAGCGAACGGATCAACTCGGCGCTGCGTGACGCCAGCGACACCGAGCAGGTGGTGATCGGGGCGGGCGCGCTCGCCTCGGTGGCCGACGTCTTCGCGCGCTGCTTCGGCGACCGGCCGGCGGTGGTGGTCGCCGACGAGAACACCGACGCGGTCGCCGGCGGGCGGGTCCGCCGCGAGCTGGAGGCGGCCGGCCACGCCACCGTCGAGCCGTTCGTCTTCCCTGGCCACCCGACGCTGTACGCCGAGTACGGCAACGTGGAGAAGCTGCGGGACTCGCTGCGCGGGCACGACGCCGTCCCCCTGGCGGTCGGCTCGGGGACCCTCAACGACCTGGTCAAGCGCGCCGCGCACGAGGCCGGCCGCGGCTACCTGGCGGTGGCCACCGCACCCTCGATGGACGGCTACAGCGCGTTTGGCGCCTCGATCACCAGGCAGGGCTACAAGCAGACGATGACCTGCCCGGCGCCGCGTGCGGTGGTGGCCGACCTGGACGTGCTGGCCGGCGCGCCCGAGCGGATGCGGGCGTCCGGCTTCGGCGACCTGCTCGGCAAGGTGACCGCCGGCGCCGACTGGCTGCTGGCCGACGCGCTGGAGGTCGAGCGGATCGACGCGCGCATCTGGTCGCTGGTGCAGGACGACCTGCGCGAGGCGATCGGTCGCCCGGCCGAGCTGCGCGCCGGCGACCCCGAGGTGACCGAACGGCTGATCGAGGGGCTGGTGCTGTCCGGGCTGGCGATGCAGGCCCACCAGTCCTCCCGGCCCGCCTCCGGCGCCGAGCACCAGTTCAGCCACCTCTGGGAGATGGAGGGCCTGGGGCTGCACCTGGAGCCGCCGCTGTCGCACGGCTTCAAGGTCGGCGTCGGCTCGATCGCCATCGCCGCCCTCTACGAGCGGATCCTCGCCCGCGACTTCGACCGGCTCGACATCCCGTCGATCGTGCGCGACTGGCCCGACGCGGAGCAGGTGGAGCGGGCCGTGCGGGCCGAGCACACCACCCCCGGCCTGGACGAGGCCGCCGTGGCCGAGAGCCTGGCCAAGCACCCCGACGCCGAGACGCTCCAGCGGCGCCTGCGGCTGCTGGCCGAGCGCTGGCCGGAGCTGCGCGGCGGCCTGGAGATGCAGCTCCTGCCGGCCGGGACGCTGCGGGAGATGCTGCGGGAGGCCGGCTGCCCGACCGGGCCGGCGGAGATCGCCCTGGAGCCCGGGGCGCTGCGGGCGACCTACGCCCGCTCGCGGATGATCCGCCGCCGCTACACCGTGCTCGACCTGGCGGCCGAGACCGGCCTCCTGGACGAGTGCGTGGACGAGCTGTTCTCGCCGGGAGGGTTCTGGGGCCCGGCGGTCAGGGGATGACCGCCACCTTGATGGCCTCGCCGCCGCTGACCGTCTCGATCGCCTCGCCGACGGCCGACAGCGGGAACCGGTGGGTGATCATCGAGGCGGTGTCGATCCGGCCGGTCTCGATCAGGTGCAGGGCGGTCTCGTAGTCGGCCCGGCGCGCGTTGGAGGAGCCGGTGAGCTGCACCTGCTTGTAGTGCAGCAGGTTCGACTCGACCTTGGCCAGCCCGCTGCCCTTGAAGCCGGCGAACAGGTTGACCCGGCCGCCGATCCGGGCGACCCGCACGGCCTGGTTGACCAGCTCGGGCCGGCCGATCGCCACGATCACCGAGTCGATCCCGACGCCGCGCGAGACCTCGTCGACCACCGCGGCGAGGTCCTCGCCGGCGGGGTCGACCGCGACGGTCGCGCCGAAGCGGGCCGCCCGCTCCCGCCGGGCGGGGGTGGGCTCGCTGACGATCACCGCCCGCGCGCCGCTGACCAGGGCGAGCTGGAGGTGCAGCAGGCCGATCGGGCCGGCGCCCATGATCAGCACGGTCGAGTCCAGCTCGACCGGCGACCAGCGCTGCCCGTTGACCACGCAGGCGAGCGGCTCGGCCAGGGCGAGCTGCTCGGACGGCAGGTCGGCCCCGGCGACGAACAGGCAGCGGGCCGCGACCGCGTCGGCCGGGACCAGCAGGTACTCGGCCAGCCCGCCGTCGACCGCGTAGCCGACGATGCGCAGGTTGACGCAGGCGTTCTCCAGGTCGTGGCGGCACTGCCAGCAGTGCCGGCAGGGGATCACCGGGGCCATGGCGACCGGCGCGCCGACCTCGTAGCCGCTGACGCCCGGCCCGACCTCGGCGACGTGGCCAGCGGTCTCGTGGCCGAGCACCACCGGCAACTGGACCCCGGAGGTCTTCTCGCCGCGCAGGATGCGCACGTCGGTGCCGCAGATCGTGTCGGCGCCGACCTCGACCAGCACCTCGCCCGGGCCGGGCGAGGGGGTCGGCACCTCCTGCGCCTTCAGGTCGTTGGGTCCCGCTAGCACCGCCGCGAGCATCGCCGCCCCTCTCCTCACTGGTCCGAGGCGCGCTCGCCGACCCTGCGCGCCACCGCCTGGATCAGGTCGCGCATGCGCGGATAGGTCTCCGCGTAGGCGTCCACGTAGAACCGGTACTCCTCGTGGCGCGCCTGGTCGGGCTCGAGCACCTCGGTCTCGTGCACCATCGCCTCGGCGGCCCGCTCGACGTCCGGGTAGATGCCGGCCCCGGCGGCGGCCAGGATGGCGCAGCCGAGCACCGGCGCGTCGCCGACCTCGGTGAGCGCGATCGGCACCCCGGTGACGTCGGCGTGCATCTGCGTCCACTGGCGGCTGTTGGTCGCGCCGCCGGCGGCGACCAGCTCGTTCACCTGGACCCCGGCGGCGCGCATGTGCCGCAGGATGTGCTCGGTGCCGTAGCAGACGCCCTCGTGGATCGCCTTGTAGACGTGCGCCGGGCCGTGGTGCAGGCTCAGGCCCCACATGATCCCGCGCGCCTCCGGGTCGGTGTACGGGGTGCGGTTGCCCTGCCAGTACTCGTTGACGATCAGGCCGTCGGAGCCGACCGGCAGCCTGCTGGAGCGCTCGTTCAGCAGGTCGTAGGGGTCGACCCCCTTGGCCTCCGCCTCACGCACGACGTCGTCGCAGAAATTGTCCTTGAACCACTTGAGCACCGAGCCGGTGGAGACCTGGCCGCCCTCGACGGTGTACTGGCCGGGCACCACCGCGTCGGTGTACGCGCCGAAGAACCCCTCGCCGCTGGTGGCGTGGTCGCTCTGGCCGACCAGCACGTGCGACGAGCCGGTGATCAGCGCCATCTTGCCGGGCTGCACCACCCCGAGACCGATCTGCGCGACGAACGCGTCGGCGCCGCCCTGCGCGACCGGCGTGCCGGGCCGAAGCCCCAGCTCCCCCGCCGGCTCCTCGGCCAGCTCGCCGACCGGCTCGCCGAGGTCGACCACCTCGCCGGGCAGCTTGTCGAACACCTCGCCGAGCCCAATTTCCTGGTAGAACCCGTCCGGCCAGCCGCCCTCGCCGCGGTCGTAGTAGGCGCGGATGCTGGCGGTGTTGATGTTGGCGGTCCAGCGGCCGGTCAGCCGCCAGTTGAGCCAGTCGGTGTACTCGACCAGGTGGCGGGCCTGCCGGTAGGTGTCCGGCTCGCGCTGCTTGAGCCAGAGTGCCTTCGACGGGTACCACTCGGCCGACACGGGGCCCTTGCCGCCGCCGTTGTACTTGCGCGCCGGATGGCTCGACTCGCCGATCGCGCGGGCCTGCTCGGAGGCGCGCACGTCCATCCACATGATCGCCGGGCGCAGGTGCCGGCCCCGCTCGTCGAGCGCGACCACCGTGCAGGTGGTGCAGTCGAGCGAGATGCCGGCGACGTCGCCGGCGCGCACGCCGGCCTTCTCCATCGCGCCGCGGACCGACCTGACCAGCGCGGACCACCACTCCTCCGGGTCCTGCTCGGCCCAGCCGGGGCGCGGGTGGGAGAGGCCGTAGGGGGTGGCGGCGAACGCCAGCGGGTGGCCGTCGGTGTCGAACACCCCGGCCCGCAGGCTCTCGGTGCCGCCGTCGATGCCGATCAGGAAGGGGCCGTTGCCGGCCTGTGCCTCGCTCATGCCGCCTCCTCGCAGCGCGGGCCGGGACCGCCCAGCTGGCGCTCAGCCCTTCTCGTGGACCAGCGAGCGGACCGCCCGCCCGACCCGCAGGGGGTCCTCGGCCTGCCAGATGTTGCGCCCGTAGATCACCCCGGCGGCACCCGCCAGCAGCGCGTCGCGGGTCGAGGCGAGCAGGGCGTCCTCGGACGCCGCCTTGGCGCCGCCGAGCACCAGCACCGGCGCGGGGCAGCCGCGCACCACCCGGGCCATGCTCTCGGGGTCGCCGGTGTACTCGGTCTTGATCATGTCGGCGCCGACCTCGACCGCCACCCTGGCGCCGAAGCCGAGCAGCTCGGGGTCGCGGCGGTCGGCGGCGCCCGAGCCCCAGGCGACCGTCTCGGCGATCAGCGGCAGGCCGACCTGGTGGGCCGCCTCGACCGCCCGGGCGATGGCGGCGAGGTTGTCGGCGAAGGTCTCGCCGTCGGCCGCGCCGATCATCAGGTACATCACCACCGCGTCGGCGCCCAGCGCCGCCGCCCGCGCCGGCTCGCACAGCACCCGGTGGTGGTCCCCGTACGCCCTGGTCTGGTCGGCGATCGTCAGGAAGTCACAGCGCACCACCGGCGAGGCGGCGCCACGGCTGGCGAACAGCTGGGCGCTCCTTGCCAGCAGGCCCGGGGAGATCAGCAGCGCGTCCGGCTCGGTGGACAGCGACCGCTCGACCGCGGCGAGCGCGTCCTCCGATCCGGGCTGCGCCCCGAACTGCATGCCGTGGTCGATCGCCACCACGTAGGCCCGCCCGCTGTCGGCGTCGAACAGCCGCCGCATCCGCAGCTCAGCGCCGTTCATCGCGCCTTGCGCCGGAGGTCGTCCGGGCGGGCGCGGTGGCGCTGGACCACCGCCTGCATCTTCGCCACCTTGGGGGCCGAGCCGCCGCCCTCGAACTCCGAGGCCAGCCAGTGGTCGAGCACCTTCTCGGCGGCCTGCGGCACGATCACGCGGGCGCCCATGGTCCGCACCTGGGCGTCGTTGGCCTTCCGCGCCCGCTCCGCCGAGTAGGAGTCGTGCGCGCCGCGGCCGACCGCCTCGGCGACCTCGGCCGCCACGTCCGGGTAGTCGCCGTACTCGGCGTTGCCGTAGTCCTTCACCTCGTAGCCGCGTTCCTGCAGGTATCTGGCGAGATGTTCCTTCAGGGGAGCACCGGCGTTGTCGGCACCAGCCGCGATCGCCGCCATGTCCATGCCTCCCTCGCGCCTCGCGCGGCAGCCTGCCGCATCCACGTGCATCCGTTTCGGCTACCCGCCCGCTGGAGCCGCGAACCCGCGCGGCGCGCCGCACGCCGCCAGTTCGTTCGCTGGTCTGGATCAGGGCAACTGTATGGTTTCTGTCGGTTCGCCCTCGATGCCGTCACGCTGCCCACCGCGGCCGGTCATGCCGGCCAGGGACTCGACGAAGCGGGTCAGCAGCCGGGCGAACGCCGCGCGGTCGGCGTCGGTCCAGTCCGACATCACCGTGGCGAAGATCGAGCGGCGGAACCTGTGCAGCTCCTCGGCCAGGGCATTGCCCCGCTCGGTCCGGACGAGCAGGGCACGGCGGCCGTCGGCCTGGTCGGCTTCCCGGCGCACCAGGCCCGCCTCGACGGCGGCGGCCACGAGCTTGCTCGCCCTTGGCTGGTCGACGTTGAGGGCGGCCGCGACGCTGGAGACGGTGGCCGGGGTGCCGGCCTGCTCCGCGGCCTCGATCGCGTCGAGAACGTCGACGGCCGAGCCGCTGACCACGCCGGCGTCGTCGGCGTCGTCCCGCTCTTGCGCGAGGCGGGTCAGCGCGCGCCGGGTCTGGCTTCTGCGGATCGCGACCATGGCGCGTTCCACGGCCTTGACGTGCTCATCCTCCTGGGCCCACTCGCCGCTGGGGCGCTTGCGCGGCACGACGCCTCCAATGGATAATCTTTGACATCTAGTTGATGAATTACATGTTATGGGAGGGGCGATGACGACCGAAGGACCCGCCGGATACTCGCTGGGAGGTCCGACGAACCAAGGGCCCACTGGATATCCGATCGGATACTGGCTCAAGCGGTTGGACCGTGCGATCGATGGCGCGTTGGACTCGACGCTCGCCGCCGAGGATCTCGCCCGCCGGCACTGGCAGACAATCAATTTTCTCCACGAGGGGCCGAGCGACGCAGCTGCGCTGGCCGAGGCGCTGCGGCCCTTCTGGGGTCAGGGGGCGATCACGCTGGACGAGGTCTTGAGCGACCTCGAGCGCCGGGCGCTGGTCACGGGCGACAGGGGGCGCTATGCGCTCACAGCCGCGGGGGAGGCCGCTCGGGCCAAGATCGCCGAGCAGGTCGACGTCACCCGGCGCCGGCTGGTCGACGGCGTCACCCGGGAGGAGTACCTCGCGACCGTGGGGGTGCTGCAGCGCATGACCGCCAACCTGGAGGGCGCACCCGCGGGCTGACCCGCCCGGCCGGCTCGACGCCGCGCCGGGCGATCCTGGGCGTGATCCCGCGGCGGCGCAGCGCCCTGCGGCAACGCGGGTTGGCGAGAGGTTCAGAGGTGGAGGCCGCCGGTCACCGGGATCTCGGCGCCAGTGGTGTTGCCGTTGGCCGGAGAGGCCAGGAAGGCGACCAGGCGGGCCACGTCGGCCTCGGTGGCCTGGGTCGGCGCCCAGTCCCGACGGCTGGGCAAGCATGCTCACCGAGCACGGCCTCTCGCCTAGCCACTTCGGCCTGCTCATGGCGCTCGACCAGCTCGGCACGGCCTCACAGCAGCAGCTCAGCCACGCCATCGGGCTGGACCCACGAAACGCAGTCCCCCTCCTCGACACGCTCCAGCAGCACGGATTCCTCCACCGCCACCCCGATCCCAACGACCGCCGCAGACACGCACTCGCCGTCACCCCGACCGGCGCCGCGCTCCTACAGCGGCTTCGCCGCGACGGCGAGGACCTCGAACGGCAGATGCTCGCCTGCCTCGACCCCGACGAGCGGGCAGCCCTGCACCAGCTGCTGCTCAAGCTCTACCACGCGATGCGCCACGACCACTGAGCAGGACGACGGTCGACCGGTTGCGCCAGGTCGCTCTTAGTCCAGCCCCAGACCGCCGACCGGCCGGAGCTTCGCGCTCGACTCGAAGTGGGCGATCAGCGGCCTGCCCCGCTCGATCGCCGCCCGTACCTCGGGCAGGTCGAGCGACGCGCGATGGGCGGCCTCGTCGCGCCAGGCCTCGACGACCCAGAGCGCGTCGGCGTCGGCGGCGTCCCGGCTGACCACGTAGAGCTCGCAGCCGTCCACGCTCCCGAGCTGCTTGGCCGCGTCGAGCAGCACCTCCACGAGCTCCTCACGCCGCCCCGGATGGGTCACCAGCTTGCCGAGCATGCCGAATCCCGCCATCACCGCTCCTCGTCGTGTCCACGTCACCGCCCGGGACACGATACGGGCGGCGTGTGATGCCTCGGGCGGCGGTCCCGCCCAGGCGCTACCGTTCCTCGGCCGGGACCACCTCGACGATGCTCAGGCCGACCGGGGAGCGCGTCGGGACCACGCGGCGCAGCGCGAAGCCGGCCGCCTCCAGCAACTGCCGGTACTGCGCCTCGGTGCGCTCCCGCGCGCCCAGCAGCACCAGCATGTGCACGTCCATGCGGATGGCCGCCGGCCAGCTGGGCGCGCGCCAGCGGCACCACCTCGGCCCGGTCGACCAGGACGCCGCGGAGCCCAGGGGTCGCCCGCAGGATCGCGCCGAGCAGCAGCCCGCCGCCACCGCCCACGTCGACCAGCTCGCGGAGCTCGCCGAAGTCATAGGCCGCGACGACGTCGCGGGTCTCCTGGGCGGCGCGGCCGGCCATCGACGCCTGGAAGGTCGCCCCCGGTCCGGGTGGCGGTCGAGGTGCTCGAAGACGTGAAGCGGCCCTGGTCGTCCTCGTCGAGCACTTCGTCGAGCACCAGCAGGCGCAGCACCCGCCCGAGCAGGTCGGGGTCGGCCCCACCGCCTCCGCGACCGTGCCGGCCGGCCGCGGCCCGCCGGCCAGGACGTCGGCGACGCCGAGCTTGGCGGCGACGTACAGCGCCTGCGTGGTGAGGAACCCCTCCATCAGCCGCGCCGGCGGCGGCCGGTGCCCCGGCGTCCGCGCCCATCTGCCCCCTCCCCGTGGCGTTCCCGTGGTTCTCATTGAACCTTGCCGAGCGCCCCGCCGCCGAGTGCCGGGTACTCCGCCGAGCCGCCCAGCGCCTGAGGGCTATGGCCTGCCGGCGGCTTCGAGCAGCGTCTCGGTGGCCTGCCGCAGCCCTTCGAGCTGGTCGAGCTCCTGGTCCTCGTGCTCGATGTTGACCGCCATGCCGGGGTCGATCTTGTCGAGCGCCCGCAGGAACTCGCGCCAGAAGGCCACGTCGTGGCCGCGGCCGACGGCGACGAAGTCCCAGGAGGAGTCCTCTGGCCAGCGGCTCAGGGTGTAGCGCCCGCCGAGTGAGACCGCGCCGGGCTCGTCGGGCCGGACCCGCCGGAATCGGTCGTCGAGCACCCCGTTGACCCTGGCCGCCGGGTTGATGCGGGTGTCCTTGGCGGCCGCGTTGTAGACCAGGCCGCCCAGCCGCTCCAGCGCCGCGATCGGGTCGATGCCCTGCCAGAACAGGTGACTGGGGTCCATCTCGGCGCCGACGTGGGTGGCGTTCACCTCGCCGACCAGCCGCTCCAGCGTGGCCGGGTTGTAGACCACGTTGTGCGGGTGCATCTCGATGCAGACCTTGACGTCGGCGTCGGCGGCGCGCGCCTGGACGTCCTTCCAGAACGGCACGGCGACCTCGCCCCACTGGTAGTCGCGGGCGTCGAGGAAGACGCTGTGCCAGGGCTCGACCGTCCACGACGGCAGGCGGCCGCCGGGCTCCGCGGCGGGCAGCCCGGACATGGTCACCACCCGCCCGACGCCCAGCAGCGCCGCCAGCTCGATCCCGTCGCGGACGTCCTGGGCGTGCCTGGGGCCGACCTCCGGGTTGGGGTCGAGCGGGTTGCCGTTGCAGTTCAGCGCGGTCAGGGTCACGCCGGCGGCGGCGAACAGCCCCAGGTACTCGTCGCGCTCCTCCTGGCTGGACCGCAGCCGCTCGACCGGCAGGTGCGCCGGCGGCAGGAAGCCGCCCGAGTTGATCTCCGCGCTGTCGAGGCCCAGGCCGCGGAGGATCTCCAGCGCCTCGGTGAGCGGCCGGTCGTGCAGGCAGGCGGTGTAGGCGCCGAGCCTCATGGCTCCGTCCTCCCGGGGGTCTCGGGCACGGCGACGGTCGCTCCGCCCGCCCCGGCGGAGGCGGCCACGGCGGCGAGCACCCGCATGGTGTGCAGGCCGTCGGCGAACGACCGGCAGGGCGGCAGCCCCTTGAGGCCGGCGACCTGCTCGAGGAAGGCACGCGCCTGGTAGGTGAACAGCTCGCTGTTGCCGTGCCCCACGCCGGGGAAGGCCATCGGCAGGCCCTCGGCGATGTAGGGGTGCCGCGGGCCGACCAGCACCTGGCGATAGCCGCTGGTCGCCGGGCTGGAGGTGCCGTCGCAGAAGCCGAACTCCGCGGGCCGGCCGAGGTCGAAGGTCGCCCCGCCGGTCTCGCCGAACAGCTCGAAGCCGAGCGAGTTCGGCAGACCGTAGGCGACCCGCGAGATCGAGAAGCTGCCCACCGCGCCGCCCTCGAAGGTCGCCGTGAAGGTGGCGACGTCCTCGTTCTCCACCGGCTCGGTCTCCTCGCCGACCTCGACCATCGCGTGCCCCACGGCGGCGGCGAGCGGCACCGGACGCTCGGTCACCGCGGTATGGAAGATGGCGCCGCCGACCGTGCGGACCGGTCCGCAGAGGAACTCGGCCAGGTCGACGATGTGCGTGCCGATGTCGGCCAGCGCGCCGGAGCCTGGCTCGCCCTGGTAGCGCCAGCTCATCGGGGCGCGCGGGTTGCAGGCGTAGTCGACCCAGTAGTGGCCGTTGAAGTGCAGCGGCTCGCCGATCGCCCCCGAGCGGACCTGCTCGCGGATGGCGTTCACCGCCGGGGACCGGCGCAGGGTGTAGCCGACCGAGCCGACCAGCCCGGTGGCGCGCATGACCTCGACCATCGCCTCGGCGGCCGGCACGGTGTCGGCCAGCGGCTTCTCGCAGAGCACGTGCTTGCCGGCCGCCATCAGGCCCTCGGCGACCTCGCGGTGCAGGGCGTTGCCGACCACCACGCTGACCGCGTCGACATCGGGCGCCTGGGCGACCGCCTGCCAGCTCGGCTCGGCCCGGGCGAAGCCGTAGCGCCGCGCGGCGTCGCTGGCGAACGCCATGTTCGCGTCGGCGATCGCGACCAGCCGTACGGCCGGCAGGCGGTCGTCGAACACCGTGGTGGCCGCCCGGTACGCGGCGGCGTGGGAGCGCCCCGCCATGCCGGCCCCGACGACCGCGACCCCGATCGATGGCTCAGCCACGCTTCCCCCTCTCCCTCGCTGGTCAGGCGTACAGCGGCGGCCGGTCGGCCAGCTCGACGGGCACGCGGCCGCCGCCGGTCTGGGCCCGCACGCAGGCCTCGGCCACCGCGGTGGTGGCGTAGCCGTCCCAGGCGCTCGGCCCGGTCACCTCGCCGGCGAGCGCGCCGGCGACCCACGCCTCGAGCTCGGCCTGGTAGGCGGCGCCGAACCGCTCGCGGAAGTCGGCCGGGATCGAGCCGCAGTGCCGGCCCGCCTGCCGCAGGCGCACCCCGGCGACCTCGTCGAGCGAGGCGGTGCCCGTCTCGCCCACCAGCTCGTAGCGGATGTCGTAGCCGAACTGGCAGTTGACGAAGCTCTCCACGTCGACCAGCGCCCCCGCCGCCGTCTCCAGCACGACCAGCTGCGGGTCCTGGAGGCCCTCCGGCGCCCTGGAGCTGGGCCGCGGCTTGAACACCGTGGCCGCGACGATCTCCTCGCCGAGCAGCCAGCGGGTCACGTCGATGTCGTGGACCACCGAGTCGGTGATCATCATGTCGGTGGTGAAGCCGGGCGGGGTGCTGGCGTTGCGGTGCCGGCAGTGCAGCAGCAGCGCCCGCCCGATCCTCCCGCTGTCGAGGGTGCGCTTCATCGCCTGGAAGCCCTCGTCGTAGCGGCGCATGAAGCCGACCTGCACCAGCCGCCTCGGCCAGGCCACCTCGGCCGCGACCACCCGCAGGCAGGCGTCGGCCGTGGGCGCCAGCGGCTTCTCGCACAGCACCGGCTTGCCGGCGGCGACGCAGGCCAGGGTGTACTCCTCGTGGGTGGGGCCGGGAGAGGCGACCAGCACCGCGTCCACCGCGGCGCTGCCGATCAGCTCGTGGCCGTCGGAGAACGCGCGGGCGCCGGCCGCCTCGGCCACCCGCTTGGCCTGCTCGGCGTTGACGTCCGAGACGGCCACCACCTCGGCCCCGCGGATGCCGGCGAGCCGGCGGACGTGCTCCTGGCCCATGTTGCCGGTGCCGACGACCCCGATCCTGAGCGTCATCGCGGTCACTCCCCCACGCCGAGCTGCCGGAGGTACTTGCAGGTGCGGGTGGCGATCGGCAGCGGGTCGCTAGGGTCGCAGGGGTAGAGGTCCTGCTCGACGATCATGAACAGCTCGCCGTCGAGATGGCGGTCGACGGCGTCGAGCAGCGCCTCGACGTCGGGCTCGCCCTGCGGCGGCTCGCACATCACCCCCCGGCGGACCGCCTCGGCGAACCACAGGTCCCCCGCCCGGACCCGCTCGAGCACGGCCGGGTCGGCCTGCTTCATGTGCAGGTAGCCGATGCGCTCCGGGTACCGCTGGATGAGCGCGAGGTTGTCGCCCCGGTAGTAGGCGACGTGGCCGGTGTCGAGGCAGAGCGACACGCTGGCGGGGTCGGTGTCCTCCAGGAACCGCTCGATCTGCGCCTGGGTGCCGACGTGGCTGTCGGCGTGGGGGTGGAACACCGCGGTGACGCCGTACTCCTCCCGCAGGATCCCGCCGAGCCGGGAGGCGCCATAGACCAGCGTGCGCCACTGCCCGGTGTCCAGCTCGGGCGCGTCGGTGTACCTGCCGTCCAGGTCGCGGAAGCCGTCGGGCAGCAGCACCACGTGGCGGGCGCCCATGGCGGTGACCAGCTCGGCGACCCGCCGCGCGTCGTCGAGGTCCCTGGACCACTTGCCGGCGTGGTGCAGGCCGACGAACACGGCCTGCCCGGAGACCTCCAGCCCGCGGCGGCCGAGCTCGTCGCGCAGCCGCGCCGGGTCGGTCGGCAGGTAGCCGTACGGGCCCAGCTCCAGCAGCCGGTAGCCGGCCTGGACCAGCTCGTCGAGGAACCGTGACCAGGGCGTCTGCGCCGGGTCGTCGGGGAACCACACGCCCCACGAGTCCGGGCAGCTTCCCAGCCGAAGGCGGGACCGGGTCCGGACCGCTTCCGTTTCCGCCATCGAGCGCACCTCCTCACGAGCGGCTGAACTTGGCGAGCAACCGCTGGACCTGCTCCCGGTTGTGGACCGACGATTCGCGCGCCCGCTCCTCCCAGGCGAACACGCAGACGGTGGCGATGCCGTCGAACTCCAGCTCCGCCAGGGTGCCGAACAGCTCGTCCCAGTCGACCTCGCCCTGGCCGATGTCCAGGTGCTGGTGGACCCGGGCCGGCGAGCCCGGCGGGTTGACGATGTAGCGCAGCCCGGAGGACGC
>DASVXQ010000482.1:0-3979 GCA_036392615.1 Actinomycetes bacterium | reverse complement strand
CTGGTTCGCCGAGGAGGCCCCCGAGGAGACGCTGGCGGCGCTGGTCCCGTTCCTGGCCCCCTACCGGGACGGGTCGGGCGGCGGCGCATGATCCAGGCCGCATGTTGCCGACGGCCTCTAGTTGGCTATCGTCCGGGAGCGCGAGCCCTGGTGCCGACCGGTGCCGACCTCGGCCAACAGCCCGGTCTCGACCTGCTTGGCCGCCTGCAGGGCTGCCCAACCCTTGCCGGGCACCTGGCGGCTGACGTCGCGCTTGCGGCCATGCCGTTCCTGAGAGGAAAGGACGACCAGAGAATGACCATGGAGCAAGCAAGACAAGCGGTATAGGGCTTTGAGCTGGCGTTTCTGGTGGGCGCGGCAGGCCTCGAACCTGCGACCGGCGGATTATGAGTCGGTTCCTAACTGTCTGTGACGTCCCGTCCAATGTCATCCATGCAGGTCAGGTCGGGTGCGCTGTCCAGCGGGTGTGCTCGTGCAGCGCCTGGTGATGCCAGGTGGAATGACCAAGGGAATGACCGGGACTGTGCCTCGGCCGCTTGCGCGAGCCTGCCACGCTCACTAGCCCTCCCGGTCGTTACCTACCTGTCGGTCGTGGTCGGGGCCGGTGGGCTGGTAACCGCGGACGGAGGCGACCTGCCCGGTCTTGGGGTACGCGGCGGGGTCGCGAATCGGTCCGGCGGGGAACTCGAACAGGTCGATCATGAGCTGCAGCGGGTAATCGAGGCCCTGGGATAGGGTGCGGACCTGCCGGTCGTCGACGTAGAAGCGGGTCTCCTCGGGGGTCCATGCCGCGGCGTAGGTATGCCAGTCGGTGGCATCGATGTCGAGGGCAAGGTCGGCCATGTCTTCGCGCCGCCGTGAGTCGTGGTGGGCTTTGATCCCCATGCGCACCGTCGAACCATCGGGGCCGATCGCGTGGCCGTAGAGCTCGGCGATGCAGATCTCGCCGGCCTGCTCGGGTGTGCTCTCCTCGAACCCGACCAGCCAGACCGCGAGCATGCACGTCGGGTCCGCGGTCGCCCGCAACCTTGCCTGGACCATCCCGGTCGATGGGGTGTACAGGCGGCGGGTGGGCTGGGCCGTCCTGACGGTGAGCCCCCGACGGTGGCGGTGGGTCCCGCGGTCGGAGCCGACCAGGCCGGAGAAGGTGCCGGTTTGGATGTTGGACACCCGCAGTTCTTCTTCGGGCAGCCACGGTGGCTGGTCGGCGTCGATGCGCAGGGTCAGGACACCCGCATCCAGGGCGTAGCGGGCGGCAGAGCGTTCTGGGGTGCTCCAGTGCGGCAGGTAGTGGGCGACCCACCGGTCGGCCGCCAGTGCCGGAGCGGTGAAGTCCTCCTCGAACACGACCCGGTAGCCAGCTCGGTCCAAGGTGTCGGCGTCAAGGTCGAAGTCGGGGGTCGCTGGGACGGGCACACACGGCTCCTCTCGAGGTCGATGAATGGGTTCCTCGTTTACATGGTGCTCACATATAGCCATGAGGGGCCGAACGAAGGGTACCCGAGCAGCCACCGCCCCCCGCCGATCTCGCTGCTGAAGCTGCAGCGGCGGGTTAGAAGTCGCTTTAGAGCCGTCCACGGCGTAGCGGTAGGTGCCGTCGTGGCAGCTCAGGTCAGGTGGGCCGTCCGCCTAGCACCGGCCTGTTACGCAGAGTTCGCCGTGGTGGAATGACCAACGGAATGACCAGCCTGGTCCCTCCCGCCCCGATCGCCTCCTATTCTGGCCGGACCGGTAGGGCTTGCGATCGCCTGCGCCCCCACCCATCTGCTGGCCGGCTGCGGTCAGGTGCGTGGTGGGATGACCGGCGGAATGACCGCTCGTCAGCGTCGCACGCGGCCCCGCACCGAGAGGACGGCTAATCCGAGGAGTACCGGCCCGGTGAACCGTAGCCCGACCCGTAGCAGCTCACCGGGCAAGGTGAGCTGTCCGGAGAGCTGGCGGGCCTTGCCCTCCAGCGACACGGTCGCCTGCAACGCATACAGCCAGGTCACTGCCTGTGACGGATGCGGGTGGTGGAACCCGATGCGGCTGAACCCGATGCCGTCCAGCCCGATCACGAGCGCAAGCGCGGCCAGCGCCCGCCAGGCTCGTAGGGCATAGCCGGACAGCAGCCAGTACGCCCACAGCACCAGCCGTTCCGCTCTTGGGGTTCCTGGGTCGTGGCGGCGCATTTCGCACTCGCCGTAGTAGAAGTCGGCCGCGCCCGGCTCATCCTTGGCGTCCTCACGGCTCTTGCGCAACTCCCGGTACAACGCGGCTAGCCGAGCCTCTTCTAGCCTGCTTGGAAGCTCAGCCTTGGGGGATGCCGGGGGCTGGCAGGCGCGGGGATACCATCCAGCCGAACGCCAGCGGCCCGTACGCTGGGCGCGCCAGTACTGTTCTTCGGCCAGGGTCTTGCGCTTGGCCCGCCACCATCTGGTGGTGCGGGCGAACATAGGCGCGCCTTCGATGCGCAGCCGGTCGAGGTTGTGCGCGCCGGCGAACCGGCAGGCGCGCAGGTCCACATCGGCCAAGCGCAGGCCGGCCACATCCGCGCGGCACAAAGACAGCAGCCGGGGTCGCCATCGCTGCGTCCGTGGCCCAGGGGGGAGCCGCTCCCAGCGTCGCGCTGCGTGCTGCTCCTGGATGGCAAGTTCAGGGAATGGGGTTGAAACGCCGGCGAGGATAGCCGGGTGGGCGAAGTTGGCGTCATCTAGCACGACGGAGGCGTAGCGCAGCCGAAGGTGCACACCCGCTGGGAACTGTGCTCGTCGGGCGCACACCGTAGCGGCGGTTGCGTCGAGCTGTACGCGCGCGGCGAAGGTAGCCTGGTCGAGCTTGAGCTGCGTGGCCAGCATTGGCCCGACCTGCCCGGCACGTTGGAAGCTTGCCCGATCGAACCTGGCTGCGGCCTGGAAGCTCGCCCCAACGAACCTGGCCGCGGCCTGGAAGGTCGCCCAGCCGAACCAGGCCATGGCCTGGAAGGTCGCCCAACCGAATAAGGCCACGGCCTTGAAGGTTGCGCTACCGAAGCTGGCACTAGAGTGGAAGGTCGCGTAGCTGAACGCAACCGAGTTTTCGAAGCTCGTCTTGTCGAACCTGGCCTCGTCCCCAAAGATCACGTCGCCGAAATAGGCACGTTCCTTGAACATTGCCCCGCTGAACCGAGCTTCGCCCTTGAAAGCCGCCCCGTCGAATCTGGCCACGGCCTTGAAGGTCACCCCGTCGAATCCGGCCACACCCTTGAAGGTCACCCCGCCGAACCGGGCCACATCCTGGAAGGTCGCGTGATCGAATCGGGCGGCCGCGACGACGGGCCAATCATCTTTATGGGGCACAGCGGCCAGGATCCGTCCGAGCAGCTCGGCGTTGATGGGCACGCCACGCGCATCCACGTTCCCGTCTTCGCTGATGCGCTTGAGTTCAGCCTCGAACGCGTCGGGTGCCTCCTCGGCGGCATGTGCGAGGCACCAGGCGGTGTTGGGGAGCTGGCGACCATGGCAACCGTCGTGGGCGCAGGGTGCCCAGTCGGGTTGCTTGCCAGCCATGCGCCTCCCCCTTCCGCGTCGGACTATGGGCAACCAGGTCTCCGGAATCGTCGCACCTGGGCCGCACTGCGGCCAGTAGCGTCCGCTGTCGTGATCAAGGTGTCGGCGTGGAACGATGCTATAGCAGCCGCGGCGGGCATGGTTGCCCATGCGTTCCGTGGAGTCTGGAAAATTGCGTAAAGCGGCGAGTTGGTTTTCTGAATTGCGCGAATGCGCGCCCGGCCCGCAGGGCCGGCTGAATGGTCCGTCCTCCTCTTTTTGCCCGGAGTGGGCCGACGAAGGAGGCCCATCGACGGGCTATCTATTGATCAGACGGACTCCTCTCCACGCGTAGCGGGGCGGGTCACGGGCGGTTTGTGCCCGTGACCCGCCCCGCGGAGCGTGGCTGACCAGGGCAAACGGCAGCAAGCAAGGCGACCACAGGTACCCGGGTGGCCTGGGTACCCATCAGG
>DASVXQ010000481.1:0-2463 GCA_036392615.1 Actinomycetes bacterium | reverse complement strand
CAGGGCCAGCGCGGCGACCACCGCGGCGACGGTCAGTACGGCGGCGACCCGCCGAACGGTTGGCAGCGGAACGCCCATGACCGACCCCTCCTCGCTCAGCCCAGCAGTTCGGACGTCTGGGGTGGAGCCTCCCTTCCCGGCACAAGGACGCCTAAACCCTGCCGGACCCCGCGGATCGCGCGAGGATGCTGCGCGCCGCGCCCGGCGGTGTGACCATGGGCGGCTGGACCGCACGCCGGTTGCCGGGAGGAGGAGGTGCGTGGTGCCGGTGCTGCTGGCAGTGAACGTCGGCCGGCCCAAGGACGTGCCCTGGCAGGGCAAGACCGTCCACACCGGCATCTGGAAGCAGCCGGTGCGCGGACCGCTGATGGCCCGGCGGCTGAACCTGGACGGCGACGGGCAGGGCGACCTGCAAGGCCACGGCGGCGAGCACCGCGCCGTGCTGGTCTACCAGATCGACTCCTACCGCTACTGGCAGCGCCAGCTTGGCCGCGACGACTTCGGCTCCGGCCAGTTCGGCGAGAACCTCACCGTCGACGGGCTGCCAGACGACCAGGTCTGCATCGGCGACCGCTACCGCATCGGCGAGGCCGAGTTCGAGGTCAGCCAGCCGCGGGTCACCTGCTACCGGGTCGGCCTGCGGATGCAGGAGCCAAGGATGGCGGCCCTGCTGGTGGCCCACGGGCGGCCCGGGTTCTACCTGCGCGTCATCACCGAGGGCCACATCCAGGCCGGCGACCAGATCGTCAAGACCAGGACCGGCCCGCAGGGCATGAGCGTGGCCGAGATGAGCGCGCTGCTGTACCTGCCCGGCCACCCGCGCCAGCAGCTCGTCCGCGCGCTCCAGATCCCCGCGCTGAGCCCCGGCTGGCAGGTCTCGCTACGCTCGCTGCTCGACCAGGCCGAGGGCGGGCAGGGCCCGGCGAGCGGCAACCCCGGCCTGACCGCGGTGGCCGGCGGGCCGCCGCCTGCCTGGGCCGGCTTCCGGCTCCTGCGGGTCGTCGGCGTCGACGCGGAGACCCGCGAGGTGTTCTCGGTGCGGCTGGCCGGCACCGGCGCCGAGCCGTTGCCGGGGGCCCTCCCCGGCCAGTTCCTCACCCTGCGCCTGCATCCCGAGGCAGGCGGCCCGCCGGTGATCCGCAGCTACTCGCTGTCGGGAAGGCCCGGCGCCGAGTCCTACCGGATCAGCGTCAAGCAGGAGCCGCACGGCGCGGCCAGCCACTGGCTGCGGTCGCATCTGCGGCCCGGCGACACGCTGGAGGTCGCCGCGCCGCGCGGCACCTTCACACTGGCTCCCGGCGACGACCCGGTGCTGCTGCTGTCCGCCGGCATCGGCGCCACCCCGGTGCTGGCGATGCTCCAGCAGCTCGCGGCGGAGCGCTCCGAGCGCGAGGTCTGGTGGTTGCACGGCGCTCGCAACCGCCAGGAGCACGCCTTCGCGGAGGAGAGCCGCGCGCTGCTCGCCCAACTGCCGAACGCGCACGCACACGTGTGCTACAGCCGGCCCGACCCGGACGACCGCCAGGGCGTCGACTACGCCACCCGCGGGCGGCTGTCGGCCGAGCTGCTCGACCGGCTCGACGTCCCGAGGACCGCCGACGCCTACCTGTGCGGCCCGCCGGCGTTCATGCGGGAGCTGAGCGACGCGCTGGTCGCCCACGGCCTGAAGCCGTCGCGCATCCGCACCGAGACGTTCAGCGCCGAGCCGGCCAGCACTCCTGGGGTGGCCGCCAGGCCGGCGCGGCCGCCGCACCCACCGGAGGGCCAGCCCGGAGCCGGGGCGCCGGTGTCGTTCGCGCGCAGCGGCCTGGAAGTCAACTGGGATTCCGCCTATGGCAGCCTGCTGGAGCTCGCCGAGGCCTGCGAAGTGCCCGTGCGCTGGGCGTGCCGCACTGGGGTGTGCCACTCCTGCGAGACCGGCCTGCTGTCCGGCGAGGTCGCCTACGCACCCGAGCCGGTCGACCAGCCCGCCGAGGGCAACGCCCTGATCTGCTGCTCCCAGCCCCGCGGCGACGTGGTCCTCGATCTCTAGCGTGCCGGCCATGTCGACGGCGCCGCATGCGGCGCCTGACCGTCCGTCCAGGGCCAAGGCTGCGCGCCGCCCCGGTGACCACGCGATCATCCCCAACGGGGATACATGACCGGTGCTCTAACTGGTGGCTCCGCTCCAGGTCGCGTGGCTGGGGAAGCGGCTCGCCTTGGTAACGGGGGTGAGCCGAAGTCGTGACCTGGGAGAAGTCGGCAAGTGACGGCGACGCGGCCGGGCCGAGCAGAGTTTGTGATCAAGTTCATCGATGCTGCCGCTGAGGGACGTGCGGATACGTCCCACTGCGCCCGGGGGAGCACCATGCGTCAGCTTCGCTTCGCATTCATCGCCCTGCTGCTCGGCGGCATCATGGCCGGCTGCAGCGCCGGCCACCGTCCCAACCAAGCCGCCGCCGGCGGCGTCGCGGCGGCCGCACC
>DASVXQ010000480.1:0-2750 GCA_036392615.1 Actinomycetes bacterium | reverse complement strand
GCCGCTGAACGTTGACGACCTGACCATCCTGTGCGGCTGGGCCGAGGCCGTCGCCGAGGCGTTGGCGTACGCGCCCAGCCGGGTCGCCGCGGTCCTGAGCGACGCCGCCGCAGGCTCGCCTTGGCGGGCCACGCTCGGCCTCAACGAGCCTTCAGACCCTCTGCGGAACGCCCTCCAACTCATGGACGACGTGGTCAGCAACACCGCTGCCACCAGCGATCACCTGGACGCCATCCTGACCGCCGTACGCGACGACAGCGCCGGCGCCGAGGACGCGCTCACCCGCCTTGTCCGACGCGTCCTCCTGGCCGCCGTCGAGCTCCGCGAAGGTCGGCGTCGGCGCGAAGAAGACCACCAGGCCACATAATCACGCAACGACTGCCGCGCCATGCGGATGTCATGTGATCAACATGCCATTCAAGCCATGGCCGGCGCCAACGCGATCCAGGCATCCTCGCGGCAGGTCACAGGCATCGGCTGAACCGCTCCGGTGACCAGCAGCTCAACCGGGCGCGACACACCGTGGTGGTGGGGCTCCGCGATGACCATGACAGCCGTGCCCACGCCGCACGACGCACGACCGAGGGTAAGAGTGCCCGCGACATCCGCCGGTGCTTGAAGCGGGCCGTCGCCCGGCAGCTGTTCAAGCTCCTGGAACGCTGCGACCACCCGGCCGTGGAAGTGGTCCGCACCGCCTGATGCCGGCAGCCAGCTCCTGAGCGAGACAACTTCTGCCCCGGCAAGGACCGGCGGGGTCTGGTCGGGCACGGGTGCGGTGGCGGACAATCCCGCTGATGACCGAACTGGTTAGCGCCGCTGAGGCCGCCCGCATCCTGGGCGTCACCCGCGGTCGCGTCATCGAGCTGGCCGACGCCCATCCGGCGTTCCCAGCATCCCAGCCGAGGCCAGCAGGCGGTCGGGCCTGCGGGCGGCGCTGGAGGCCTGGGCTGCGGCCCACCCCGACCGCGGGCCGCTGCACCGTGGCCCCGCCCTGCCGGAGGTTGGCGGCCGGTCCCCGCAGGTCTGGAAGGTCGCCGACCTCGCCAGCGAGGAGGCACAAGAGCTGCACCACACCTGGGTCGGGCCCGACCACCTCCTCAGTGCGCTGGCACGCCCGGTCTGCCCAGGGGCCGCCCGGGCGGTACTGGAGTCGCTGGGGGTCACTGCCGAGCGGCTCCAGCAGGCCCGCGAGCGAAGCTTCGTCGAACCGTTCGAGCCCGGCAGCGGCTGGAAGCAAGTCAGCCCGGCCTTCCAGCTGATTCTGGAACGCGCGAACCTGGAGGCGGTGCTGCTGGCCGACGCCGAGGTGACCAGAGAGCACGTGCTGCTGGCGCTGGCCAGCCGCTGGGCCGCCGATGCCACCATCACCACCACCGCGGCCGCATCGATGCGCCGGTGGGGCGTGGAAGCGCTGCGGTCCGCCAGCGCGGGCTCGACCTCACCGAGGGGGTGGCGGTCTCGCCACCACCCAAGCCACCAGGGCCCTGACCCGGGGCGCTTGTCCGAACTTCACGACCGCGACCGTCGTGATCCAGCGACTCCTCATTAGCCGTTCGATGAGACAGGAGGTGCGCTATCGCCGAGTAAGCGCCTTGGGTCGGGACCAGTTGGCGTTGACCGCGATGCTACGTCCCGTCACCCCGACGGCCGGTCTGCCTGGTAACGCGGCAGTAGGGACTACTACCGCGGTGTTGTGACGCCGCGGTCGTCGTGTGCAACCCCGTCTCCTGCTCATGGCAGCACGCGATCGGGGTGTACATGCGACGGAGAGGGGCGCACCTGTTTCGGCTCAGGAAATTCGGATGCCACTGAGAAACGTGTCATCACCCACTAAACGAGCACCAATAGGCGAGGCAGCCTCCGCCCGGTTCATGGTCGTGCCTGCTGGCTGGCTCGCGCGCGTTGGATCTGTTTCTCTTTCACAGGGCTCCGATGCGCTCGCCGAGGTCGAGTTCGAGCGGGCCACGGGTCTGCAAGCCCTGGGTGAACAGGGCGGCGGTGCGGCCCTTGGCCGTGTCCGAGCTGACCAGCTGGTGGAACCGCTGGGAATCGGCGCGGATCGCGTCCGCGCCGGGCAGGGTCAGCTCGTTGAGCACGCGCTTGGCCGATCGCACCGCGTCGGCGGGGAACGACGCGATGCGCCGCGCGAGCCGGGCCACGAACGCGTCCAGGTCGGCGTCCGGCAGGGCCCGGTTGATCCAGCCGTAGCGTTCGGCCTGTTCGGCGCTGAAGTCGTCCGCGCCGAGAATCGCCTCCATGGCTCGGCCCGTCCCAGCAGCCGGGCCAGGTGCTGCACGCCGCCCGCACCTGGGGTCGTGCCAGCGCCAACCTCGATCTGTCCCAGGATCGCGTTCTCGCGCGAGGCAAACCGCATGTCGCACGCCAGCGCCAGTTCGCTGGCCGCCCCGCGCGCCCGGCCGCGGATCTGCGCGATCGTGACGACCGGCAGCTCGCTGAGCTTGTGCCACAACATGCCCAGGGACGCATCATCCGGCCCGCCCGCCTTGGCCGCTTCGGCGGTGTACTCCGCGACCCTGGTGAGGTCGACGTGCGGCACGAAGTACTCTGGGTCGGCGCTTTCCAGCACCACGACCCTGGTCTCCTGGTCGGATTCCAGCGCGCCGAGCAGTCCGACCAGGTCATGCACCAGTTCCGGTCCGATCAGGTTCATCGGCGGCGCGTCGATCACGACACCCAACACACCCTCGTCGCTCCGAGCCACGCGCAGCGTCCGATACGTCTGGGACATC
>DASVXQ010000479.1:0-15595 GCA_036392615.1 Actinomycetes bacterium | reverse complement strand
CGGACGGCCGCCGCCACGGCCGGCGAGGCCGCCCGGCCCACTGCGGCCGCCGCCACGGCAGTGACCGCGCCGCCCAGCCCGGCACGCCTCGCCAGGCTGAGCAGGAGGGCGCGCGCGATGGCGGCGGCGCTGGTCGCGGCCGTGGTGCTGACCGGGCTGATCGCCACGCCCGGCGGCAGGGCCGCCGCGGCGGGCTTCCTGGCCGAGTTCCGCAGCCAGCGCTTCGCGGCCATCTCGCTGGACCGCAGCCAGGTGATGCAGCTCAACGCGGCCATGGCCCAGCTGGTCGAGACCGGGGTGTTCACCGCCGACCACGGCGAGCTGTACGGCTTCGCCGAGCCCAGCCCCGTGCGCGACCTCGCCGAGGCGAGCCGGATCGCCGGCTTCGGGGTCCAGCCGGTCAGCCGGTCGGCGCTGCCCGGTGGCGTGGACGCTACGCCGGAGCGGATCCTCGCCAGCGGCCCCCGCACCGTCCGCGTCACCTTCGACCGGGCCAAGGCCCTCGCCTATTTCCAGCGCAACGGCCAGCCACAGGTCACGATCCCCGAGCGGTTCGACGGCGCGCAGCTGATCGTCAAGGTCCCCGCGATCGTGGCGCAGGAGTACGCGGGACGTGACGGCGCGCCGCGGCTGCTGGTCGGCAAGGCCGGCACGATCGGCCTGGACGCCCACGGCGGCGCCAGCCTCACGGAGCTCCGCGACCTGGTCCTGCGCCTGCCCGGCCTGCCGCGCGAGACCGTCGCGCAGCTCCGCGCGATCAGCGACTGGCGCACCACCCTGCCGCTGCCGGTCCCCACCGACCAGGCGCGCTGGCGGCGGGCGACGGTTCACGGTGCCGAGGCGCTCAGCTTCGCCGACCAGACCGGGAAGCTGCGCGCGCTGTTGTGGCAGCGCGGCGGGCAGATCTGGGGCGTCGCCGGCGCCATCAGCTCCCGGGAGGCGCTCGATGTGGCGGACAGCCTCGGCTGAGCGGGATGCGTCGATCGCCGGGACCGGGCCACCGGTCCCGGCGATCGCCACGTCGTCCCTGCACAAGGCCTTCGGCCGCCGGGTTGCCCTGCACGACTTGACCCTCCAGGTCGGCGCGGGGGAGGTCTTCGGATTTCTCGGTCCCAACGGCGCCGGCAAGACCACCGCCATGAAGATCCTGCTGGGGCTGGTCCATCCCAGCGGTGGGCAGGCGCTGCTGTTCGGCCGGCCGCCGACCGAGCCGGCCGTCCGCCACCGCGTCGGCTATCTCCCCGAGCACTTCCGGTTCCAGGAATGGGCGACCGGCGCCGAGCTGCTCGACTTCCACGGCCGCCTGAGCGGGCTGGGCCGGGCCGAGCGGGCCGAGCGGATCCCAGAGGTGCTGGAACGCGTCGGGCTCGCCGGCCGCGGCGGCGAGCGCGTGCGCCGCTACTCCAAGGGCATGACGCAGCGGCTCGGGCTCGCCCTGGCGATCCTGCACCGGCCCGACCTGGTCCTGCTCGACGAGCCGACCTCGGCGCTCGACCCGGTCGGCCGCCGCGACGTGCGCGGGCTGGTCCGCGAGCTGGCCGCCGCCGGGGTGACGGTGTTCCTGAACTCGCACCTGCTCACCGAGGTCGAGGTGGTGTGCGACCGGGTGGCCATCGTCAGCCAGGGCCGGGTCGTCGCCGGCGGGCCGCTTGACGACCTCGCCGGCGCCGCCACCCAGCTCCGGCTGCTGCTCGACCGCGTCGACGCCGACCTGCTCGAGCTGGTGGGCCGGCACGGGGAGGTCGCGCGCGTGGACGGCACCGCGGTCACCCTGGACGTCGACTCGCTCGACGTCGCAGCCGACCTGGCCACGGTGCTGGTCGGGTCCGGCTACCGGCTGTACGGGCTGGTCCCGGTGCAGCGCTCGCTGGAGGACGTCTTCGTGGACCTGGTCGGGGAGGTGCGGGAGCGGTGATGCTGGTCGTGGCCCGCTGGACCGTCCTGGAGGCCCGGCGCCGCAAGCTGCTGCTCGCGGGCGTGGTGCTCAGCATCGCCTTCGTGGTGGTGTTCGCCCTGGCGTTCACCCTGCTCTACCACAACCAGCAGCGCGGCCTGCAAACTGGCGAAGCGCAGATGGGCGGTCCGGGCGGCGCGCTGGCCCCCCGCGAAACGCTGCTGCTCATGTCGACCATCCTGGTCGTGCTCGGGTTGTACGGGGTCCAGTTCCTGGCCGCACTGCTGGCGCTGTTCCTGGGGGTCGCCTCGGTCTCGCCAGAAGTCGACTCCGGCACGCTCCACGCCGTGCTCGCCCGCCCGCTCAGCCGCCTGGAGTACCTGCTCGGCCGCTTCCTCGCCCTGGCGGGCATGCTCATCGGCTACGTCGTGGTGATGAGCGGCGCGCTGCTGCTGACCGCCCGCATCGTCGCCGGCTACCAGGCCGGCGACACCACCCGGGTGGTGGGGCTGATGATCCTCCAGGTGCTCGTGCTGCTGGCCGTGAGCCTACTGGGCAGTACGGTCCTGCCGACGCTCGCCAACGGGATCGTGATGCTGGCGCTGTTCGGGCTCGTCTGGCTCGGCGGCATCGTGCAGTTCATCGGCACGATCCCGCCAGGCAACGACCTCATGGCGAACCTGGGCACCGCCGTGAGCCTGCTGCTGCCGGCCGACGCGGTCTGGCGCGGAGCCTCCTACCACCTGATGCCGCCGAGCCTCCTGGTCGCCAGCTCGCTGGCGGGGCAGGGCAACATCGAGCTGCCGTTCGCGTCCACCGCCCCGATGGCACCGGCCATGCTGGCCTGGGCGCTGGCCTACCCGGCGGCCTGCATCGGCCTCGCCGTCGCCGCGTTCCGCCGCCGCGACCTCTGACCGCGCGAGCGCGCGGCCATGGTGGACCCCCTCCATCGGTTCCCCGGAGCTAAGTTCTAAGCCTTGACTTATATAAGTCACGGCTGAGATGCTTTTCCCCATGCACGCGTTCGACGTCCTGGGCGACCCGGTCCGGCGCCGCATCCTGGAGCTGCTGGCCGACGGCGAGCAGACCGCCGGAACGATCGCCGCGACCATCCGCGCCGAGTTCGGGATCACCCAGCCGGCGGTCTCCCAGCACCTGCGCGTGCTGCGCGAGAGCGGGTTCACGACCGTGCGTCCCGACGGCGCCCGCCGCCTGTACGCCGTGGCCCCCGCGCGCCTGCAGGAGGTCGACGTGTGGCTGGAGCGCTTCCGCGGGTTCTGGAGCCAGCGCCTGGACGCCCTGGCAACCGAGCTGGCGCGCGGCAAGCGGGAACGCCGCACCGGGCACACCGCTGAAGCGGTCGCCAGCCCGCCACCCACCGGCAACGACGAGGACGGGGAGGACGGATGATCATCGACATCGCCAGCCAGATCAACGCCATCGACCGCAAGGTCGAACGGCTGCCCGCGGCCGACGGTGTCGGCGAGCGCGTCAGCGTCGTGATGCGACGTAGCTACGACGCGCCGATCGGCGACGTCTGGGACGCCGTGACCCAACCAGACCGGATCAGGCGCTGGTTCATGCCGATCGGCGGTGAGCTGCGCGCCGGCGGGAGCTTCCAGCTCGAGGGCAACGCCGGCGGCGAGATCCTCACCTGCCAGCCGCCCAGCCTGCTCAGGGTGACCTTCGGCGGCCCAGCCAGCATCGTCGAGCTGCGCCTGACCCCTCAGGGCGACGGCGACACCATGCTGGAGCTGGAGCACACCGTCCCGATCGAGATGGCCCAGAGCGGCGCCGGCGCGCTGTACGTAGGACCCGGGTGGGACGGCGCGTTCCTGGGGCTGGGACTGTTCCTGCGCGGCGATGCCATCGGCGACCCGGTCGCGGCGGCGAACTCCACCGAGGCGCGGGAGTTCTCCAAGCGGTCGGTGGCGGCCTGGGCCACCGTGGTCGAGGACTCCGGCACCGCCACCCCCGAGCAGCTCGCTGCGGCGACCCAGGTCTCCCTGGCCCAGTTCGCCCCGGACCAGGCCCCCCAACAGAACCAGCGGACCAGCGGCTGACCGGGCCGCGGAGCGTCCATCGGGCACGCCGCGCGGGTCGGGATCGCGCCAGGGGCTGATCACCGGTCCTGCCGGCGCGGCCGGTCACGAGCGACCACCGGCGAAGCATGGATTGTCACATCCAGTACGGATACTTCACGTCGGAGGTTGATCGTGGAGTCCGGCCGACAGGTCCCGATTGGGGTCCAGCTTCGACAGGGTGCGTCGATCGGGTTGGCTTCTTCGGGGCCTTTCGGTCCGGATACGTGCATGCTTGTCCGGCTTGCCGGCTCTGGATAGTGTCCCGCCATGGCATTTCTGGACGTGCCGTTCCGCCTGACGCTCGGCAACGGAGAGCCGCGTTTCTACCCGGCGTGCACGCCGATCAAGGACCGGACCAACCCTGGCCTCCGTTTCGAGCTCGCTCAGGGACAGCCTTGGCGGTGGGTGGGAAAGGGCCGCAAGCCCGAGGTGGAGCTCGTCGACGTCCTCGCCGCGGCGGCCCTGGAGACGCTCCACGGCGCCCAGGTGCTGCGTGGCCCGATCCTCTCCGTGCACGCGCTCGCCGTCGTGACCGCCCTGCGTGCCGGCGACGTCCACCTGGCCGAGTGCCTCGAGCGACAGCAGGCGGCCGTCCTCGACAGCATCGACGAGTGGGAGCTGGGCGGGCTCCTCGAGCCTCCCGTGAGCTACCGGACGATCAAGAACTACAAGCTCAACCCGCCCCAGCGGGTCCCACCGCCCATCCAGGTCGTGGGCAACCGCCGGACGGTCTGGTTGTGGGGGCGCGCGCAGGCCCAGGCGTGGATCGCGGCCCGGCCGGGCCTCGGCTGGCGGAGCGGTCTGACCGACGACGAGATCGAGGCCTCCGGCCGCCGCCTCCCCGGCCGGCGCCGGCGGCCGGAGAACGGCTGACGCGTCGCCCGCCGGAGGCGTCGATCCCTCGATCACACGTTCGAATTTGACTGTCACAGGTGCCGGATAGGCTCTTCTGCATAGAGAAGAATCTACCGAGGCTGACGACCCCAAACGGCCAGGCGCACGTCTGGCGTACGGGTCCCACGGCCGCCCGAGGAGCTGGTCTCGTGATCACCACCGACGACATCCGCCAGGCGCCGAACGCGCCCATGCACGACCTCACCCAGCTGGCCCGCCCCTTCCCCCCCGGCTTCATCGAGCGCAAGGACGGTACCGACTACGTCGCCCATCACGTCGTCACCCAGCGCCTACTGAGCATTGTCGGCCCGTTCGACTTCGAGCTGGTCGAGATCATCCGGGGCGATGTGGCCGAGGTCGCGCCGATCCCCAACGGCAAGAGCCGCCGGGCCAGGACCGGGACGCCCGCGCTCCACAACATCGCGGTCGGGGGCGTGTGGCGGCTGACCTGCGAGATCGACGGCCGCCGGGTCCGCATCGAGGAGATCGGCGACGTCGGCGACGTGCACAACTGGCCGCACGACGGCGCCCGGCTCAAGGACGCCGCCTCCGACGCGCTCAAGCGCTGTGCCATGCGCCTCGGTCTCGGGCTGCACCTGTGGGCGCAGGAGCACTACTTCCTCGACCGCCAGCTCTGGGCGATCCTGGAGCAGCCGGGCAGCACGGCCGAGGCCGAGGAGGCGGTGGCCCGCCAGCGAGGGCCCGCGGGTGCGGGGCTGGACGGCTTCGAGCCGCCGGCCGCCGAGCCGGATGCGGAAGCGGCCTCCGCGGTGGCCCCGGTCGCGCCGGATGCCGCCGGGCCGGCCGAGGAGCCTGCGGCCGACCCCGCGGACGGCCAGTTGGACCTGGCTGATCAGCGTGTGGCCGAGCGTGGGCGGCAGCGGCGTGCTGCGGCCACCGGCGAAGGCGGTCCGGCCCGGTCCGGCCGCGGTCGCCGGCGGTCCGTCCCGGCCAACGGCCGCTCGCAGCCGGACAGGCGGATGCCGGTCCGCGGCACGGCCGAGTGGGAGCAGCCGGACGAGGGGCTGGCCGAGCGGTTCGAAGCCCTGGTCGAGGAGGCCGGGGTCAGCATCGCCGACGCCCGCGAGTTCCTGCACCGGAGCCCCCACTACAGCGGGGTCTCCGACCCCCGGGACCTGCACGGCCCCACGCTCGCCCGCCTGGTCGAGCGGATGGGCCAGAAGGACGCCGACGGAAGCTCCGGCCTGGCCGCGTTCCGGGCCAAGGTCGAGGAGGTGCTCGGCGGGACGTCCGGTTGACCGAGCCGCCGGCCCGCCAGCGTCGCATTCGTTGTGGAGTGAGACATGCTGAACCATTTCGACAAGCGCCCGGTGGCGACCACCGACCCGCTCCCAGGGGCCGGGCCGTCCTCACCTCCGGCGGCTCCCAACCCCGCTCCTCCAGGGATCGCCTCCATCGCCGACGCCCTGCGCGAGGCCGCCCGGCTCGCCGCCGTCCGTGACCTGCTGGCAGAGCGCGAGCAGGAGCTGCGAGCCTGGCTCGAGGCCAAGGCCGAAACCCACACCGCCGCCGAGGGAACCGCCTTCAACTGCCCGGTCAAGGGTCTCGGCCGCGTCTACGTCACCGAGCCCGGCTTCCGCCTGGAGCCGGTCGACCGGGCCGCCTTCGGGCGATGGGCCCTGGTCAGCCGGCCGAGCCAGGCGCGTCGCCGGCTCGGGGCGGTGGCCGGGCGGATCGACCGCTGGCTGAACGCGCCGGGGGAGGACGCCGAGGACCGGGCCGCGCGGCTCCGTGCGCTGCTCGACGACCCCGAGGCGGTGGAGGAGAGCGTCCTGCTGAGCGAGACGCTCCTCGGGGGCCTGGCGGAGACCTGCGTGGTGACCGAGGACGGCACCGTGGTCGACGCAGAGACGGGCGAGACCGTGCCGGTCCGTGCCGTCCCCACCTCGACACCGACCCTGGTCATCAAGGTGGACCGGCCCGCCAGACGTCGCTTCGCGGCCGAGCTGCGCCGCCGCCTCCCGATGCTCGCGCAGTCCGCTGCCGGACGGCCGGCACCGTCGGTTGCCCTGGACGGATGGACCGGCGACAGCCGGCGCGCGGGGTGAGGCCACCGGAGAGGAGCGACGCAATCACCCGAACGTATGTTCTCTACTCAGAGTAAAATTACCCAATGCTGAACTATCGAGGAGGAACTCGAGGTGAGTGACAACCAGGTCACCCTCGTCGGCAACCTGACCGACGATCCGGAGTTGCGATACACGCCGAACGGCGTGGCCGTTGCCCACTTCCGTCTGGCCGTCGACCAGCGGGTGTGGGACGCCGGCGGCTGGAAGGAGGGGGAGCCGTCGTTCTTCAGGATCAACGTCTGGCGCGACCAGGCCGAGCACGCCAGCAAGAGCCTGCGCAAGGGCGCCCGCTGCGTGGTCGTCGGGCGCCTCAAGTCCCGCTCCTGGGAGACCCCCGAGGGCCAGCGGCGCTCGATGGTGGAGATCGAAGCCGACGAGGTGGCGGCGAGCATCCGGTTCGCGCCGGTCGCCCTCGACTGGCAGGCCGACGAGGCGGCTCTGGCCTCCGGCGACGACGTCGGCGAGGACGCTCGACGCTCGACACCCAGCCCCGACTTCGACGAGGTGCCGTTCTGAGCGGCACCTCGCCTTGAGGACTTCCCCATGACCCTCTCGGTGCCAACTTCCACGCCACTGCCCCCGACCGGCTCCCCAGCCGTCCTGACGGCTGTGCTGGAGCGCGTGACCTACAGCAACGAGGAGAACGGCTACACGGTCGCCCGGGTCGCCACCGATTCGGACGGCGACCTGCTGACCGTGGTCGGCCCGTTGGCCGGCGTGCAGCCAGGCGAGCACCTGCGCATGGAAGGGCACTGGCGGAGCCACCCGATGTACGGGCGCCAGTTCGAGGTGCGCAGCTACACCACCGTGCTGCCGGCAACCGTTCAGGGCATCCGCCGCTACCTGGGCTCCGGGCTCATCAAGGGGATCGGTCCCAAGATGGCCGAGCGGATCGTCGACCACTTCGGGATCGACACGCTCCGGGTCCTCGAGGAGGCGCCCAGCCGTCTGAACGACGTGCCCGGGCTCGGCCCCAAGCGCACCACCAGCATCGAGCAGGCGTGGGAGGAGCAGAAGGCCATCAAGGAGGTGATGATCTTCCTCCAGAGCGTCGGCGTGTCCACCTCGCTGGCCGTGCGCGTCTACAAGACCTATGGCGACGAGGCCGTCAAGATCGTCACCGAAGAGCCCTACCGCCTCGCCACGGAGATCTGGGGGATCGGCTTCAAGACCGCCGACAAGATCGCCCAGAACCTCGGCATCGCCTACGACAGCGCGGAGCGGGTCAAGGCCGGGCTGCGGCACACCCTCTCGGAGGCGAGCGAGGCCGGCCACTGTCACCTTCCCCAGACCGAGCTGATCGCCAAGGCGTCCGAGATCCTCGGCGTGCGGCCGGCGCTGGTCGAGGTCTGCCTCGAGGAGCTGGTGCGTGAGCAGGGGGTGATCCGCGACCCGGTCCCGATCCCCGCCTTCGACGACAACGTGCCGGCCATCTACCTGGTCCCGTTCCACCGTGCCGAGGTGTCGCTGTCGGCCGGGCTGCTGCGCCTGCTGTACGCGCCTGAGCAGACCGACCGGCTGCCGTGGTTCAAGACCGTGGACTGGACGGTGGCGTTCGAGTGGCTGCACCGGTCCACCGGCCACCGGCTCACCCACGAGCAGGCCGCGGCGGTGCGCCTGGCGCTCACCGAGCGGGTGGCGGTGGTGACCGGCGGCCCGGGCTGCGGCAAGAGCTACACCATGCATGCCGTGGTGACCCTCGCCCTGGCCAAGAAGGCCAAGGTGATCCTGGCCGCGCCCACCGGCAGGGCCGCCAAGCGCCTCTCCGAGCTGGCCGGCATGCAGGCCCAGACGCTCCACCGCCTGCTCGAGCTGCGTCCCGGCGGCGAGGCGGCCTTCGACCAGGACCGTCCCCTCGACGCCGACCTGATCGTCGTCGACGAAGCCTCCATGCTGGACGTGCTGCTGGCCAACAAGCTCGTCAAGGCCATCGCCTCGGGCACACACCTGCTCCTGGTCGGCGACGTCGACCAGCTGCCCAGCGTCGGCCCGGGGGAGGCGCTGCGCGACCTGCTGGATGCCGACAGGACCGAGATCTCCGCCGGCGACTCCCCGGGGCAGCGGAACAGGGCCGTCGACGTGATCCCCCGCGTCCGCCTGACGCGCGTCTTCCGACAGGCCCAGGAGAGCGGGGTGGTCAGCAACGCCCACCGCATCAACGCCGGGCAGCCGCCCGTGACCCGGGGCCTGCCGGACTTCTTCCTGTTCTCCGAGGAGGACCCGGAGCGGGTCGCCGACCTGGTGGTCGACATCGTCACCAACCGCCTGCCGCAGCGCTTCGGCGTGGACCCGCGGCGCGACGTGCAGGTGTTGTGTCCGATGTACCGCGGGCCGGCCGGAGCCGCGGCGCTCAACGAGCGCCTCCAGCAGGCGCTCACCCCGGGAGCTCCCGACCTTCCCGAACGCCGCTTCGCCGGCCGCATCTACCGGCCCGGCGACAAGGTGATGCAGGTCCGCAACGACTACGAGAAGGGCGTCTTCAACGGGTCGGTCGGCGTCGTGACCGCGCTGTCCCTCCACGACCAGGAGCTGCGCGTCCTGGTCGACGAGGACGCCGAGGTCCGCTACGGGTTCGACGAGCTGGACGAGCTGGTCCACGCCTACGCCATGACCGTGCACCGCTCCCAGGGCAGCGAGTATCCCTGCGTGGTCGTGCCCCTGACGCTCAACTTCTGGCTCATGCTGCAGCGCAACCTGCTCTACACGGCCGTCACCAGGGCCAAGCGCATGGTCGTGCTGGTCGGCTCGAGGCGTGCGCTCGCCAAGGCGGTCCGCACGACCGGGGCTGGACGCCGCTACACGGCCCTCGACGAGCGCCTGCGCCGCGGGAGCGTACGGATGGCGGCGGCGCTGCAGCGGCGCTCCGGCAACAGCGACGGACGATAGCGTCGCGCCGCGGTCGGCGTGGCCGAGGCCAGCTCGGCCACGCTCACCGGACCCGCAGGTCCCCGGTGCCGATACGCACCAGGAGGCCCTCGGTCCGCTGACCCTCGGCCCGATAGACGAAGCGGATGGTCTCGCCGTGCTCGGCGCGAGCGATCGCCTCCGTTCCGGTCATGTCGGTCTGGTCGTCGCTGTCCCGACCGGGGCGCACGACGAACCGGACCAGCCCTGGCTGCGCCGGGAATCGTTGACCGTTGCCGGTGGTGTAGCCGAACAGGAGACGGGCCAGCTCTGCCTTCGAGTCGAGCGGCCGATACTCGGCGAGACGGTGGTCGAAGACCAGGACGTCGTACATGGAGCACTGCTCCTCCTGGACGGTGGTGGCAGTCGACGCCTCGTGAAGCCCGACCAGCTCATCGTAGGTGGAGTCGCCCGCGCCGCCCGCGATCCCGTATCAGGGGTACGGCAATAGTAGAAACCACCCGGACACCGCAAGAGGCGTCGGCCGAACGTCCTCGGCAACCCCTCCGAGACGGTCCGCTCCGGCGCCTACGTGCCGTTCGGGCAGCGAGACCACACCCGGTCAGGTGATCAAGGGGCAGATGAAAGTGCACCGGGTCGGTGCTGCGCTGCGATCTGGACGGCGGCAATCTGGAGCTGGTGGCGTGGGGCTGCGCAACCCCTACCGTTGGCCGGCGCCCAGCTCGATGATGACTCTGTTGACAATGTTGCGTTCTGCCTTGATGGCCCTGCCGATCCACTGTGGGGGAATCGGCTTTGGGAGCCCTTGTGGCAGAGGAATGACCCTAGGCTCTCTGCCAGGTTAGGCGCCTTGAAGCGCTTCGCGCAGAAGCCATACCAGTTGCGCGGCACAACCTGTTCACGGCGCATCGCGTACTTGGAAGGGTTCCGCCGTGCGCGAGTGCGCGGCCTGGTGGTAAACGCCCCAGGTCGCCAAGCTCCAGACCCCCAAGATGTCCTCTTCCTCATAGAAGATAGAAGTCTCGGAGCTGGAGGATCACTCGCTCATACTGGTAGGGCATGACGCCCTGCTCGGTGGCTTCTGGAGAGGAGGGCTGACAAGGGGTCTGACCTGGGGTTTTGTGCCCACGGCAGGATTCGAACCTGCGGCCTACTGCTCCGGAGGCAGTCGCTCTATCCCCTGAGCTACGTGGGCGGGGGCGCCGCGATCGGCAGCGCGGGGCGTATGGTACCATCCCTCCCCGCCAGGCCAATGGATAGCGAAATCGCAGGTCAGGCGGCTTGTGTTATGCTCCGCCAGGCCGGTCCCCTCAAGACGCCTCGCTTGTGTTTGCTTCATGACCAATGCGCGCATCTTGGTCGTCGACGACGATCGGGTCATTCAGCAACTGCTCAAGGTGAACCTTGAGCTTGAAGGTTATGCCGTCGCGGTCGCCGAAGACGGCGAGGAGGCGCTGGCCCAGTTCGAGGCATTCCACCCGAACCTGGTGCTGCTCGACATCATGATGCCCAAGCTCGACGGCTGGGAGGTCTGCCGTCGCCTGAAGGCCGGCCCCGACTCCAGCCACGTGCCGATCGTGCTGCTCTCGGCGCGGGCGCAGGAGGCGGACGTCCAGCGGGGGATGGAGCTTGGCGTGGCCGCCTACGTGACCAAGCCGTTCGATCCCATCTCGCTGCTCGACATGATCGCCGACATCCTCACCAAGCACGGCTTCGGCGCGTGGGAACCTCGCTGACCCCGATCGGACGCTCGGCCTGGCGCTTGATGGCGCGCAGCCAGCTCCGCCGGATCGCCCCGCTGCCGGGGCGGATGACGCGCCAGTAGGCCCCGAAGCGCCGGTGGGCGACGGGGTCGGTGGTGTCGACCCTGGTCTCGGTGATCACCCTGGTGCCGCCGCCGGCGGGCTCGAGCTTGAAGCCGAGGACGAGCTTGGCGAAGCCGGGGCGGTCGAACGCGTGGAAGCCGGCCAGACCGTCCACCCGAGCGGTCTCGCCCCCGGCGAGTCGCCAGGGCTGCCCGAGGCCGCCGATCACCAGCTCGGAGCCGGGTCGCTGGGCGAGCACGTTGAACGAGCGGAGGCCCCAGTCGAGCAGCCGCAGGCGAGGGTCGAGCATGCGCCGGCGGCCGCCCGGCCGACGGCCCCACTTGGCCAGCCGGGCGGGGAGCGCCCGCAGGCCCATCAGCGCGCGGAACAGCGGCACCTCGGCGAGGGTGAGCCCCTCGAGGGCCTGGTAGACCGCGGCCGGCGGTGCGGCGACGAAGACGTCGTGCACCTCCCGCGCCTCGTAGCGGGGGAGCACCTCGTCGATCAGGTCGGTTGTTGGCGCGGCCGTCGCGAGGAGATCGGTCATGCGCAACTGCCTTCCCACTTGGAGAATGTGAATACATTCACAAGTCTACCGGCAAGGTCCCATCATGGGAAGGGGCGGGAGGGCCGGCGGGTTGCCCGATGGGAGGGCCGGCGGGGCAACCTGGGATTCGCAACGGGAAGGGCCGGCGGAAGCAACCTGGGGTTCGCGACGGGAAGGGCCGCCGAGGCCGGCGAGGCGGAGCCCGGCGACGGGAGGGCGGCGGGGCCCGGAACAAGGGTGTGCCGGGGGGCGGGTGGGTCAGGCAAGATGTCGGCCGACCGGTGCGCGGCCAACGGGGGTCCAGGCCGGGTCGACGCGGGAGCGGTCGAGCGTGCGCAGAGTCGAGTGAGGAATCGAACGCGCGCGCGTGGAGGGAGGCGAACGGCAGGTGGAGCCGATCAGGGTCGGCATGCTCGGCTGCGGGGTGGTGGGAACCGGCGTAGTCAGGCTCCTGGCGGAGCATGCCGAGCCGATTCGCGACCGCGCCGGGCTCCCGATCCAGATCCAGCGGATCGCGGTGCGCAACACCGCCAAGAAGCGCGACCCCACGGTGGACCTCACCCGCCTGGTCGGCGACCCCGCCGCGGTGGTGCGCGACCCTGAGGTCGACGTGGTGATCGAGGTCATGGGCGGGCTCGAGCCCGCCCGCTCGCTGATCCTCGAGGCCCTGCGGCTCGGCAAGCCGGTGGTGACGGCCAACAAGGAGCTGCTCGCCGCCAGGGGCGCCGAGCTGTTCGACGCGGCCGACGAGCTCGGCGTCGACCTCAAGTTCGAGGCCTCGGTGGCCGGCGCGATCCCGATCATCCACCCGCTGAAGGAGTCACTGGCCGGCGACCGGCTCCGCCGGGTCCTGGGGATCGTCAACGGCACCACCAACTACGTGCTCTGGCGCATGGCCGCCACCGGCGCCGCCTACGCCGAGGCGCTCGCCGAGGCGACCGAGCTCGGCTACGCCGAGCCCGACCCCAGCGCGGACGTGGAGGGCTTCGACGCCGCCGCCAAGTGCGCCATCCTGGCCAGCCTGGCCTTCAACACCCGCGTGGTGGCCGGCGACGTCTTCCGGCAGGGCATCACCGACGTGACCGCCGCCGACATCGGCGCGGCCGCCCGCATGGGCTACACCGTCAAGCTGCTGGCCATCGCCGAGCTGGTCGACGGCGAGGTCAGCGCGCGCGTGCACCCCGCGATGATCCCCTCCTCCCACCCGCTCGCCTCGGTGACCGAGGCCTACAACGCGGTGTTCGTGGAGGGCGACGCGGTCGGCCAGCTGATGTTCTACGGCAAGGGCGCCGGCAGCCTGCCGACCGGCGCCGCGGTGGTCGGCGACCTGGTCGACGTGGTCCGCAACCGGGCGCAGGGCGCGCGCGGCGTCGGCTGCACCTGCCTGTACCAGCGCAGGGTGCGAGGCATGGACGACGTCGACACCCAGTACTACCTGGCGCTGGACGTGGCCGACCGGCCCGGCGTGCTGGCCCAGGTGGCCGCGGCGTTCGGCGAGCACGACGTGTCGATCCGCTCGGTGATCCAGCGGGGGCGCGGCGACGAGGCGCAGCTCGTGCTGGTGACGCACCTGGCCAAGGAGCGCGACGTGCAGGCGACGCTGGCGAGCCTGGGCAACCTCGAGGTGGTCCGGCGCCTCGGCAGCGTGATGCGGGTCGAGGGCGAGGAGGCGGACGAGGTGATGGCGCGGTGACCCCGACCACCAGCCAGCCGATCTGGCCGGGTGTCATCGAGCGCTACCGCGAGCAGCTGCCGATCGGCCCGGGGACGCCGGTGGTCACCCTGCTGGAGGGCGGCACCCCGCTGGTGGCCGCGCCGTCGCTGTCGGCGCGGGTCTCCTGCGACGTCTTCCTCAAGCTGGAGGGCCTCAACCCGACCGGCTCGTTCAAGGACCGGGGCATGACCGTGGCGGTCTCCAAGGCGCTCGAGGAGGGCAGCCAGGCGGTGCTCTGCGCCTCCACCGGCAACACCTCGGCGTCGGCGGCCGCCTACGCGGCCCGCGCGGCGATCACCTGCGCGGTGCTGGTGCCCGAGGGCAAGGTGGCGCTCGGCAAGCTGGCGCAGGCGCTGGTGCACGGCGCGACGGTGCTGGCGGTCGACGGCTCCTTCGACGACTGCCTGGTGCTGGCGCGCGACCTGGCCGAGCGCTACCCGGTGACGCTGGTGAACTCGGTCAACCCCTTCCGCATCCAGGGGCAGAAGACGGTGGCGTTCGAGATCGCCGAGGCGCTGGGGCGGGCGCCGGACGTGCACTGCATCCCGGTTGGCAACGCCGGCAACATCACCGCGACCTGGCTCGGCTACCGCGAGGCGGCCGGGCTCGGCCTCGTCCGGGGCCGGCCCCGCATGCTCGGGTTCCAGGCGGCGGGCGCCGCCCCGCTGGTGCACGGCCGGCCGGTGCCGAGCCCGTCGACCATCGCCACCGCGATCCGCATCGGCAAGCCGGCCTCCGCGCCGCAGGCGCTGCGCGCGGTCGCCGAGTCCGGCGGCGCGCTGGCCGCGGTGACCGACCGGCAGATCATGGCGGCCTACCGCCTGCTGGCGCGCGAGGAAGGGGTCTTCGTGGAGATGGCCTCGGCCGCCTCGGTCGCCGGGCTGCTCGCCACCGCGGCGGCCGGCGGGCTCCAGGAGGGCTCCATGGTGGTCTGCACGCTGACCGGCAACGGCCTCAAGGACCCCGACTGGGCGGTCTCCGGTGCCCCGCGCCCGACCCGCGTCCCGGCCGTGGCGACCGAGGCCGCCGCCGCCCTCGGCCTGGAAGGGCCCACCCCATGACCACTCCGGGAGCCGCCGAGCGGCCGGGAGCGGCGAACCATCCTGGAGCGGCCGGCCCGCCCCCTGCCGGCGAGCCGCTGGTGCGGGTGGTGGCGCCGGCGACCAGCGCCAACCTGGGGCCGGGGTTCGACGCCGCCGGGCTGGCGCTCGACTGGTGGGACTCGCTGGAGGTGCGGCCAGCCGCCACGACCTCGATCCGGGTCGGCGGCGAGCAGGCGGAGCTGCTGCCGGTCAACCAGGACAACCTGGTGCCGCGGGCGATGCGGCACCTGGCCCGGGAGCTGGGCGCCGCGCTGCCGGCGGTGCACCTGGACCTGGTGAAGGGGACGCCGCTCGGGCGGGGCTTCGGGTCGAGCGCCAGCGCGGTGGCGCTCGGGCTGCTGGCGGCGCGCGCGCTGCTCGGCCTCCATGTCTCGGACGCCACCCTGCTGCGGCTGGCGACCGAGCTGGAGGGGCACCCGGACAACGCGGCGCCGTGCCTCGGCGGCGGCGCGACGCTGTGCTGGAGCGAGGGCGGCGAGGTGCGCAGCCGCACGCTGCCGGTCCACCCGGACCTGGTGGCGCTGGCGCTGGTCGCCAGGGACCCGATGCCGACCGCCGAGGCGCGGCGGCTGCTGCCCGCGCGGGTGCCGTTCGCCGAG
>DASVXQ010000478.1:0-18255 GCA_036392615.1 Actinomycetes bacterium | reverse complement strand
GCTCAGGCTCCGGCTCCGCCGGCCGCTTGGGCTGCTCTGCGGCGGTCCCGGGGCGCTCGGGCCGGTCGGCAGCCGGCCGGTCGGCGGCCGGCCGCTCCCGCCATTCCACCCCGTCCCGGGGCCGCCCAGGCTCTGGCGCCGGGCGCTCGGCCGCCGGGGCCGGGCGCTGCGACGGGTCGTTGCGCTGGACGGCGGGGATGACCTCGGTGACGTCCTCGGCGGCGGAGTCGGCCAGCAGAGACCAGAGCTGGGACATGCCGAACGGACGGGCGAGCACGGAGCAGCGGTAGACGCCACGGGCCCTGGTGGAGTCCTCACCGTGCTCGAGCAGGACCACCAGCGGTCCCTTGAACCGGCCCCTGACCCGCTCGAGCGTGTCGGCGCGCGAGGAGTCGGGCAGATCGACCACCACCGCGTCGACCGGCAGGTCGCCCATGGGCGGCAGCTCCTGGGGCGACTCGAGCTCCGTGACCCGGTCGTCGTCTCCGAGCAGGGCTTTGACCGCGACGGCCAGCGAGGCGTCGCGCGTCAGCAAGACCACGCGCCGGGGCACTACGACCAGTACCTCCAGGAACGCGGCGGGATGGCGATCGTGAGGCGCATGACTGCGGCTCCGAGATGACGAACGCCGTTACGGTACCGACAGGTTACGGGGAAATGCCACTCGATGGGAACCTTCCCCGCGCCGGCGATGCTCAGGACCTCTGGAACAGTGTGCGGCGCGACTTCGGCGGCGGCGGCTCTTCCCCGGTCTCCGGCGCGAACCGGGCGGCCAGCCGCCGGATCGCCTCGGCGACGTTGCCGCGGGGCTCCTCCAGAATGATCGGATTGCCCTTGTTCACCGAGATGGGCACCGAGCGGGACGACGGAATGGTCAGGTCGACGGGCGTGCCGAGGACCTTCTCGACGTCGGGCAGCCGCAGGCCGACGCGCGAGTCGGCGCGGTTGACGACCACCTGGATGCGGCTCGGCGGGTAGCGCAGCCGCTCCATGGTCTGCATGGTCAGGCGCAGGTTCTTGATGCTCGGCACGTCCAGGGTGGCCAGCAGGGCGATCCGGTCGGACTCGTCGAAGGCCGCCAGGACCTGGTCGTTGACGGCGGCGGGCGTGTCCACCACCACGTAGCGGAAGCTGGAGCGCAGCAGCTTGAGCACGGTCGAGACGGCGCTGGCGCTGACCGTGTCGGCCACCGGCGGCTCGGTGGGGGCGGCCAGCGCCCAGACGCCCGCCGGGTGCGGGGTCAGGTAGGAGCGCAGCGCGTGGGCGTCGAGCCCGCGCTCGCGGGCGGCGTCCTGGATCGTTCGGGTCGGGAAGAGCTGCAGCACGATGGCCACGTCGCCGAAGTGCAGGTCGAGGTCGACCAGGGCGACCTCGGTGCCGCCGGCGGCCAGCGCGACCGCCAGGTTGGTGGCCAGGAAGGTCTTGCCGCAGCCGCCCTTGGCGCTGAACACGGTGATGATCTCGCCAGGGCGGTCGCCCGCGGCCTCGGTCCTGCCGGCGCCGCCGGTGGCCGCCAGCCGGCCGCGCAGCGATGCGGCCAGCCCGATCGCCCGCGCGGTCGCGGCCCGGACGGTGTCGGCGTCGCTGCTCGAGGCCAGCACGTCGCGGACGCCGGCGCGCAGCGCGGCGCGCAGCATCGGCCCGGACTCGCGCTGGCGGAGCAGCACCACGGCCACCTCGGGGGCGGCCTGCTGGAGGCGCTCGGCCAGGTCGAGCGCGTCGTCGTCCGGCAGGCCAGAGCCGACCAGCACGGCGCGGACCTCCTGGCCCTCGGTCGCCAGCGCGCCCATCGCCTCGTCCGAGCTGGCGGTCCGCAGGACGCGCTGGTCGAGCCCGGCCACGGCGTGCGCCAGCCATGCGGCGCCAGCGTCGACGGGCTCGACGATGATCACCGCCATGGAGCCCTCCCAGTGCCTTGCCGCCTACCCGAGCGGCGGGCCGGCTTCGTGCCTGCGGCCCCTGGCTCCGAGCGGGGCGGACGTGACGCCGACCACGCCGAGCCGGGGATGGGGGCTGGCGCCGGCCGTGCGCCGGGCCGCTCCCCCGTCATTGTCCGCCGGCGGCGGCCCACCGGCGATCACCTCGTGCATCAGGTCGACCAGGCGGACCGCCAGCCGCCCGGCGGTTGCCTCCTCCCGAAGGGCCGCGAGGGCGGCCTCGGGCGTGAGCTGGGGCCGGTGCGGCCGCGGCCGGACCATGGCCGCGTAGCAGTCGACCACCGCCAGGACCTGCGCGCCGAACGGCATCTGCCGCCCGCGCAGGCCCTTGGGGTAGCCGGAGCCGTCGAGCCGCTCATGGTGGGCGCGCACCGCCGCGACCGGGACGCCGACGCGGCTGAGCGGCTCCAGGATCTCGGCCGAGGTCTCCGGGTGCGCCCTGACCAGCTCGCGGGTGGCGTCGGTGAGCGGCCCGCGCACGCCCAGCAGCTCGCCGGGGACAGCCAGCAGGCCGATGTCGCCGAACATCGCGGCCAGCTCCATGCCGCGGATCCGCGCGGCCGGCCAGCCCAGCGCGGTGGTCAGCTGGCGGCTGACCGAGGCGGCCAGCTGGGCGTGCCCTTCGCGGCCGTGGCCGCTGGCCTCGCCGTTGCCGATCATCGTGCCGAGGATCACCTGGAGCGAGTGCGCCAGCGCGTCGCGGGCCGCACGCAGGTGCTCGCGCTCCTCCGAGCGGGCCACCCGGGCGGCCGCGGTCTCGGTCCGCAACAGCGCCTGCTCGGCCGCCTCGGTGACCGACCGCAGGGTCGCCAGCGGCGAGGCCGGCTCGACCCGCTCGGGCACGCGGTCGTTGCGGCGGCCGCCCCGCATCGAGGAGGCCACCCGCACCACCAGGTCCTCGGTGGAGCAGGGGTAGGTCACCAGGTCGGTCACGCCCAGTGCCAGCGCGGCGGTGAAGTCGATTGAGGCGTCGCGGCTCACCGCCCCGAGCACGGGCACGCCGCTGGTGGCCTGGCTGAGCTGCGCCAGCAGGTTGGCCCACTGCTGCACCTGATCGACCGGGATGACCACCAGGCTGGGCCGCCGGGCGTCGATCTTGCGGTCGGCGTCGCCGGTGTCACGGACCAGCTCACACGGGAGGCCGGCATCCAGCAGCGCATCCCGCATCCAGAGGCCGATGCCGTCGTTGGCATCGAGGACGAGCACATGAGCGGACAACAAGTTGCTCCCCATGTCGACATGCAGCGGCAGTCGCCACCCAGGCGGTGAGGGCCGTCCGGGGCGGGACCGCGCCGCCGGCCAATGCTACGGCTTTGCCCCGGTCCGCTCCCATGCACCGAACTGGTGACAGGGTCTAAGGAATTTTGCCGATACGCCCTAACCTGATCGGCCGAGGGTTGGGGGACGCCTCAGCGCGGCGGTTCGACCAGGCGGATGCGCATCGCTTCCCGCACCGCGTCCACCCGGTTGTTCACGTGGAGCTTCCGGTAGATGTTGCCGATGTGCGTGTTGACCGTCCGCTCGGAGATGACCAGCTGGCTGGCGATCTGGCGCGAGGTCAGCCCCTCGGCCAGCAGCGCGAGGATCTCGCGCTCGCGGCCGGTCAGCAGGTAGTAGATGTCCGCAGCCGCCTTGGTCTCGTCCGCGTAGCGGTTGAACTGGTGCAGCAGCTTGCGCGCCTGGACGGGGTCGAGGAACGAGCCGCCCGCCGCGACCGCCTTGACCGCCGAACGGATGTCGTCGAGCGTGGCCGACTTCGGCAGGTAACCCGACGCCCCGGCCTTGATCGCCTCGAAGATCGTCTCCTGATCCTCGTGGACGGTCAGCACCACCACGCCGACCGAGGGGTGGTCCTGGCGGATCTGGCGGGTGGCGCTGATGCCGTCGCGCCTGGGCATGTCGACGTCCATCAGCACCACGTCCGGCAGCAGCTCGCTGACCCGCGCGATCGCCTCGTTGCCGTCGCTGGCCTCACCGATGACCTCGACGCCCTCGGCGTTCTTGCACAGCAGGACCACCCCGTGACGCGTCACCGAGTGGTCGTCGACTACGAGCACTCGCGTCCGGTTGGCCTCGCCGTTCCGGTCTGGTCCGTCACTCACCGCTGCGGCCTCTCCGATGTCGGGGTGGGAATGTCAAGCCAGAACACCGTTCCATGCTCGTCAACCCGACCGCCGACCGTGCCGCCGAGCACCTCGGCGTAGGCACGGGTGAGGGTCAGCCCGAGGCCGGCGCCCGAGCCGCGACGCTCGATCGGCTCGTCGGACCGGATGAACGGCCGGAACAGGTTGCTCATCGCCTCGCTCGACAGGCGCGTGCCGGCGTCGTGGACCTCCCAGCGGGAGCTGTCGCCCTTGGCCGTCACGGTGACCGTGACCATGCCGAGCCTCGGCCCGTACACCAGGCCGTTCTCGACCAGCGGGCGCAACGCCATGCGGATCAGCTCGGCGTCGCCTATCAACTCGGTGTCGACGTCGCCGGCGGAGGCGACGCGAACGCCCTCCGTGCCGAGATCGTCGATCAGGTTCAGCAGCACCTCATTGGGCTGGAACGGACGGGACAGCGCCTCGATGCCACCGCTGACGCGTGCCAGCAGGAGAAAATCGCGTACCAATCCCTGCAGCCGGTCCACCTGGGTGAGCACCAGCTGATGGAACTGCTGGACGGTCTCGCCATCGAGCTGGTCGCCACGCTGCAGCAACGTCTGGACGAACCCACGGATGCACGCAAGTGGGGTGTTCAGTTTGTGTGCGGCGAGGCCGAAGAGGTCCCTGCCGTCTTCCTCGAGGCCCAGCAGCGAGGGAGCCGTCGTATGGCTCTGGGTCATATGCTTCTTCCCTCCGCGCGGGACTCACCTACGTCCGGACACTGACGACCACTTTGCGTCGCCAATTGTCATACAGACGGAGTCTGCCTTCCAAACATGGCCTTCGTGAAGCGCTCGCGTTGACTATTCCAGAGATACGCGTTCGAGGCCAGCATCCGGATCCTTCGGACATGCGCCTCACGCGCCCCCGGGCCTGGGCGGTGGCGGCACGCCGAACAGCACCGGGTCGCTGGTCGGATGGGCGCTGCCGGCCGGTCCGGGCTCCTCGGTGATGGCGAAGCCGGTGGTCGGTGTCAGGTGCGTGGAGAACTGCACCGTGTGCACGCCGGGCTGGCTGCGGAACCGGAACGCAATGGTCTTGACGGCCTGGGTGACGTCGCCCTGCGGCAGGCTCCAGAGCTCCCAGACCCGGCCGGGCGGCGGCTGTGGCAGGCCCTCGATCACCAGCACTCCCCGGTCCTTCAGCGAGGACGCCAGCACCGTCGCCCGGGCACCACTCTCAGCGGCCGAGCCGCTCAGCGCCACCCGCGTGGCGGTGCCGTCGTTCACCATCCGCGCGGCAGCCTGCAGCGTGGCGATGCGAGCCCGGTCGATCTGCTGCTGGTCGCGCAGGGCCAGGTTCCACAGCGAGAGCGCCAGCACCGCCAGCACCGCGGCCGCGGCGAGCGCGCGCACCAGCACGCGCGTGCCCTGCCAGGTGCCGATCCGCCGGGCCGCCCGCCGCCGCAGCGTCAGCCCGGTCCTGCGGCGCAGCCAGGCCCGCAGCGAGGGGGGAGGCTCCACCGCCGGCGGCACGTAGGCGAAGCTGGCCGACACCTCCTCGAGGTCGCGCACGCTCGTCCGGCAGGCCCCGCACCCCTCGAGGTGGCGCTGGAAAGCCTGCTCCTCGTCGGGTTCGAGCGCGCCGAGCGCGAAGCCCGCCGCGAGCTCCTCGAAGTCGGTGTGGTTCACCGGGGGGTCCATGGGAACTGCTCCTGGCGGCCCGCCTCGCGGAGCTCGTCCTTCAGCCTCCGCATGCCCGCCGCCATCCTGGCCTTCACCGTGTCGAGCGGGACACCCGCCAGGCTGGCGATCTCCCGCTGCGTGTAGCCGCCAAAATAGGCCAGCATCAGCGCCTCCCGCTGCGGCTCCGGCAGCCCGGCGAGCGCTGTGCGGATCCGGCTCCGGATCAGCCCTCCGACCTCGACCTCGTCGTCGAGGCCCGAGGGCTCGTCCGGAGCCAGGGCCAGCACCTTCTCTGGCCCGTGGCGGCGGCGCAGGTTCTCCTCCCGGCGCACCATGTCGACCGCGCGGTGGTGGGTCGTCGACAGCAGGTAGGTCGCCACCGTGCCGCGGGCCGGGTCGAAGCGCCGCGCCTCGCGCCACAGCGAGAGGAACACCTCCCGCACGACGGCCTCGGCGAGGCTCTGGTCGGCGAGGATCCGCAGCGCCAGCGACCAGGCGGCCTCGCCGTAGCGGTCGTACAGCGCCTCCAGCGCGGTCGCGTCCCCCTCCGCGACGAGCGCGACCAGATGGCTGTCCTGTGGGGCGCGGTAGGCCCTGGAACCGCGCACCCTCATGGCCCTGCCTGTCCGGTGCTCGACCGGCAAGGGCCGGTGGTTCGCCAATCGCTGCGGAAGATGACCACTTGCGTGCTGCCCGCTCGTCGGTGATGCTCCTGGGGGAGCGTCGATGCCCGACATCGCGCAACAAGCGGGTAGCCCGGGCTGCCGTCCCGAACGGGACGCTAGCACCCGCCCCCGAGGCGGGCAACGGGCTAGCCCCTGGTGTGCCTGGGCAGGTTGAGCGCTCCCCGTGGCGTTGCTATATTGCCGTGGTCGCAAGCGGATGTGGCTCAGTTGGTAGAGCATCACCTTGCCAAGGTGAGGGTCGCGGGTTCGAGTCCCGTCATCCGCTCTGGTGCGAGGTCGGGGGTGTCTGTGCCCTTGTCAGCGCGTCAGCGCCCTCCGGGCAGCCCCGGAGGGCGTTCTGCCGATTTGGCAGCCGCACGGCGGTGTGGCCGAGTGGTTCAGGCAAGGGTCTGCAAAACCCTGTACCCCGGTTCAATTCCGGGCACCGCCTCCAACCCATCATCGACCTGGGGAACCGCGCCGGCGAGCCGATTGCCAGCCAGTCGCCGCTGTCGCTAGACTCCCGATGCCCCGGGGCGCGTAGCTCAGCGGGAGAGCGCTGCCTTCACACGGCAGAGGTCACAGGTTCGATACCTGTCGCGCCCACCAGGCAAGATGCCTTCCCCGAGTTGTCCCGTAAGTCCCCTTGTCAGCAGCCTGTCAGCAAAGCCTCACGGATGAGCCGGTCGGTCCACAGCCCTCTGAGCTGAGGTGCTTCAAGAGGAAGATCATGACTGGGTCGACCGAGAGCAACGACGATCGCTACGGGCAACCGATCCGGCGCGCCTACGTCCTGCTTCTTCTCGGCGCGCCGTGGGCGTTGGTCATCTTGGGCGTCGGATTGATCCTCATTGGTGTTGGAGTGTTCGGTAACCATCCAACTGCGGTGTCGGTCTCTGCTCTTGGGTTCGGTGCAGTTATGGCGATTGTGGGCTGCTTGCTGTCTCGGATCAGCGGTCCTGTAGAGGTCAGTGCTACTGGCGTCAAAGGGAATTTGGAAGCCATGCCGCGGGAAGCGCTGACGTTGGCGCGATCCGCCGCCGAGAAAGCTACGCCAGAAGATGAACCAAATAGAACCCTCAAGATCGACAGTGCTGCATTCAATGCAGTGTCCGAATGGGCCACCACCTTGCCTGTGAGATCAGATTGGCAGATTCTCACGAATCGTTCGACCGATCTTGATGAGACGCTGCGGCTGGCGCGCCGAGTGAGACGGCTCCCCGCATTCCAGGTCGCCACACAGCAGCGCCAAGACGAAAACACGATGAACGAATGGATGAATAGGTATCTGATCGGTTCGCTTAGCCTCCTAGCGGTAGGCATCCAGAAGGAGCTTGCTGCGTTAACGGAGGCAGCTGAGGGTGCCGTGACCTTCCAGATAAGCGGCGGCGGCCCAGGCCCTGCGCGATATCCTTGGGGTTGAAGACCGATTTGAGTTTCCCGAGTATGATCCGGTCAAGATCACCCCCAACCAGACAACTGGTGCACCGGTTCTCTACACGATCGAGCCAATCGCGGAGCTTGGAATCCCGACTCTATATCTTGGTATACATGTCGTGCGCATGGGACGAGAGTTTTGGGTGTTGCGCGTTCCAGTTCTGCCCGGCGCTCCCCTCCTCCTGCCCGATTCCTTTATAGATCGCTACTACAGGCGCGTTGGCCCTCTGCCAATTGGGCGGCAAACGTCCTTTGATAGCACCGTCGAATTGTGCCGTGAGACAATGGACTTGTTCCTCGACATGGCCGATCGATATCTGAGAGCAATGAATGAGGGCACCGATCCGCTCGACGCGAGTGTCTGGTCGACCGAGAGCCCACCCAAGGCTGTGACAGATGGTCACGAGTCGACCTGACTCCAGTGGCCGCGTCTCACAGCGGCCTTGAGTTGGTGGAGTGCTCTCTTGCGTGCCTGAGTACAACGTCCAACCGTTCCTCGATCACGGCGACTACTCGGCTTGCCATTTCCGGGCTGGTGTGCCGATAACGAATGCCGATCCGGCTACCGCTGTCGCGCGGGCTCCGGCGGCTGGCTTGGCCGCTCTGGTGGCCCATCACTTCGTCGATCACGCGGGCGGGGATGCCGGCCTCTTCGAGCCAGGTCGAGAGGGTGTGCCGGAAGTCGTGCGGCCCGTGAAGCTCCAGCTCGTCAAGCATGTCGTTGCTCGGTGGCGGTTGAGCCTTCCAGCGAGCACCCTCTCCCCCATCCACGATGGCCAGCCCTGCAGCCTCCAACTCGCGCGCGGCGGCCTGAACGGTTGTGAGCTTCAGCCTGCGGCCCTGGCGGCCGAGGCGGTTGGTCAGTTCCTCGGCGGTGGCGGGGCCGTCAGCGCGAAGCGCGGCGAGCACCCGCCTCGCGGTGGGCCGCAGGTCAATCGCGGCCGGGTCGGCGAGCTTGGCGAGCGCCGCGCCGCGCGGCAGCCAGGCCCGCGTGGGTGCGTTCACGGATCAGGTCGCGCTCGAACTCGGCGAGCGCGGCGAAGATGTGGAACACGAGCTTGCCGCCGGCGGTGGTGGTGTCGATCGCCTCCTGCAGGCTGCGGAACCCGACTCCCCGGTCGGCGAGCGCGGTGATGGTGTCGACCAGGTGGCGCAGCGAGCGGCCGAGCCGGTCGAGCTTCCAGACCACCAGGGTGTCGCGGGGCGGAGCTGGTCGAGGACGCGGTCCAGCTCGGGGCGGGCGGCCAGCGCGCTGGCGGCGCCGCTGGCTTTGTCGGTGAACACGCGATAGCAACCGGCGGCGATGAGCGCGTCGACCTGGAGGTCGAGGTGCTGTTCGGCGGTGGAGACGCGGGCGTAGCCCAGCGAGTGACCCGATCCGCCGACGCGGCCGTTGCCCTGCGGGTCCTGTGGGGGTCGCATGCGGCGCAGTGTCGCAGAACCCTGTGACAGCGCTTGTGGTGGGACATTGATTTGGCACACGGGTTGTGGACGCGTTGCCGGGGTTGCCCGCCGAGGGGACTGGGGTGTCGCGGAAACGACCGTTTCCGGACGCCCAGCTGACCGACACCACTGCGGCGATCCGCGCCGGCGCTGACAAGACCATGGGCCGACAGGATCGCCGCGTCAGCCGAGCTGTAGCAGGTGAACCGTCGGGCGTCGCGTGGCCGGTGAGATGCTGGCTGGTGAGGTTGTAGCGGACTTGGCAGCCACGCGCTGCTATTCGCGCCAGGCGCTCGGATCCTCAACCGCCGCGTCGAGTCTACGGCAACGATGAATTCAGCTGCCTCAACCGGTCGATCTAATCGAACGCTCACGCGCCGACGCCAAGCGGGTCGGAGATCGTGGAATCTCAATGGAGCCGCCGCGGGCCGGGAGCCGTGGGCGCGTCAACAGGGAGGAGAAGCCATGACCGTCAGGTTTCCAGGAGAGTCAGCGCAGTACCGGGCGGCGCGCGATCGGCTGCTCGAGCAAGAGATCGGGCTGCGCCGCGCCATGGAGGCCGTGGCCGCGGCCAGGCGTGAACTCCCGCCCGGTGGAATCGTCCCGGAGGACTACGTCTTCCAGGGGGCTGGTGCGGACGGCGCACCCACCGACGTGCGGCTCTCGGAGCTCTTCGCGCCCGGCAAGGACTCGCTTGTGGCCTACAGCATGATGTTCCCGCGCGATCCCAGCGACGAGCGGCCAGGGCCTGAGGGTGGCCAAACTGCGCTGCTGCCACTCGCGGAAGGCCCCTGCCCGTCATGCACGGCACTGCTCGACCAGCTCGAGGGTGCCGCAGAGCACGTCTCGCAGCGCACCAACCTGGTGGCAGTCGCGAAGGCGTCGCTGTCGCGCCTGCTCACCTTTGCCGAAGAGCGCGGCTGGCGGCGAGTACGCCTCTTGTCCTCAGCGGCCAACACCTACAACCGCGACTACCTCAGCGAGACGGCAGAAGGGCACCAGAGGCCGATGCTGAACGTGTTCCACCGCGACGGCGGAACGATCCGCCACTTTTGGGGCTCGGAGCTTTTCTATGCACCCACCGACCCCGGGCAAGATCCCCGCCACGTCGGCACCATCGAGCCGCTCTGGAACCTGTTCGACCTCACGCCCCAGGGGCGTCCGACCGGCTGGGATGAGCAGTTGCGCTACCCGTGAGGGTCCTTGCCTGTGTTCCGACCTATCCGCCAGGGCGTACCACGGTGCTGCACAATCAGCCAGCCGGACACAGCCAGCGCTTGGAGGGCTTCTCCGCCTCCTCCAGCGGCCTTGGGCGGGCATGCGAGCGGGCCACCCCGCGGCTTTGCCTCCAGCGGGCCAGGCAGGACCATGGCCAGGCAGCGAGCGGCGCTAGGTCACCGCCGCGATCAGGAGGTGCACGTCCCTGAGAACTGCCAGTCGAGAGGATGACCGGGTCAGGCTCCCAGGCTGCTCCAACGGCCTGAAAGGTGGCCAGCGCCGTGCGGTTCTCATCGTCGGTAGGACCCACACACCGTGGCAGCCCACCCTGGTCACGAAGCCGGCCGGAGTGTCGCCGTCGTCGGCGATGAACAGATAATGGTCGGCTCATCGAGGAACCGGGTGGCGGCGTCGGCGCGCAGGATGGTCGAGGAGTGCGCTGGCCTGCGCCACCTTCGCTGCCGTCGAAGGACCAGATGGTCGATGCGGTCGGGGCCGGACCCGGCCGCAGGAGCTGATGACGTCAGCCCGTCCGGCCGAGTGACACGGGCCCGGCCGTCATGCCCCGGCCGGTTGCTGCAGGATCGCCTCCACCTCGATGAAGAGCTGGATCGTGTCGCCGATCACCACACCGCCGCTATCCATGGGGATGTTGGTGGTGATCCCGAAGTCCTTGCGGTCAATCTCGGTGGTGGCCGAGAACCCAGCCCGGGTGCCGCCGTAGGGGTCCTTGGTGAACCCGTTCACGTCCAGGGCGAGCGTCACCGGCCGGGTCACCCCGTGAATGGTCAGCTCGCCGTCGAGGTCGAACCCGTCCTCGGTGCGGCGGACGCCGGTCGAGCGGTAGTTGATCGTCGGGTACTTGTCGACCTCGAAGAAATTGGACGAGCGGAGGTCGTCGTCGCGCGTGGGATTGTTGGTGTCGATCGAGTTGGGGTCGATCGTGGCGGCGGCGGAGGAGTCCAGCGGGTTGGGAGCGAGCACGATGTCGGCATCGACCTTGGTGAAGTGGCCGCGGATCTTGCTGACCATCATGTGGCGCACGGTGAAGGCGACATCGGAGTGGCCGGGGTCGAGTTTGTAGGTGCCAGGGATGTAGCCAGGGAGCTGGACGGCGGTTTCGGTCATGTTGGCGCTCCTTCTCCTGCTGGTTCCGATGATCGCCTTGGCTGTGCCTTGTAACCCTGGGCAGGATGGACCACGAGTAAGGCGAGAAGACTACGCGCTCACCCGATGGGCCGCAGCCGCATCGGCGCGGTGCGACCGCGGGTCGCATTGGTGCCTAGCTCCCCGCTACGGCCTTGTGGCTGGCTCATGGTGCGCAGTGGACCTGGAGGCGACTCGAATGGACCATCGAGCGAGGCTACGTCCTGGACGATGCACCTGACCTGCAAGGACGGCGACGGGGATCCCCAGCGAGCGCCAAATCCCGCCGGACTCCTCGTCGGCGGGCATGGTGTGGTTGCCGGCGAAGACGCTGACCCACAACCGCTGCGGCGCGATCGCCAGGAGGTCGTCGCGGGTAAGCAGCTCGTGGCTCCAGGTGATCGACTCCCGCTTGAAGTAGGCGCCCAGCGACCAGTTGCCGAGCATCTCGAAGAAGGTCAGATGGGTAGTGTCGCCGACCTGGTCGATGTCAGTGGTCCGCAGGCACTTCTGGCAGTCGGCGAGCAGCCTGCCGGCGGGGTGGGGCCGGCCCAGCAGGTACGGCGCCAGCGGATGGACCCCGGCGGTGGTGAACAGCACCGAAGGGTCGCCCTCGGCGATGAGGGAGGCGCTGGGGAGGATGGCGTGACCACGCTCGGCGAAGAACGCCAGGAACATCGACCGCAGCCCGTCGGCGTCCATCCTCCCGCCCAGCCTCGCGGCCAGGCGGCTCAGGTCTCCTCCGTCATGGGAAGTTGCAGATAGGACAGGCCACGCAGGTCCAGCCAGGCACGACCGGGGCCGTGCACCATCCGCAGGAGGACCTGGTCGCAGGTGGCACAGCGGGCCACCACGCCGGGGGCGTGGTCAAAGACCCGCACCCCGGCCATGGGCCCGGTCCACCCGCAGTTGCTGCAGCCCGCCATGGCGGCGGTGACGTCGGGGCGGAAGACGTCGTGCAGCGGCCCGCCAAGCATGTTGCCGTCGGTCCACATCATCGGGCCGGTCATCGCTGCCCCCTTTCAGGCGCCGCTTGGTCCAAACCGTTCGGTCTTGATCCGTTCTGGCGCGTACCCCTGGTCGACCAGCAGGTTGGCCACAGCCTCCGCAAACCCGGTCGGGCCGCACACAAAGCAGGCCGGCCGGTCGGTGGGCGGCCAGGCCAGGGTGGTCAGCCGGGCCCCATCCAGCCGCCCCACCGGACCTTGCCAGCCCTCCGGGGCGCGGCGGGTGTAGGCCAGCTCCACCCGCAGGGCCGAATCTCGCTCGCCAAGGCGGCGCAGCTGGTCGCCGTACAGCACCGTGTCCGGCGTGCGGGTCGAGTACACCAGCCGCATCGGCGTGGTGCTGCCGGTGGCGACCCGCGTGCGGAGCATGGCCATCAGCGGCACCACCCCGCTGCCACCCCCCAGCAGCAGCACTGGATCCAAGTCCCCGGGATGCCAGACGAACCAGCCGCCGATCGGGCCGCGCAGCTCCAGCCGATCCCCAGGGCGAAGCTCATCGGCCAGGTACGGGGACACCTCGCCGTCCTCCAGCCGCTCCACGGTCAGCTCCAGCCGGGCGCCGGCAGGCGCCGACGCGATCGAGTAGCTTCGCTGGGTGGAGTAGCCGTCCTCGGCGGTCAGCCGCACGTCCACGTGCTGGCCGGGCAGGTGGCCGGGCCAGCCCGGGGCGTCCAGGATCAGGGTCCGCGCGGTGGCCGACTCGCCGTGCACGGCGACCAGCTGGGCGGCCCGCCAGTTCAGTCGCCCCAGTACCGCTGCTCGCGCCATGGGTCACCGTAGTTGTGATAGCCCAGGCTCTCCCAGAAGCCCGGCTCGTCCTGGTTCATCAACCGGATTCCGCGCACCCACTTGGCACTCTTCCAGAAGTACAGGTGGGGAACCAGCAGCCGCGCCGGCCCGCCGTGGATCGGCTCCAGTTCCTCCCCGCCGAAGCGGTAGGCGATCCAGGCCTGGCCGTCCAGCAGGTCCTCCAGCGGCAGGTTGGTGGTGTAGCCGCCGTAGGACTCCGCCGTGGCGAAGCTGGCGTTGGTCTCGATCCCGTCCAGCAGGGTGTCCAGCGACACGCCCTCCCAGTTGGTGCCGAGCTTGGACCACTTGGTCACGCAGTGGATGTCCACCGTGGGGGACTGCGTGGGCAGCGCCCGGAAGGCATCCCAGTCCCAGCGGTGCTGCTGGCCGGTCTGGGTGGTGATGGTGAGCTCCCACTTGTTGAGGTCGATCCGTGGGGTTGGGCCCGCTGACAGCACCGGGAAGTCCTCGACCAGGTACTGGCCCGGAGGTAGCTCGGGCCCTGGACGCACCCGCCTGCCCCGGAACCCCGGCGACACTGTGCCCATCGTCTCACTCCCCGTGTTCAAGCTCGGATCCGCACACCGTTCCGCCTGCCGCACCGCGCCCCGGTACCCCCGTCCACGACGGCGAAACAAGCCGACCCAGATCTGGCACCCGGAGTCCTCCAGGTCGAGGTCGCGCCTGATGCGGTACAGGGTGTCGTTGCTGATCTCGCCCTGATCGTGGAGCTGGACGATCGCCCACGCTGCGCCTCCAGCCGTGCCAGCGCCGCGTTGGTCGCGCAGGTGGCCTCGCAGCTCCTCCTGGTCCTCGTCACTGCCGTCCACAACGACGCCCAAGCGCTGGTCAGCAGGGTTAGCCGCCATGCCCTTGCCCGCAGCCGCAGGTCGCTGCGGCGCACAGCGCATCGAACTCGGCCTGGCGCATGGCGCGGGTACGGTGGGTGTACGGGTGTTGCGGTGGCGGGCCAAGCTAGTGGTGTCGGCGGCCACTCAGCCATGGGCGTTCCACCAGGCGGCTGCCGAGCGCAGGGTGGCCAGCTCCCGGCTCTAGGTCGCCGGCGCCACCTGGTGCAGCGGGCCTGGAGCCAGTCGTCCACCAGCTCGCCAGTGAGCCCAGGCACGGTACGGGTGGCCGCGCCCGTCCAGCAGCGCGGCCAGGCACACGTGGTGGACGCGCCGGGTCGATCGGGTGCTGGTGGCGCCGGTGTCGTCTCTCCACCCTGCTGGTTATCAGCGCGGAATGCGGGTACCGGGGCGCTGTTCCACCCTCGCCCCGCAAGGAGGGTGCCATGAGCTACGCCAGGCAGCTACTGGACACCTACCCACGCACCTTCAACGTCGACGCCGGCGTGCTGACCGCCACCATCGACGCGCTCAGCGACTGCGCCCAGGCCTGCACCGCCGACGCCGACGACGACCTGAGCGAGCAGAACCTGGGCGAGCTGGTCAAGTGCATCCGGCTGTGCTTGGACTGCGCCGACGTCTGCGACGCCACCGTCAGGGTCGCCAGCCGCCAGACCGAGTACGACGCGGGCGTCACCAGGCCGCTGCTGGAGGCCTGCGCTGCCACCTGCAAGAGCTGCGGCGACGAATGCGAGCACCATGCCCAGATGCACGCGCACTGCCGGGTCTGCGCCGAGGCCTGTCGGCGCTGCGAGCAGGCCTGCCGGCAGCTCCTGGCCGCCATGAAATAGGAGACCCGCCGTTCCGTGGGCGCTGGCACCTCACCGGGTTTGCTGCCAGCAGTGCCTATGGCGACACCCGCTGCGAGTTCGCAGATCTGGTCCAAGAACCAGGTTATCCAACGGGACAGGATACGGGAGCGATGAGCATGTCGAATGGGCAATCCATGCCGACACGGGCCTTTCACGGTGACGCGCGGCATGGCGGACATCTCTACATGCAGACGAACGAGACCCAGAACGCCGTCATCCACACGGCACTCCCAGCTGCCGTCGGCCGCCAACTGGCTGGACCTCTGCTTGCGACGTGCCGCGGAGTGAAGAAGTACCGCGATGGTCGGGAAGCAGCACTTGGGGTCAGCGGTATCCCTGCCACGCGAGCTGGAAGCAGAGAGGAGGCGTCAGCGTGCATCTCACCATTCGCGAGGAGGAACGCCTGCAGATTTGGACCGCGGCGGAGATGGCTCGCCGTCGGCTGGCGTGGGGCGTCAGGCTGAACGAACCGGAGGCTAGCTTCCAGTAGGCTCCGTCGCGGGCCTTACTCGGCTGTAGGACGAGGTACTCCTCACCCGGGTTGGCCAGGGCGGGTCCTGTCGAGCCGATACATGGCCCCCACGATGGCGCCGTACACGAGGTGGGGGACTATCGTCCCGGCCGGCGTCTGGATCCCGTAGTTGAGGGCCAGGAACCCGGGGGGCTGAAGCATCGGCGTGGGATCCGGCCCTTCGTCCTCCTCGGCCATCCTGGGATGGACCTCCTGCACGATGGGGAGGAGCGCCACGAGGGCCGCCACCCCGTGCAGCCCTCCCATCGCGGCGCCGGTCAGCGGGCCGGATCGCTTCAGCCGCTCGAACACCAGCGCATACCCCGAGGCGAACAGCAGGCCGTTGAGGAAGTGGAACAGCGATCCGTACACGCGGATCAGGGGCCGCCTCTCGGTGATCATCGTGCCGAGGATGTAGGGCAGGCTCATGCGCGTCAGCCGGCGCGCCTGCGCCGTTTCCATGAGCGCCGTCAGGACGGCGGTGCCGACCATGGCCCCCGCCACAAGGCCGGTGGCGTCGAAGGGCAGGCCAGCGCCCCGGCCGCCACGGCGGGGGCGCGCTTGACGGAGGCGATGCGATACCATCGTCGCCCCAGCTTACAGAGAATGAACCCGAGACATGAGCGAGGAGCGGACCGGCCCCGCGCCGGTGGGGGGTGGCGGCGACTTCCGCCCCATCGACCGCTACGGGCTCATCGGCGACTCCGGAGCGGCGGCGCTGGTCTCCGACGACGGGTCCATCGATTGGCTGGGCCTCCCGCAGTTCGACTCCGATCCGGTCTTCGCCAGGCTCCTCGACCCGGGGGGAGGACACTTCTCGCTGCGCCCGGTGGAACCCTTCGAGGCCACGAGGCGCTATCTCGCTGACACCCCGGTCCTCGCGACCACTTACGTGACGGCGCGAGGCCGGGCCACTGTCTACGACCTCTTCGCGGCCTGGCCGGTCCCGGCCAAGAAGCGCCGCCTGTGGCCGTTCCGCTACCTGGTTCGCAGGATCGAGGGGGAGGCCGGCGTCGTCCGGTTCGAGGCCGAGATCGCCCCCCGGGACGCGTTCGGCGGCGGCCGGTACCGGCTCGTGGCCAGGGGTCACCGGTTGATGGCGGGGCTCGGCTCGCGTGCGTTCCTGGCCCAGGCGTCGAGCCCGTTCAGGCTCGGTCGGGGCGTCGCCAGGACGACCGCTGAGGTCGGGGCGGGCGAGCGCGCCTACGTGGCCGCGGCATACGCCGCGCGGGACCTGGCCGTGTGGCCTCCGGTGGCGCCCTTCGCCGAGCGAGTCTTCCACGACACCGTGGCCTACTGGCAGAGGTGGGCCCGGCGGGAGCGCCTCGCCGGCCGCCAGGCCGAGGCCATTCGCCGCTCCGCGATCACGCTGAAGCTGCTCACGTTCGCCCCGTCGGGAGGCGTAATCGCGGCACCCACCACGTCGCTCCCGGAGGCCGTGGGCGGGCCTCGAAACTGGGACTACCGCTACGTATGGGTCCGCGACGCATCGTGGACCATCGACGCGCTGGTCAACCTCGGCTACCACGACGAGGCCCACGCCTACCTGTTCTGGGTCACGAACGCGGCGCGCCTCACACAGCCCCGGGTCCACACCATGTACGACCTGTACGGGAGCCATCGCGTCCCCGAGGCGGAGCTCCGCCACCTCACAGGGTACATGGGGTCGCGGCCGGTCCGACGCGGCAACGCCGCAGTCCTCCAGCTCCAGCTCGACAACTGGGGGCACCTGGTGGAGGCCGCGTTCATCTACGCGGACCGAACAGGTGAGATCGAGCGGGCCACCTGGCAACCCCTGCGGGCCTTCGTTCAGTTCGTGGCAGAGAACTGGGGCCGGCCGGACCAGGGCATGTGGGAGGTGCGAGGACCGCCCCGGCACTTCGTCCACTCCAAGGTGATGTGCTGGGTGGCGCTCGATCGGGGCGTCCGGCTGGTCCGCCGGTTCGGTCTGCAAGGCCCGGCCGACGCGTGGGAGCGGGAGCGCGACCGGGTGAAGCAGGCGGTGCTGCAGCACGGGGTGGACCCCGAACGCGGCAACTTCACGCGCGCCTTCGGCGATCCGTCGCTCGATGCCTCGCTGCTGCAGCTTCCCATCGTGGGGTTCCTTCCCGGGGACGATCGCGTGCGGCGCACGATCGATCGGGTCCGGGACGAGCTGGGGCGCGACGAGCTGGTGTACAGGTACCGGGGGGACGACGGGCTGCCCGGCACCGAGGGGGCGTTCATGGCCTGCTCGTTCTGGCTAGCGCAGGCCCTGGCCGTGGGCGGACGAGTGGACGAGGCCTGCGAGGTGTTCGAGAGGGCGTGCGCTCGGGCCAACGACCTGGGGTTGCTCCCCGAGGAGATCGACCCTGAGGACGGCCGCTTCCTGGGGAACTTCCCCCAGGGACTGAGCCACATCGCCCTGGTGAACGCGGCCACCACCATCGAGAAGCTGGAGTCGGGCGCCGAACGTTCCCGGCAGGGCGCCTAGCTCCTTTCCCCTGCAGAGGTCTGGTAGGAGTGCGGGCGACTGTTGCGCTAATGGCGAGGTCGATCGCCGGCGCCGGGATCATCCGGCAACTACCGTTATCCGTTGCAGGTGTATGCAAAGATCCCAAGCCCGACCCA
>DASVXQ010000477.1:0-6418 GCA_036392615.1 Actinomycetes bacterium | reverse complement strand
GGCGGGGGTCCGCCTGGCGGCAGCCGCCGAGCCCGTGCTGCGCAGCGGCTCCCACGGCTCCGCGGTGGTGCGGCTCCAGCGCCGGCTGGGCGCGCTGCACTACGACGTCGGGCCGGTCGACGGGGATTTCGGCTCGCAGACGCTCCACGCCGTGGTGGCCTTCCAGAAGGTCAACGGGCTGGCTCGCGACGGGGTCGTCGGGCCGCGCACCTGGGCGGCGCTGGCCCACCCGAGGACGCCGCGGCCGCGCCGGCGGCTGTCGGTGACCTCGGTGGAGGTGAACCTCACCACCCAGGTCGTCTACCTCGCCCGCCAGGGAGCGGTGGTGCGGATCTACGACGCGTCCTCCGGCAAGGCGAGCACGCCGACGCCCACCGGGAACTTCACGGTGGTGCGGCGGATCGACGGCTGGCGGCAGAGCTCGCTCGGCCTGCTGTGGCGGCCGAACTACTTCTTCCGCGGCTTCGCCGTGCACGGCTCCAGGTCGGTGCCCGCCTTCCCCGCCAGCCACGGCTGCGTGCGGGTGAGCATCGAGTCGATGAACCGGCTGTGGTCGATCATGCGCATCGGCATGCCGGTGTCGCTCTACCGCTGACCGGCCGGCTGACCAGGGTCCATCCTCCGGCCGATCGCCAGGCGAGAGGTTTGCCGGCCCCGCGTGGCGGCAAAGCCGCCACCATGCAGTCGACGGCAGCGCCGGAGCGGGAGGGTGGGATGTATCGCTCAGCTCGTCGAGATCCGCTCGCGTTGATGATCACCGCGATGCTGGTCGGCGTCGTCGCCGGCACGTCCGTGGGCCTGCTCCAAGGCGCCGGGCCCGGCCCGACCGCCGCCCCCGCTCAGGCCGCCACGGCCGTCCCGCAGAGCTCCACCCACGCCGCCGCGGCGCCGCATCCGGCTGCCTCCAGCTCGCGGTCCAGCGGCAGCGGCCCCGCGGAGCAGCGCCTCAACGTGCCACGCCGCCAGCTCGACCGGGCCAAGGCCGGCAAGCCCGAGCACAAGGAGCCGGGCGGCTCCGACAAGCGCCGCCACGGTGACGGCCACGGCAACGACGACAAGGGCAAGGGCAAGCAGGCCAACGGCCGCTGACCGGGGGGGCTTGGCCGGCGCCGGTCAGGTCCGCTCGCCGGCGGCCTCCAGCGCCGCACGCATCCGGCTCCCGAGCAGGGAGAGCCGCTCGACCGGCTCGTTGTTGAACACCAGGCGCAGATGGCGGTCGGCGACCTCGCCGCCCCAGCCGCGCATCGGGGTGGCGGCGACCTTCTGCTCGAGCAGGCGGTCGGACAGCTCCGCGCTGTCGAGTCCGAGCGCGGCGACGTCGAGCAGCAGTGACCAGCCACCCGACGGCCGCACCAGGGGCAGGCCGTCGAGCTGGCTGAGCGTGACGTCTCGCCGCCGCTGGTACTCCAGGTTGGCGGCGTCGACGTGGTCGTCGGACAGCCCGAGCGCGACGCGGGTGCCGATCTGCGCGAAGCCGCTCGGCACCAGGCCGTTGTAGATCTGCACGCGTGACAGATCGTTCACCAGTCCGCCGGGCGCGACCACCCAGCCGACCCGCCAGGCGATCATGCGCTGCTCGAACGACGGCGAGCCCACCGTCACGGTCCGGTCCCGCATGCCGGGCAGCGCGGCCGGGTGCCGGACCGGCCGGTCGTCGAACAGCACGTTCTCGTACCCCGACCAGTAGAGCAGCCACAGGTCACGGTCGCGGCAGAGCGACGCGATCGCCTGCCACTCCTCGTCGCTGGCGACCCAACCGGAGGGGAACGACGCATTGTTGACGAATACCACGCGGGTCCGCTCCGTGATCGCGGCCCGCAGCGCGTCGAGCCGCAGCCGCCACTCGCCGTCACGGACGTGGAGCGGGACCAGCCGCGGCACGGCGCCGACCAGCCGCACGCGGTTGAGCATGCCGGCATAGGTCGGGTCGGTGAGGACGACCTCGTCGCCCGGATCGGTCAAGCAGAAGAGCGCGTCGAGCATCGCGTCGCCCTCGCCGCCGGTGATCACGATCTCGCGGCGCCCGTCGTAGCGCGGCCCGCCCCGCCGCTCGATCTGGGCGGCGACGGCCTCCTTGAGGTCGTCGCGGCCGGTGAACGGCAGCCAGCTGTTCGCCTCGTCGTGACCGATCGCCGCCCGGGTCGCCTCCAACGCCTCGGGCGGCGGCGGGATGTCGGTGTCGAGGTTCTCCAGCCGCAGCACCTCCGGGTCGTCACCCGCCGCCGCCGCGACCCGGTCGATGTTGAACCCCGGAATGCCCTCGAGCCGCCGGACGCTCATCACCGCCTCCGCAAGGTCAGGCGGCCAGCGAGGTGCCGGCCGAGCCGAGGTCCTGGCAGGCCTGGACGACCCTGGCGGCCATGCCCGTCTGCGCCTTGCCCAGGTAGACGCGCGGGTCGTAGGCCTTCTTGTCGCCGACGCCGCCGTCGACGCGCAGCACGCCGTCGTAGCGGGTCAGCATGTGGTCGGCGACCGGCCGGGTGAAGGCGTACTGCGCGTCGCTGTCGACGTTCATCTTGACCACGCCGTAGGCGACCGCCTCCCGGATCTCGGACAGCTCCGACCCCGAGCCGCCGTGGAACACCAGGTCCAGCGGCCGCGACCTGCCGACCCGCTCGCCGACCGCCCGCTGGATCTCGTCGAGCACCTTGGGACGGAGCTTCACGTGGCCCGGCTGGTAGATCCCGTGGACGTTGCCGAAGGTCGCGGCCAGGATGTACCGGCCGAGCTCGCCGGTGCCCAGCACCTCGACGGTGCGCAGGGCGTCCTCTGGGGTGGAGTAGAGCTTCTCGTTCATCTCGCCGACGATGCCGTCCTCCTCGCCGCCGACCACGCCGATCTCCAGCTCCAGGATCGTGTTGGCCTTGGCGCACTCGCCCAGCAGCTCCGCGGCGACGCGCAGGTTCTCCTCCAGCGGCAGCGACGAGCCGTCCCACATGTGCGAGCCGAACAGCGGCTGGTGCCCGGTGGCGACGCGCTGCTGCGACAGGCGCAGCAGCGGCCGCAGGTAGGCGTCGAGCTTGTCCGGCGGGCAGTGGTCGGTGTGGAGCGCGACGTGCACCGGATAGTTCGCGGCGACGATATGGGCGAACGAGGCCAGCGCGGCCGCGCCGGCCGCCATGTCGCCGGGCCGTCCGGACAGGAACGCGCCCGCTCCCGTGGTGATCTCCACCAGCCCGTCGCTGCGCGCCTCGTTGAAGCCCTCCAACGCGGCGTTGAGGGTCTCCGACGAGGAGACGTTGATCGCCGGGTAGGCGTATCCCCCCGCTTTGGCCCGGTCCAGCATGTCCGCGTACACCTCAGGCGTGGCAATCGGCATGCGCTCCCCCTTCCACGGCACGGTGGCGGCCTCTCAAGAGTACTGTTCGGCCGCCGCCTCCAGGCGGTGCAGCCCCGGCCCGAGCGTGGAGGTCCAGATGCCGGCAGCAACCAGTTCGCCATCCCGGCCGGCGGTGGCCGGGTGACCGCGGCGGAGGCGACCGCCGCCGGCGGGCTCGGCTCGCCGGGGTCCGGGGTGGTGGTGACCGGGGCGGCCAGCGGGATCGGCCGCGCGACCTGCGTGGCGCTGGCGTCGGTCGGCAGGCCGGTGGCCGCCTGGGACGTGAACGGCGAGGGCGCGGGCGAGACGGCGCGCCGCTGCGCCGCGCTCGGCGTGGCCAGCCTCGCGGTCGAGGTCGACGTCACCGACCGGGCCGCCATCGAGGGGGCCGCCGAGCGGACCCTGGCGGCGCTGCCGAGCGTCGGCGGGCTGGTGCACGCCGCCGGGGTCGGCGTGGCGGTTCCGGTCGACGACCTGGACGAGCGGGCCTGGGCCAGCGTGGTGGACGTGAACCTGCGCGCCGGCGCGCTGCTGGTGCGCACCCTGCTGCCGGCCCTGCGGCGGGCGGCGCCCGGATCGTCGGTGGTGGCGATCTCCTCGGTGGAGGCGATCGTCGGGCACGGCGCGCTGCCGGCCTACTGCGCCTCCAAGGCCGGCCTGCTCGGCCTGGTCCGCTCGCTGGCGCACGGGCTCGGCAGCGAGGGCATCCGGGTGAACGCCGTCTGCCCCGGCGCGGTCGACACCCCCATGCTCGCGCCGCTGCTGGCGCTGCCGCAGGAGCGGCAGGCGCTGGAGCAGCGCATCCCGGTCGGCCGCATCGCCCAGCCGGAGGACGTCGCCAGGGTGGTCCGCTTCCTGCTCAGCGACGAGGCCGCCTACGTGCACGGCGGCACCGTGGTGGTGGACGGCGGCCTGACCGCCGCGGGCTGAGCTCAACCACGCAGCAGCTGGTTGCCGATCAGCACCAGCGCGGACACCGTCGAGACGACCAGCACCGCCCCGCGGGTGCGGCCACGGTCGAGCAGCCTGGCGGCCGGCTTCGAGCAGGTGAAGCCCAGCAGGATGAACGGGGCCAGCAGCGCCGAGGAGGCCAGCTCGCGCTCGCCGAGCTTGCCGAACAGCGCCAGCGCGACCAGCGAAAGCACCGAGCCGACCAGGAAGTACATCGCCAGGGTGCCGCGCACGATGCTGCCATGCGCGCGCTGGTACATCAGCGCCAGCGGCGGGCCGCCGATCGAGCTGGCCGTGCCGGTGAAGCCGGAGATGACGCCCGCGGCCAGCAGGCTGCCGGTGGTCGGCGCGACCTCCAGGCCCGAGGCGCTGACCGCGACCGCCGCCAGGGTCAGCACGCCCAGGGTGATCGCCAGCGGCCGCTGCGGCAGGATGGCGATCGCCCAGGCGCCCAGCACCGTGCCGGGTACGCTGCCCAGCAGCGCCCAGCGCACCCCGCGGTCGATGCCGCCGCGGTTGCGGTAGCTCGAGCCGACGTTGATGGTCAGCGACGCCATGATCAGCGGCACCGGCACCAGGCTGGGATCGATCAGCAGCAGGATCGGCACGGCCAGCAGGCTCAGCCCGAAGCCGACCGCGCCCTGGACGCAGGCGGCGGCCGCGACCGTCCCGCCAGCGACCAGCAGGTCCGGGAGGCTCACGGAGAGGCGGTGAAGGCGCTGATGCCGGTCAGCGCCTGGCCGAGGACCAGCGTGTGGACCTCGTTGGTGCCCTCGTAGGTGAGCACCGACTCGAGGTTGTTCATGTGCCGGATGACCGGGTACTCGAGCGTCACGCCGTTGGCGCCCAGGATGGTCCGCGCCGTCCGCGCGATCTTGATGGCCTCGCGGACGTTGTTCATCTTGCCCATGCTGACCTGCTCGGGCCGCAGCACGCCGTCGTCCTTCATGCGGCCGATGTGCAGCGCCAGCAGCATGCCCTTGGACAGCTCGGTGGCCATGTCGGCCAGCTTGGCCTGGGTGAGCTGGAAGGCGCCGATCGGGCGGTCGAACTGCACCCGGGTCTTGGCGTACTCCAGCGCGCTCTCGAAGCAGGCGCGCGCCGCGCCCATCGACCCCCAGCAGATCCCGTAGCGGGCCTCACCGAGGCACGACAGCGGGCCGCGCATGCCGGTGACCCCCGGCAGCACGGCGGATTCCGGCAGGCGGCAGCTCTCGAAGATCAGCTCGGAGGTGACCGAGGCGCGCAGGCTCAGCTTCTTCTCGATGTCGCGGGTCGAGAAGCCGGGGGTGCCGCGCGGCACCAGGAAGCCGCGGATCCCCTCGTCGGTGCGCGCCCAGACCACCGCGACGTCGGCGATGCCGCCGTTGGTGATCCACATCTTGGTGCCGTCGAGGATCCAGTCGGCGCCGTCGCGCCGCGCGGAGGTGCGCATCCCCGCCGGGTTGGAGCCGAAGTCCGGCTCGGTCAGGCCGAAGCAGCCGATCGCGTCGCCGGCGGCCATGCGCGGCAGCCACTCCTGCTTCTGCTCCTCGGAGCCGAAGCGGTGGATCGGGAACATCGCCAGCGAGCCCTGCACCGAGACCAGGCTGCGCACCCCGCTGTCGCCCGCCTCCAGCTCCATGGTGGCCAGGCCGTAGCTGACCGCGTTGGTGCCGGCGCAGCCGTAGCCCTCCAGGTGCATGCCCAGCAGGCCGAGCGCGCCAAGCTCCTTGGCCAGCTCGCGCGGCAGCTCGCCGCGCTCGAACCAGCCGGCGATCTCGGGCAGCACCTTGTCGGCCACGAAGGCGCGGACGGTGTCCCGGATCAGCCGTTCCTCTTCGGAGAGCAGGCGGTCCAGCGCAAGGAAGTCCAGCGGATTGGGTGCTTGGCTCATCTGGAGTGCCTCCCGGGTCCTCCGGGCGCCGAGCGGGGCCCAGACCTCAACGGTACTCGGGGATCACCGCGATGCCCATCAGTTCGACCATCGCGGCGGGGTCGAACAGACCGCGCACCTCCAGCAGCGCGGTGGCGACGTAGTGGCGGCCGAGGTGGCGGCGCCAGACCCCGCCGAGCCGCCGCAGCTCGACGCGGTACGCCCGCACGTCCGTGACGAAGATCTGCATCCAGACGAGGTGCTCGGGCCGGCCGCCGCCCGCCGCCAGGGCG
>DASVXQ010000476.1:0-12498 GCA_036392615.1 Actinomycetes bacterium | reverse complement strand
CTGCGGCCTGAGGGTGCCGTGCGCTGAGGGCGCCTGCGCCATGGGGACTTCCTCTTGACGTGAACTCCCACCGCCGTTACCGCTCATTGTTGGACCTCCTTCCGTTTCCGGCCGGCCCTGCCGCGGTGGGCGGGGCAGCAGCAGGGCAAGCAGCAATGCGCTCGCGATTCGGGCCAACGGCTCCCCAGAAGCTAGCGCCGAAGGCGCCGGCCAGCGCCGACGCCGATGGTCGCCTGTCGGGACGCGAGCGCGCGAGCGCCTGGATGCTCCGTGGACGCCGGGGACCTGGCCGCGATCGCCCGCTGCAGGACGATCGCGAGCAGGCGGTGCCGATGGCGCCCACGATCCACTGGATGGCGTTGAGCGCGCTGGTCTCCCTAGGGCGTCTCCTCGCGCGTGAGCGTCTGCAAGGCCGCCGCCATGCTGGGCATGATCGTGCCGCCGATCCCCAGCCGGACCACCGGCACCACCCGGCCAGCGACAGGTAGGGGTGTCCGCGCCGACCTGGGTGTAGGCGAGGATGATGCCGATCCTGATCATCGCAGATTCTCCTGCTCTGATGCGCTGAACCTGTCGCTGCCTGGTTCTGGCCGGGCGCAGCGAGACAGTGCCGCCGGTCGCCTGCCGCTGCGCCGTGACACCGGTCTGCGGTTCGCGGTCACACCGCCGAAGCGGGGCTTCGCAGATGCCGGCCACGGCCGCTGACGCCGGTCCCGGCGCACGCGGCGGCGGCGCCCCGGCGCGGATCGCACCATCGTCATCGACGGCCGCGCCCGCGACGTCCGCCGGAGCGGCCGCCCGCGAACCCCGCCCGCCAGAGCGGACACGCCGAAGCCGGCGCCCGGATGCACCGGACCGGGATCCCGGGTGCGGGCGGAAACGGTGAAGCCATGGTCACCGTCGTCCTTCCGCCGACGTGTTCCCGGTCGGCGGGTCAGCGGGCGTCCCCGGCGGCGTGGGGCACTGCGCCCGCCAGCGGGCTGGTGTCGAGGTATCCGATCTCGTAGATGCGCTCGGTGAACTTCCAGCCGTCCGGGGTGCGCTGGTAGCGGTCGTGGTAGATGGCGTAGTTCAGGTGCGAGCTGCCGTCGCGCAGGTGGATGAGCTCGCACAAGTAGGCGCGGCCGGACGCGGTGTCGCCGTCAAGCCGGATCGCGCCCGGGTGCGTGTCTGCACGAAGTAGTCCGCGAGAGCCTCCCGCCGCCCGCCCATGGCGCGGATCTCCTGCCGGCCGGCGGCCTCGAGGTTGGCGTCGGGGATCCGCACTGCGCCGCCGTGGGTGAACAGTGACGCGAGGCGATCGTGGTCGTTCAACATCACCGCGTCGGTGAACTCGCCGCGCAGCGCCTCAATCTCGACGCGGTCAGCGATGGCCTGAAGGTCGCTCATCAGTTTCCCTGCCTTTCATCTCTGGGTTGCGGTGTCTGCGTTTTCCTTGCTGTCGTCCTCATTGGGTGTTATCCCGGCTCGGGCGGGCGCCACGTCAGCCTGCTGATCGCGAGCGGGTAACTGTGCTGCCGGTGAGCCCTGGGGCGCCTGTGCCTGCAACTCGCGTGCGCTCACCGCCGGGTGAATACGGCGTGGATGGTGAGGGTGTTGTGCATCGCGGCCAGGCCCAGCAGGTTCCAGGTGAGACCGAAGTCGGCCCGGTTGATGACGACCTCGGCATCCAGCCAGATCTCGCCGTCGCCCTGGACCGATGCCGCGGCATCCAAGGACAGGGGCCGGATACGGTCGCGCACGGTCAGCGCGCCGGTGACGGCGACACCCTGACCAGACGGCCGGATAGCCTCCGCGGTGAAGGTGATGTCCGGGTAGGTGCCGCTGTCGAGGAGGTCAGCCGAGCGCAGGTGCGTGTCGCGCCGGGTGTTGTTGGTGTCGATGGAGGCCGCGGCCACCGTGAGAGTGCCGCTGACCTGGCCGTCCGGAGCGACGGTGCCGTTCCCGCTGACCTGGCGGAAGACGCCGTGCACTGGAATCAGGCCCATGACCTTGCTCTTCAGCCGGATGCTGGACGTGCGCGGATCCAGGACCCATTCCCCGGCCAGGATCCCGCCTTGCAGCGAAGCCTGCAGCGCCGGTGCGGTCATTTGTCGTGACGGTGCCTGCATGATTGCCTCCTTGCCACACCGGACAGGTCATGGCTGCATGCACCCTGTCCGCTGGATGGTGTTCGTCTCACCAGTCCGACGACACAACCCCCCGGAATGTCAGGCGGCACGCCAACCTCACAGTTCGGTGCGATGTCTCGTCGAACTGGTGAGGGCAGCTGCGAGCAAGGGAGTCGACACCATGAGCAGCCAATCCGGACCAGGAGGCGGCCGGGCCGATCCGGGCCTGAGCGCGATCATCAGCGAGCGGCGTCAGCTGCTCAATCTCGCCTACCGACTCCTGGGCTCCCTGGCCGAGGCCGAGGATGCCGTGCAAGAGACCTACGCCCGCTGGTACGCCATGCCCCGCCAGCAACAGGAAGCCATCGGATCCCCCGGCGCCTGGCTGACCACGGTCGCCAGCCGCATCTGCCTGGACCTGCTCGGCTCGGCGCGGGCCCGGCGGGAACGCTACGTGGGCGAATGGATCCCCGAGCCGCTGCCCGACCCTGCAGAGTGGAGCAGCGGGCCGCCGGGCGGCACCACCGTCGACCCGGCCGACCGGGTCACCCTGGACGAGTCGATCAGCATGGCCTTCCTGGTCGTGCTCGAAGCGATGACCCCGGCCGAACGCGTCGCGCTCATCCTGCATGATGTCTTCGGCTACCCCTTCGCCGACGTGGCCCAGATCGTCGGCCGCACCCCGGCGTCATGCCGCCAGCTGGCCTCCTCAGCCCGTCGCCGCATCCGCGCGGCGCAGGCTCCCGCGATCCCGGCAGCCCAGCAGGCCGGCATCGTCAGGGACTTCAAGCAGGCATGGGAGGCCAAGGACATCAACGCCCTCATCGGCCTGCTGGACCCCGACGCCACCGTGATCGCCGACGGCGGCGGCTTGGTCAGCGCCGCGCTGCGCCCAATCGAAGGCGGCGAGCAGGTCGCGCGCTACCTGGTCGATCTCGCCGGCCGGGCACCCAGCAACGTGACGATCCTGGAGAGCACAGTCAACGGCCAGCCCGGCCTGGTCGCCCAGCAGGACGGCGTCACCGTGACGGTGTTCGCGTTCGACCTCGCAGGCGACCGGATCACCCACATCTGGGCAGTACGCAACCCCGACAAGCTCCGGCCCTGGACGGCGGGCTGACACACGCCCCCGGACCATCGGGTCCGCTGCCAGCGGCCGATCCTGCAGGCAACAGCAAGCCCGGCATGCAGACCCGCCTGACCGACATCGGCGACGCCGATGCCGCCGCGCACCGCCCTCGCGACGCTGACCCTTCGCCCGGCGGGAGCCGTCTCGGCCGGCGCCGTGCTGGTGCTGGAACACCGGTCAAGTATCCCGGTTGAGGGGATTGCCTTGGCCGCCGGGGCGGCGCGCAAGCCGCGGCGCTGCGCGGATGGCTCAACGCGGCATGCGGCGCCGTATACATGACCGGCGTTCTAGGTCGGTGTCGGCGGGTGAGGGCAGGGTCGGGTGCGTATCTTCGGCAAGGCGGTCCCCTGCTGGTCGAACTTCTTGACGGAAGCCTGACACCTACCTCATCTGGTAGGCATCGGGCGGGAACCGCCACCTCAACTTCTACGACGCCCGGGACGACCTCTCACCGCACGCTCGATCCGACACCTCCAAACCAGAAGCCGCTGCATGCGGCCGCGATCAGGGAAGCCCGCGAAATTCCGCTGCCAATGCCCTCAGCTTGTCGGGGTTGACGACGGTGTAGATCCCGCGCACCCGGTCGCCTTCCTCGCCGACGTCGACGGCCACGACCGCGAGCAGCGCGTCGCCCGCAAACAGCAGCGCCGCCGGTCCGCCGTTCACGTCCGCGTGACGGATGGTGAGATCGGCCGGACGGTACTTGGTGGCGCCCTCGACCAGCAGGCGAGCGACCTTGTCGCGGCCCTGGATGGCACGTCGTGCGGCCCGCACCTTGCCGCCGGTGTCGATCCAGAAGGTCACATCTGGGGCGAGCACCTCCAGTAGCGCCGGCAGGTCGCCGCCGAGCGCGGCGGCCAGGAACCGCTCGGTGGCGGCCCTGCGCGCCCCTGGGTCCGGTTGGTAGCGCGGGCGGCGCGCCTGGACGTGCTCGCGGGCTCGGTGGGCGAGTTGGCGGACGGCCACGGGGCTGCGCCCCAGGATCGCCGCGATCTCGCGATGGTCGTACCCGAACGACTCGTGCAGCACGAACACCGTGCGCTCCAGCGGCGTCAGCGTCTCAAGCACCACCATCATGGCCAACGACACCGCCTCCGCCCGTTCCGTGCTGTCCCCCGCATCGGCCCCGATGACAAGCGGCTCGGGCAGCCATGGCCCCACGTAGTCCTCGCGGCTACGGCGCGCGCGGCGCAGCCGCGACAGCGCCTGGTTCACCGCGATCCGCACCAGGTAGGCGCGTGGGTTGGCGACCTCCTCGCGCTCCATGCCTGCCCATGCCAGCCAGGTGTCCTGCAAGACGTCCTCGGTGTCGGTGACCGTCCCGAGCAAGTTGTAGACAACCGAGAACAGCAGCTCTCTGTGCTCGGCGAAGCTCGCGGTCGCCGCATCGACGGCTCCGGTCGGCTCCACTGGAGCCGAGCGGCCATTGTGCATTGCTGCTGACCTCCTGCCTCGCACTCCGGTTTCCTCGTTTCACCGTCGAGACGCACGGCGGCGCGCGGGTGTGACATGCGGGGGCACAACCCCCGCGTGTCCTCTGCTCAGCGGGTGAGCGCCGCGGCTTCGGCGTCGATCTCGTCAAGGTCGAGATCACGCCTGCGCGACAGGCGGCCCGGCCACCAGATCCAGCGGCCGACGTCGAAGCTGAGCGCGGTGACCAGCACCGAGCGGACCACGAAGGTATCCAGCAGCACCCCGAAGGCCACCGCGAAGCCCAGCTCGGTGACAAACACCAGCGGCAGCGTCGCCAGGGCGACAAACGTGCCCGCCAGGACCAGCCCCGCGGAGGTGATCACGCCACCGGTGGCGGCCAGGCCGAGCAGTGCGCCGTGCCGCGTGCCATGGTTTCTTGCCTCCTCGTGGACCCTGGTCATCAGGAAGATGTTGTAGTCCACCCCCAGCGCGACCAGGAACACGAACACCCACAGCGGCATCGAGGCGTCAGCACCGGCGAAGCCGAAGAGGTGGTCGAAGACCAGCGAGCTCACCCCGAGCGCGGCCGCAAACGACAACACCACCGTGGCGATGAGCAGCAGCGGGACCACCAGCGCGCGCAGCAGCACGGCCAGGATGACGAGCACCACGCCAAGCACGAGCGGCACGACCAGGTTCCGGTCATGCCTGGAGGCATGCTGAATGTCGAGGTTGATCGCGGCGCCGCCGCCGACCTTGGCGTCCGCGGCCGAAATGGCGTGGACCTCAGCGCGCAGCCGATCGACGGTCCGGAAGGCGGCTTCGCTGTCCGAGCCGCTGGTCAGCGTCCCCTCGATGTAGGCGAGGCCGTCCTTGACCACCGGAGTGGTCACGCCGGTGACGCCAGAGGTGCCGACCATGGCGGACCGCAGCTGCTGCGAGGCGTCCGCGTTGCCGATGACCTGGACCGGGTCGCCCGCACCAGCCGGGAAGTGGCGGTCGAGCGCCTTCTCGCCCGTGACCGAGTCCACTGTGGTGCGGAAGGCATCCCGGTTCTGGAGACCGCTGGCCTTCAGCCCCGTCAGCCCGAGCGCCATGGCGCCCAGCACCACGGCCGTCACCACCCAGACCAGCCGGGGCCGGCGGGCCAAACGCCGCCCCATCCGCGCCCACAGGCCCCGCTCCGTCGGCTCCGCGGAGCCGAACGTGGGGCGAACCGGCCAGAACATCCACCGTCCGACGATCACCAAGAGCGCGGGGAGCAGCGTCAGCATGGCGCCCAGCCCCACGGCGACGCCGATCGCCATCACCGGGCCGAGGCTCTTGGTGGAGCTCAGCTCCGCGACCAGCAGGCACAGCAAGCTCAGCATGACCGTGGACCCGCTTGCGATGATCGCGGGTCCGGCACGGTGCAGCGCCTCCGCCATCGCCTCGTGCCGGTCGGCGTGGCGCCGCAGCTCCTCGCGGTAGCGGGCGATCAGCAGCAGCGCATAGTCGGTGCCCGCACCGAACACCAGCACCGTCAGGATGAACGCGCTCTGCCCATTGACGGTCAGGCCGGCGTGGCGGGCCAGCAGGTAGATCACCGCCTGCGCCGCGGTCAAGGCGACGAACACACAAGCCAGGGGCAACAGCCACAGCACCGGGCTGCGGTAGGTGAACAGCAGGATGACGATGACGATCGCCGCGGTGATGTACAGCAGGGTCGAGTCGAACCCGGAGAACACCTTGCTGAAATCGGCCGCGTAGCCGGCTGGCCCGGTGACGTGGACGCTCCCGCCGCTGGCGTCGGCGATGGAGCGCAGATCCTTGACCACGGGGGCGAGGTCGTTCCAGCCGTCGCTGCCCATCTTGATGGGCACGACCACCTGCAGCGCCTTGCCGTCCTCGGCCGGGATCGGGCCGATCACCTTGCCGGTGACCTGGGGAAGGCCAGCGAAGCGCTTGGTGTCCGCGGCGGCCTTGGCCTGGTCAGCGGGGGTGATGCGACCCGCGTGCTCGTAGACCACCAGCGCCGGGACCGTGTTGCTCGTCGTGAACCGCTTGGTCAGCTCGATCACCTGCGTGGACTCGGCGTTCTTCGGCAGCCACTCCGACGCGTCGTTCTTCTGCGCGCTGTTGAGCTTGCCGGCAAGCGGCCCCGCGACCGCCACCAGCGCGACCCAGAAGGCAAGGACCACCCATTTGGTCCGCCGCCCACTAGGAAGCCCCGCGATCCTCGTAGTTGTTCGGTCGTTACCAGTGTCTCGTTTGGTCTGTCTCACCGTTCCTCCCAATCCAGGTGACGCTCACTCGTAAGATGCTGGCGAGGGGTGAAGGTGTGACATCGGGGTGGCGACGCGAGCCGGCGAGAAGCCGTCGCTCAGGAACCTGGGCAGGGTCGCGAAGTGGTGAAGAACGGCATCTCCGCTGCTAGAGCTGCTGGGGAGCCGGTCAGGTAGCCGGTTCGGGTAGGTTCCTGCCTTCGGCGGGACGGCGGGTCCTGCCCGGATGCGGTGGGTGGTGGGAGTGGTGCGTCCAGGGGTGTGGCAACCGCCGGTGGAGAGCTCGCGAGTGGAACGAGAAGTCATCAAGCGGATCAAGCGAGCCAGGCCGTTTGGGTGGTTGCGTGAGCACCGTCATGAGTTATTGGACGAGCCGTTTCAGCAGGAGTTGGCCCGGGCGTATCAGGCACCGTTTGGAAATATCGATGCGCTGGTGCCCGAAGGGGTGGAGGTCGATATGAGCGGATTCACGCTGTTGGAAGCAAGAAGGTCGTCGTCCGGGAGGCGACCTTGCGCGGATCGACTCCCGTCGTCCGGGTGCGCGCCTTCAGCGTGTTCGGGAGCGTCAAGGTCTGGAGCCCGTGAGTCCCGCCGCCCAAAGATCAGACCGCCTCACGCTCGCTGCCCCCTTGGGACACGGTCAGCCGGCAAACCGCGGGTCGGCATGACGCTGTTTCCAGCTCGCTGGCAGGGAGACGGTGAGAGCACGGATTTCCTGCTTGGTGCTCGAATAGGTTCGGCCTGATCGGCCTCGTGATCATCTCGACGGCTACGGGGTCGGCTGCAGCAGCCGGGTGATCGTGTCGACATCGGTTTGCAGCGACATCATGGCGTAGCCGAGGCTGGCCAGGGCACGCTCCCCAGCCGCCGCGTCGACCGAGCCGCAGGCATCGGCGACGATGACCGGGATGAACCCGAGATCGGCGCCATGGCGGACCGTCGGCTCGATGCCGATCTCGGTGACCGCCCCCACAATCGCGAACGCGTTGACGCCGCAGTCACGCAGCACCATCTCCAGCGGCGTTCCGACAAACATCGACATGCCCAGCTTGTCGAAGGCGGCCTCGCTGGGCAGCGGCGTGAGCTCGGGGACGAGCTGGAAGTCGGGCGCGTCGCGCAGGAACAGCGGCTTGACGTCCTCGACCCGCTGGACACGCTGCCAGGCCATGGCCGTGCGGAGCTGGAAGACCCCGGCCAGCTCGTTCGGCAGGGACAGGTGCCGGGCGAAGATGACCCGCACCCCGGCCCGGCGGGCCGCTTCGACCACCCGCACCACTCGAGCGACGAACGCCTCGGCGTCGGGCAGGTGCCGGACGATGCCGACCTGCATGTCATAGACCAGCAGCGCGATGCGCTCCGGTCGACAGACCTCCTCGAGGGTTTCGGGAACCTCCAAACCGTAAGCGCGCTGCATCGTCCTCGCCTTGCTGAGCTGCTGTCGGACCCACCGCAGTCTAGCCGAGGCCTGAAGCAAGGCTGCTGATCCAGCGGTTCACGCGGTGGACGATCCCGGTCTCGCCAGTGAGCCGGTGACTCGTTGCTTCCGGGTTGTGCCTGGGCCGGGTGCTGAGTTCGTGCTGACTCTCGGCCGGCCATTCATGCTGTCCGGTTGACGTCCGTGAACAGGCGAGCATCCTCGCGTGGCCAGTCAGATTCGGCTGGCAGTTCACCCATCATGCTTGAACTCGCCCAGCGCTAGATCGAGTAGCGCGTCGGTCAGGAATGGCACGGAGCGGCCAGCGAGAACAGCGCGTCCCCCAGCAGGCGGGCCAAGAAAGTGCAGGCCGACGGTCTGCGCGGCGGCCAGCCCGCCGATCAGGGTGGTGTCGCTGCCCTCGGGCGGCAGCGCTGGCGTCACGAGGCCGCGGAGTGCGTCCCACCAGACGCTCCACGGCACAGCACGAGGTCGATGACTCGCAGGACCGCGAGCTGGCCAACCTCACCTCGCCGAGCCAGGGCGAGGTGATCGACCAGGCCCACTGCGGTATCCAGCGAGTGCGCCGCACCCCACCTTGCCTATTCGTTCCTGCGGCATGCTGGCCTGGCCAAACCGTCCCGCGACCCGGGCCAGCAACTCGTCCAGCCCTGCCTGCCACCTGGCAGGGTTCACGCTGTGGCCTGCGGCCACCGTCTGATCTTCGGTTGTCCTCACAACACCGGATCATCAACGGTGGCCGCCCTGGTCAGCTCGCCTCCAGCCCTGACCGCTCCGCCCAGCCAGGTCACGAGCTCCGGCTGGAGTATTACCCTGGCGATCACCGGCCAGCCAGACGGCGACCCCGCAGATGGTCCGCAGGCGCCGTAGCGTGACGGTGACCCGGTACCTGCTCGGGTTCCTCGCCGCACCGGTGTTCAGGGCAGCTTCTGCAGCCCGGCGGCGGTGAGCAGGTACCCGGGGGCAATCGTCGCCCGGTCCGCCCGTACCAGGTCCACCAGGGCGGACCCGGCCACCTCCGGGGTCAGCGGCTCGCCCAGCTGCTCAAGGTATGCCTCCTCGGTCTGACCACTGCGAGCCGCATACGCCCGAACGCCCCGCCTGCCCACCTCCCCGAACGGCGTCATCCTGGGCAGCACCGCCGTGACGGTGATGTCCAGCCCAGCGCGGCGCGACTCCTCCTGGGCGTAGCCGGCGATGAACCGCTGGGTGGCCTTGGAGCCGGCGTACCCGCCGCTGGCCGGTGATCCGTTGATGGCGGCTCCGCTGCTCACGACGACCACCCTGCTGCCTGGCGGCAGCGGCTTGAGCAGGGCCGCACGCAGCCAGGTGAACGCGATCTTGACGTCGGTCTGCCAGTTGACCGAGAACGTCTCCCACGTCTGGTGCTGGAGCGGACGCATCACCGGGTTGGCGCCGGCGACCAGGATGAGCACCTGCGGCTGGTACTGGTCCAGCAGGCTCCGCGCCACCGTGTCCTCGGCCGCATCCGCGACCTCGGTCCGGATGTTTGGGCTGGTGGCGGCCAGCTCGGCAAGGGCCGGGCCGGTCCGGGCAACCGCCACCACCGCAGCACCAGCCTCGGCGAACGCGCGGGCGATCCCACGCCCCAGGCCGCGGCTGGCGCCAACGACCATCGTGGTCGTGCCCGACAGGTCACTCATCATCGTCCTCTTCCATTGCGCGTCCATGGTTTCGGTGGCGCAGCCTTCCGCAGGCGTCACGGGCTGTCGTATTCGTCGTGGCGGCGGAGCCAGACCTGCCACGCGTCGCCCTCATCGCGGCCCTTGGGCGCCCGGTCCAGGATCGGGTAGTAGGCCATCAGGAACTCCACCCCACGCCAGGTGGTCGCATAGGTCTGGTAGACGGCGCCGTCCTGGAGCGCAAAGGCGCTCACCACCGGGGATTCCGACAGGTAGCCGGGGATGTCGGTCCCGGCCGCGGCCGCGTTCTGGGCCACGATCGGCGGCAGGCCGCCCTCCACCGGCGGGGTGATCCTGCTGGTGGAGGAGGCGCCGAAGTCGAAGTTGAAGTCGGTGTTGGCCGACGAGACCCAGGGCAGGCGCCAGCCCATCCGCTGCTTGTAGGCCTGCAGCTTGGCCAGCGGAGCCCGCGAAACCAGCAGCAGGGTCACATCCCGGGCATGAAGGTGCGGCAGCAGGCCGTCGAGGCTGTCGGCGATCGAGGAGTTGACCGGGTCCCCCGCCTGGTAGCTGGGGCCGAACATGAAGTGGTAGACCAGCAGCTGGGAGCGGCCGTCGAACAGCTCGGCCAGGGTTCGGGTTCCGTCGTCGGTGTCGAACCGGTACTGCTTGTCGATCGCGACCCAGGGCAGCTCGCGGCGCTCGCGCGCCAGCTCGTCGCCCATCCGGGTGTGCTCCTTCTCGCGCCGAAGCACCTTCTCACGAGCGGCCTGCCACTCGGCACGGCCGACAACCTTGTGATCCGTCATCGCGTCTTGTCTCCTTGTCCGAGTGCGTTCCAGGCGCCAGCGGTGGCCGGGATTGCCTGAGCCGGCACGCCTGGCGGCTCAGGAATCAGCGTCCGTCCCGTTGCTCAGGCCGCGGCGGGCCCTGCTACAAGCGCCGCGTTCTGGCGCTCGAGCGCCTTGGCCGCACCGCTGCGCCAGCTGTCGGCCATGGCCTGTGACATGGGGTCGGGGAAGATGTCCTCCTCCCCCCGCTCCACGCCGTCCAGGATCGCGCTCGCGACCGACTCCGGGGAGGTCTTGGGGATGTCGAGGTCGCGGACCATATCGGTGTCGGTGGGGCCGGTGAGGACGGCATGGACCCGCACGCCGCGCGCCGCCAGCAGGGCACGCAGCGATTGGGTCAGGGAGAAGGCCGCTGCCTTGGAGATCGAGTAGGCCGGCGTGAGCGGCAAGGGGGCCAGGGCCATGATCGACAGGTTGTTGACGATGGCTCCCCGAGAACGGGCCAGTAACGGCAGGAAGGCCCGGGTCACGCCGTAGGTGCCGAAGAGGTTGACGGCCAGGTGGCGCTCCAGCGCGGCACGATCGCTCAGGTCATCGTAAAGGAACACGCCGGCGTTGTTGATGAGGAGATCGAGCGCTTCGACCTGCTCGGCGGCTGCCTGGATCTGCGCCGGGTTGGTCACGTCCAGCCGCAGCGGCGTGACGCGCCCATCGGGGTGGGCCAAGGGCTGGCGCGTACCGGCATACACCCGCTTGGCGCCTCTGCGCAGGGCTTCGGCGACCAGCGCCTTCCCGATGCCGCGATTGGCACCGGTCACCAGGACTACTCTGTCTGCGATTGTCATTAAACCTCCTATATGGGTGGTGTCCGGCGAGCCTAGTCGCCGCTTCTGGAGGTGGTGATCCGGCGAACGGCGGCAATCCATCGCCCGCCACGAAAGCTGCACCCGGCGCAGGCTCCACCCCTGCTCGGGCTTGGAGAGCGGCCGTGTGGGCGGCACTCAACGCGGGGTTTACCCTGGCGGCCGGGATCTCGCTCACCGATGCTGCTGCGGCGGCGATGGATTCCGGCCAAAGCGCGGATCACCATGCAGATGACCATGCAGATGTCCAGTCCAAGGCCCGTCGTTCACCTGGAGCTCCACACCGGTGATCGGGCACGGGCGAGCGCGTTCTACGCGAGCCTCCTGCACTGGCGCCGGCAGCCGATCCAGGCCGGGCGCGGCTCCTACCTCGCCCTTGACCTGGGAGGTGGGTTCGGCGGCGGCATCGTCGAATGCGGCACCGCGCGCCCGCTGTGGCTGCCCTACGTAGAGGTCGACCAGATCCAAGCGTCCACCGAACACGCGCACCAGCTCGGCGCCTCGGTGCTGCTGGCGCCGCGTGAGGGGCCGGACGGATGGCGCAGCGTCATCTCGGCGCCACAGTGCGGCGAGCTCGCTCTCTGGCAGCCAAAACGATGACGACCGGGCCAGAACGCGGGACGAGCGCGGCTGGCACGGGGTTGACCGCGAGCGAGCGCGAGCTGCTCCAGGCCGCCCGGCGAGGCGATGATGATGCCTTCGGCCGTCTCACCGGACCCTATCGCGGCGAGCTGTACGCCCACTGCTACCGGATGCTCGGCTCGGCCGCGGACGCAGAAGATGCGCTGCAGGAGACGCTGCTGCGCGCCTGGCGCGCACTGCCGCGGTTCGAGGGCCGCAGCTCGGTCC
>DASVXQ010000475.1:0-5401 GCA_036392615.1 Actinomycetes bacterium | reverse complement strand
CAACCCGCTTGACGCTGCCTATTTCGCCAACAGAACACAAGGAGCATAAGGACCAGATCGCGCGGACAGCCAGGAGCTGTGCTGTCCCACGTAAGGGCCGTAGAACGCCTAAATGCTGATATCGAAAGGTAGAGCGACGGGATACCGCATCGCGTTTCCGGGCCGAACCTCAGTCGCCGAACTCGACGCCGCTCACGCCGTAGCCGGCCGAGGCGCCACCCTCGACGATGACGGTCAGCTCGGCGTGCTCCGCGAGCGTGTAGGAGCACACGTACGTGGCGGGCTGTGCCAGCCGGCACGGCCGCGGCCCGGGCGTCTTGGCGGGTGGCGACTCGCTGAACAACCGATCGGTCACGGTTCGGCTGGCGAGCTGGCGGGCCGCGTCCTTGTCGCCGCGCATCCAGGCACCGACCAGGCGGTCGGCGGCCACCTGCGGGTCGGAGATCCGCGCTGCCGGTGCGGGCGTGGCGTGGGTGGGGTAGTCGAGCGCGCGGCAGGCGCTCAGCATCGCCGCGGTGATGTCGGCGTCGCTACAGGCGATGCCGGTGCCCTCGGCCACGCTCTGCCAGGAACCGTTGACGTCGCGCAGGAAGAGCTGCTCGTTCTCGTATTGGGGATGGCCGGGCGGGTTGTGTCGGGAGATGGCGAACACGTGGGCGTAGCCGTTGCGGCAACGTTTGATGTCAGCCCGCACGATGGCGAGCTCGCCGCTGTCGAACTTGCGTTGCAGCAGCGGCAGGATCGCCTGGGAGGTGCAGGCGGCGCGGGCGGTGCCGGGGGCCGCGGTCGTCACCCTGGTGGTGGAAGCGGTGGTCGTGGCCACCGGCGAGGTCGTCGGCGTGGTTGCCGCCACCGTGGTGGCGGATGCCGTGGCGGAGCGGTGGCTGCTCGTGTAGGCGGCGTAGGAGCCGGTGGCGGCTGCGGCGGCGGTGAGCATGACGGCGGCGACGATGCGGGCTGGTCGCATGGCGGCCTCGTTTCCGAAGGACACAACCCTGTGGTGGTGTGCTTGCTCAGCCTGCGCCCCGCCGGTCACGGGGAGGCACCGGGCCGGCTTCGTCCGAACTCCCAAACAGCGTCGATTGGGTCACAGCGCCGTCGTGGTCGCGAAGGCCGACGCGAGCACGACGCGGGCACCTGCCGCCGGAAGTGGCCCTTGAACCGGCGGCTATGGTCTGGAAACCTTCCTAACTAAGTGCTCCCCCGCGAGCCGGCACGAGACGCCGCTCCGGGACGCCCAAGGAGGCCGCCGTGCCCAGATCCCGTCCTGGTGGCCGTCTCGCCGCCGTCGTGGTGACCCTTGCCGTCGTGCTGACCGGCATGATCGGTACCCCCAGCGCGTCCGCGGCCGGCGGCACGCCACTGCCGCCGCACGTCTACGCGCCGTACTTCGAGACGTGGACGACCGACGGCATCACGACCGTCGCCCAACAGTCCGGAGCGCGCTGGTTCACGCTCGCCTTCCTCGAGACGCTCAGCAAGAGCTCCTGCACGCTGGCCTGGAACGGCGCCAGCGGCCAGACGGTCGCCTCCGGCCGCTACCTGTCCGACATCGCCTCGCTGCGCGCCATCGGCGGCGACGTGATCCCGTCCTTCGGCGGCTGGACCGCCGACCAGGGCGGCACCGAGATCGGTGACTCCTGCAAGGACGTCAACGCGATCGCGGCGGCCTACCAGCAGGTGATCACGACCTACAACGTCACCCGGCTGGACATGGACATCGAAGGCAGGTCGCTGGGCAGGGCCGACGGCATCGACCGGCGGAACAAGGCGCTGAAGCTCGTCGAGGACTGGGCGGCGAGCCAGGGCCGCCCCCTGCAGGTCCAGTTCACGCTGCCGACCCAACCCAGCGGCCTGGAGTCGAGCGGGCTCGCGGTGCTGCAGAACGCGATCGCCAACGGCACCCGCGTCGACGTCGTCAACATCATGACGTTCGACTACTACGACAGGGTGACCACCGACATGGGCGCGGCGGCGATCAGCGCGGCGCAGGGGCTGCACAGCCAGCTCGCGGCCCTGTACCCGTCGAAGACCTCGGCACAGCTGTGGGCGATGGAGGGCAACACCCTCCTCCCCGGCATCGACGACTACCCCAGGAAGACCGAGGTCACCTACCCCGCGGACGCGCAGCGGCTGCTGGACTTCGCCAGGGCCAACGGGATCAGCACCCTGTCCATCTGGGCGATCCAGCGCGACAACGGCGCCTGCCCCGGCCAGACCGACTCCGACAGCTGCTCGGGCATCGTCCAGAGCACCTGGGACTTCAGTCATCTGCTCGAACCGTTCAGCGGCCCCTGACCACGCACCCTGCCGCGACCGCGGGCGTCCGGCCCGGCCGGCTCAGCGGGCGACCAGCACGATCTCGAACGAGTAGTGCGAGGCGCGGTAGAGGTGGTCGGCGAACTCCAGCGAGCGGCCGGCGTCGTCGTAGGTGGTGCGTTGCATGGTGAGCACCGGCTCGCCCCGGGTGGCGTGCAGCAGGCGGGCCTCGGCGGCGGTGGCCTTGCGCGCGCCGACGGTCTGGGAGGCCAGGTGCAGGCGCAGGCCGGCGGCGCGCATGGTCTGGTAGAGACCGGCGCGCTCGAGGCGCTCGGGGGTGAGCTCGACCAGTCCGCGGGGGATCCAGTTGCGCATGATGGCGAGCGGCTCGTCGTCGGCGTAGCGCAGCCGCTCCAGGGCGAGCACCGGGGTGCTCTCGTCGATGCCGAGGGCGTGGGCGACGGCGTCGGCGGCCGGCAGCGTCCGCAGCGACAGCACGGTGGTGCGCGGAGTCTTGCCGCTGGTGGTGAGGTCGTCGTAGAGGCTGGTGAGCTCGACCGGCCGCCGCACCTTGGGGTGCACCACCTGGGTGCCGAGCCCGCGCTTGCGCACCAGGTAGCCGCGGTCGACCAGATACTCGATGGCGCGGCGCAGGGTCGGGCGCGAGAGGCCGAGCTGGTCGGCCAGCAGGATCTCGTTGTCGAGCTTGGTCCCCGGCGGCAGCTGGCCCGACTCGATCAGCTGCTCGAACTGCTGGGCGACCTGGTAGTAGAGCGGCACCGGGCTGGTGCGGTCGACGGCGATCGAGGGTGGGGAGAACATCACCGCCTTATCTCCATATGTGAGGCTGTCAATAGGTTAGCACAAAGTTCTTGACAGTCATCCCCTTAGGCAGTAGGTATGGCACTTACCACGATCGTTCGCGGCGCCCGGTCGCCAGCATCCCGGCGCGGGCATGGTGGGGGAGGCGCACCATGCAGGTGGGACGTGTCGACTCCGGGACGACCCCCAGCTTCGACGTGCTCACCATGGGGCGCATCGGGGTCGACGTCTACCCCCAGCAGATCGGCGTCTCGCTCCGCGAGGTCACCAGCTTCGGCAAGTACCTGGGCGGCAGCGCGACCAACGTGGCGGTGGCGGCGGCGCGCCACGGCCGGCGGAGCGCCGTGATCACCCGCACCGGCGCCGACCCGTTCGGCGAGTTCATCCACGACGCGCTGCGGCGCTTCGGGGTGGACGACCGCTGGGTCACCGCGGTGCCCGGGCTGCCGACGCCGGTGACCTTCTGCGAGATCTTCCCGCCGGACCACTTCCCGCTCTACTTCTACCGCTGGCCCAAGGCGCCCGACCTGGAGATCCGCATCGACGAGCTCGATCTCGAGGCGGTCAGGGCGGCGCGGGTCTTCTGGGTGACGGTGACCGGCCTGTCGGCGGAGCCGAGCCGCTCCGCCACGCTGGCCGCGCTCCAGGCGCGGGCGCGCTCGGGCGTCACCGTGCTCGACCTCGACTACCGGCCGATGTTCTGGCCCTCGCGCGAGGAGGCCCGCAGCTGGGTGCGCCGGGCGCTCGACCACGTCACCGTGGCGGTCGGCAACCTCGACGAGTGCCAGACCGCCGTCGGCACCGGCGAGCCGAAGGCCGCCGCGCGGGCGCTGCGCGACCACGGCATCGAGCTGGTGGTGATCAAGCAGGGACCCGACGGCGTGCTGGCCAGGGACGCCCACACCGAGGTCGAGGTCCCGCCGATGCCGGTCGAGGTGGTCAACGGCCTCGGCGCCGGCGACGCCTTCGGCGGGGCGCTGTGCCACGGGCTGCTGGCCGGCTGGGACCTCGAGCGGGTGCTGCGCTTCGCCAACGCGGCCGGCGCGATCGTCGCCTCCCGGCTCGCCTGCGCCGACGCGATGCCCGACGGGTCCGAGGTGGAGCGGCTGCTGGAGGAGGCCGTCGATGCTCGATGAGCGGTATCGGGCGATCCTGGAGACGCGCAGCCACCGGCCCGAGGCGATCGTCGAGGCGGCAGCCAGGCGGGTCCGCCCGACCTCGCTGTTCAACGACGACGGCCGGCTGATGATCATTGCGGCCGACCACCCGGCCCGCGGGGCGCTGCGCGCCGGCCAGCGGCCGCTGGCCATGGCGGACCGCATCGAGCTGCTCGACCGGCTCTGCCTCGCGCTGTCCCGCCCGGGGGTCAACGGCGTGCTCGGCACCCCCGACATCGTCGAGGACCTGCTGCTGCTCGGCGCGCTGGACGGCAAGGTGGTGATCGGCTCGATGAACCGCGGCGGCCTGGCCGGCGCGGTCTTCGAGATCGACGACCGCTTCACCGGCTACGACGCCGCCGCGCTGGCGCTGGCGGGCTTCGAGGGCGGCAAGATGCTGCTGCGCATCGACCCCGACGACCCGGCCACCGCGGCGACCGTCGAGTCCTGCGCCCGGGCGGTCGGCGAGCTGGCCGGGCGGCGGCTGATGGCCATGATCGAGCCGTTCATCGCCCACCGGGTCGACGGGCGCGTGCGCATCGACCTCAGCCCGGACGCGACCATCCGCGCGATGACCGTGGCCGCCGGGCTCGGCACCACCTCGGCCTACACCTGGCTCAAGGTGCCGGTGGTCGACGAGATGGAACGGGTGATGGCGGCCACCACCATGCCGGCGCTGCTGCTCGGCGGCGAGGTGCGCGCCGACCAGGACGCGACCTTCGAGCGCTGGCGCGTGGCGCTCAAGCTGCCCACCGTCCGCGGCCTGGTGATCGGGCGGTCGCTGCTGTACCCGCCGGGCGACGACGTGGCCGCCACGGTCGACATGGCGGTGGGCCTGCTGCGGGAGGGGACCGGCTGATGGACGGCAAGCTCCACCTCCGGCGGGGCACCGCCGCCGAGCACCCCTTCTCGCTGGTCGTCACCCCCGAGCAGGCCGGCTGGAGCTTCGCCGGCCTGCGCGTGGTCGAGCTGGACCCGGGCGGCTCGGTCGCCTTCGCCAGCGGCGAGGACGAGCTGCTGGTGCTGCCGCTGTCCGGCGGCTGCGTGGTCGACTGCGACGGGCGGCGGTTCGAGGTCGAGGGCCGCGACGACGTGTTCTCCCGCGTCACCGATTTCGTCTACGTCCCCCGGGACGCGAGCGTGGAGGTGGCCAGCGACGGCGG
>DASVXQ010000474.1:0-6805 GCA_036392615.1 Actinomycetes bacterium | reverse complement strand
CTGGCGCGGCGGCGGGCTGGTGGTGGTCGTGGTCTGCGCGGTGGCGCTGGCGACCTGGCCGGGCGAGGTGACGAAGCCAACGACGCTCCCGCCGATGGCTCCGATCAGCATCGCGGTGACCACGCTCACCCAGCGCCGCGCGGCAACGAACGAAATCGGTCGCAATCCCGAAGCCCCCCGGTTCGAGCCTCCTGGAAACGATGATAGGCGCCAGCGCCGGGGTACGCTCGAACATCTTGAACAGCCAGATGGAGGAGGGGCTGTGCGGCAGGAGGAGCTCGGCGGCGCGCTGGAGCGGTGGCGGGAGGAGCTGGAGGCCTGGGCGATCCCCGAGGAGATCCTGGAGCGGGCGCCGGAGTCGCCCTGGGGCTTTCCGGTGGGGATGTTCCGCGCCAAGACCGACCAGGTCCGCGCCCGCGAGCCGAACCCGTCCGCCCGCCAGGCGCTGCGCCACCTTGAGCCCGGCGGCACCGTGCTGGACGTCGGCGCCGGCGGCGGCGCGGCGAGCCTGCCGCTGGCCGCGGTGGCCGGCCGGATCACCGCGGTCGACGAGTCCGAGGGCATGACCAGGGCGTTCCTGGAGGCGGCCGCCGCGGCGGGGGTCAAGGCCGCCGCGCTGGTCGGCCGCTGGCCCGACGTGGCCGCCCAGGTCGAGCCGGCCGACGTGGTGGTCTGCAACGACGTGCTCTACAACGTGCAGGACCTCGCCCCGTTCGCGCTGGCGCTGACCGACCACGCGCGCCGCCGGGTGGTCGCCCAGGTCACCGGCGCGCACCCGCTGGCGACCATGGGGCCGCTGTGGCGCCGCTTCCACGGCCTCGACCGCCCCAGCGGGCCGACCGCCGACGACGCCGTGGCCGCGCTGCGCTCGCTCGGGCTCGAGGTCGAGCGGAGCGACTGGACCACCAGGAGCGCCGGCAGCTTCGAGCGCTACGACGACCTGGTGGCCTTCATCCGCCGCCGCCTGTGCCTGCCGGCCGGCCGCGACCTGGAGATCGCCGAGGCGCTCGAGCCGCTGAGCGTCCAGGAGGGGGGCGGCTGGAGGCTCGCGCCGCTGGACCGGCCGGCGGTGACCCTCTCCTGGGCGGGAACGGCCGCCTGAGGGCAGCCTCGCGCCTCCGAAGCGGCTCGCCCGCCAGGGAACCTGGCGGGCGAGCCGGAACGGTCGGGTGCGGTTACTGGTTGAACGCCTGGAGCTCGGAGGCCCGGACGAGGGCGCCCTGGGGGCTGCCCTGGACGCAGTCGGTGACGTTGCCCGGGTCGTTGTCCTGGTCGCCCCGGAACGCCGGCTGGCCGGTGCACTGGTTGGTGACCACGCGCAGGCGCAGGAAGCTCGCCTTCACGTCGGGGATGTTGAACGAGCGCATGATCAGCGTCGGCGCGACCGGCCGCGGCGCCACGGACGGGAAGGCGTCGCCGGCGCTGGTGAAGATCAGCTTGAACTGACTGTCCTGCGAGCAGTCGACGCCCTTGCCGAGGGTGCAGGTCAGCAGCTGGAACTGCCGCAGCGCCGAGAAGCGGTTCTGCGGCCCGGTGTCGCCGCCCGGGTCCTGCGGGTTGGCGGGGTGCAGCAGCGCGCTGACCTGGACGCGGCCGATCTCCTGGACGTTCTTCGACGGGTCGAGACGCACGGTGACCTGCTTGCCGGCCACGTCGCCGGTCAGCGAGGCCCAGTTGGTGCCCTCGGTGTCGTCGATCAGGTTGGCCTGGTTGACGCCGTCGCCGGTCGCCGTGGCGCCGTTGGCGCTGGAGGCCAGGTTGGCGGGCAGGTTGTCGCCGAGCCGGGTGGTGTGCCCGGCGCGGACCTCGGCCCGCACGCGCGTGTCGCCGTGTCCGGGTGCGCGGATGACGAAGTCGTAGGTGCCGGGGACCATCTGCAGCGTGTCGCCCAGCGCCGTGGCCGCGTCGCTGTCGGCCGCGGGGGTGACCCGCGCCTCGTACTGGCCGACGAACAGGCTGGCGTTGGTGATCGCGTCGCCGTCCTCGGTCCGGGCGCTCAGCTGGACGGTGCCCTCCTGGGCGAACGGGGAGGTCCAGTCGCCGATCGGGTCGGTGTCGTTGCCGCTGACCGTGCTGGCGTGCTCGCCGAAGCCGCGGCCGGCGAAGGCGTTCCAGATCAGGTCCTGGTTGGCGCCGCCGAAGCGCAGCCGGTCGGCGGCCAGCATGGCGTCGCGGGCGCCGAGCATGGTCACGGTGGACGGCGACAGCAGCCAGGCGTCGTAGACGAGCTGGATCCAGCGCCGGTTGCCGGGGCACTGGCTGGCCTGGAGCTTGCCGTCGGCGCAGGCCTGCTGGAGCTGGCTGTCGCTGGACGGGAAGCTGCCGTCGTAGCGCCGGTTGAAGGCCTGGCGCACGTCGAAGTTGGTCCCGTTCCAGATCTCGCCGTCGGCGTGGACCTCGGGGCCGGTCAGGTCGAAGCCGATGTCGGAGAAGTTCAGCGGGTTGCGGTCCAGCGAGTAGTCGCGGATGCCGACCGTCTTGTTGCCGGTGACGTAGGCGCCGACCGCGAACGGGTTCTCGCCGTCCGTCGGGACGTAGCCGTTCTCGTGCAGGTACTCGGTGGCGTCCAGGTCCGACCAGGACTCGCCCATGGACTGTCCCTGGCGGGTCTGCAGCCCGGTGTCCGGCCCGCCGACCATGCGGTTGGAGATCGCGTGGGTGTACTCGTGCCCGATCACGCTCATGTCGTAGTCGCCGTCGACGCAGGGCGGGTAGAAGCTGCCCGCGATCGGCTGCCAGAGGTACATGTTGGTGATCGGCGCGACCCCGTCCGGCCCGGTGACCTGGTTGGCGTTGTCACGCGCGAGGAAGTCCGGCGGACCGCCGACCCGCCCGCCGGCCTGGGCGTTGCCCTGCTCCGGGTCGTTCTCGGCGCCGCCGAGCCCGAAGTTGAAGCTCTGGAGGTTGAAGGTCTGCTCGGTGAAGCCCAGGAAGTAGGCGAAGTCGTGCATCCGGTTGTGCATCGACTGGAGGTTGGCGATCGCCGCGTCGATGTCGTTGGCCTGCGGCGAGCTGAACACCGCCGGGTCGCACCTGCTGGTGAACCACTGGTTGGTCCACGGGTAGACGTACTGGCGGTCGGCCCGCGGGGTGGCGGTCACAGTGCCGACCGTGCGCGCGTTGGCGCTGTCCCAGTTCTGCACGCCGATCTCGGCGTTGCCGATGCTGGTGTGGGTCGACTGGCCGGTGCGCGCGTCCACGTCCCAGGCGACCCGCGCGGCCGGGTTGACGAGCGTCCGGTCGCAGTCGGGGGTGGTGCCTTCCCAGCACCAGATCCGCCGGCTGTCCGTGGAGGAGTAGTCGAGCGGCGGGTTGGCGGGGAAGGCCGCCCAGCGCGGGTCGGGCTCGTCGCCGGCCTGGTCGGTCTCGTGGTCGATCAGGTCCTCGCGCACCAGCACCTTGCCGTTCTGCGCGTCGACCAGCTCGCGGACGGCCAGCGGGCTGGCGGAGCGGAGCCCGTCCAGCACCAGGGTCTCCTGGACCGGCCGGACGCCGTGGGGGGTCGGCAGCGCGCGCAGCCGGGTGGGCTGCTGCGCCTGGAAGCCCTTGACCTGGAGCATGATCCAGGGGCCCCGCGTGCCGGCGGCCCGCACGTCGGCCACGCCGACCGCGTGGCCGACGTTGGCGGCCGCGGAGCGGAAGGCCGCCTGCGGGGTGAGCGTGGCCGCGCCGATCTGGCCCTGGTTGCCGGCCAGCGAGGAGGACAGGTAGGCGAGCTTGCCGCCGACGATGCCCATCGACACGATGCCGTCGCTGGCGGGGGTGAGGCTGCCGAAGCGCTGCCGGAGGCTGACCACCCGGCCGGCGCCCAGCTTGACGTCGAGCAGCACCTCCATGCCGGCGACGTCCTGAGCGGACAGCTTGAACAGGCCGCGGTTGGCGGCCAGCCAGGCGCGCGCCGCGGCGGCGGGGGTGCCCTTGAGGCCGGTGGCGAGGAAGCCGGTGGGGCGGCCCAGGCTCGCCGGGGTGCCGAAGGCGTTCCAGGTGGCGTGCGCGCCGAGCGCCGCCACCATGCGCAGCTGCGCCGCGCTGGGCGCGACTGCGGCGCCACGGTTGTCGAGGTCGAGCGCGCCGGCAGCCTCGTTCTGGAGATCAGGGGTGGCGATCCCCTGGCTCGGGGCGGCGCTCGCCCCCGCGGTGGTCCCGATCGATGCGAGGACGAGGGCGGCCAGTAGGCCGAGGATGAGCACGATCGTGCCGCGCCTCGTGGCCGCTCTGGACCAATCGAGCATCCTGTGCTCCCTTCCTGCCGCGGTCTTCGTTGGTGCCGCGACGACGATCGCAAGGGCTGGTCCGCGCCGCCGCGGATGCCGGGATCGGCAAGCCGACCGAGGCGGCCTCGTTGCCTTGTATGCGAGATAAATCCAGGTGTCAATACCTACGTGTTGTGTTTACGGGTACGCACCGTTGAGCCGGTTAGCGTAGTTGACGACGGCGGGCTGCCTGGAGAAGACTCCGCCGTACGCCTCCGGCGCCGCCGCGCCCGCATCCTGCGTCCGCCCGGCCGAGCGGGATCCCCGGAGGTCGCGATCCACCTCGGCGACCGGGTGGCCGAAACCAAACTGAAGACCCACAGGAGCCGCGTCCCGCGGTCGGACCAAGGGGGCAGGTTGATGGCGACGGCCAGAGAGGAGGTCCTGGCGCTGGTCAGCGAGGCGCTCCGGGACGTCCCCGCCGCCGAGGACCTCGAGCAGGTCCCGGTGGCGCCGCAGGACCGCGCGGGCGCGCCCGCCGGCGACGGCGACCCGCAGGCGCGGGCGCGACGCTTCGCCGAGCGGGTGGCCGACGACCGCGCGGCGGTGCGCCGCGTGCGCCCGGGCGAGCTGCCGGCGGCGGTCGAGGAGGCCCTGCGGGCACGGGGGGTGCGGCGGCTGATCGTGCCGCCCGACCTGCCGGCCTCCTGGCGCCCGGCGGGCGTCGAGCTGCTGGTCGACGGGGAGCTGGCCAACGACGTGCTCGACGCCGCCGACGGCGTGCTGACCGGCTGCGCGCTGGGCATCGCCGAGACCGGCACCGTCGTGCTGGACGGCGGCGCCAGGCAGGGCCGCCGGGCGATGACCCTGCTGCCCGACTACCACCTCTGCGTGGTGGAGGCCTCGCGGATCGTCGAGACCGTGCCGGAGGCGATCGCCGCGCTCGACGACGCCACCCGCGAGCGCCGCCCGATCACCTTCGTGTCGGGCCGCTCCGCCGCCGCCACCGCCGAGCTGCGCCGGGTCGCCGGCGTCCACGGCCCCCGCAGCCTCGAGGTGCTGGTGGTCGAGCCGAGCTGACTACAGCACCCGGCGGGACCGCAGGGCGCCCAGCCCGGCGATCACCAGCGCGGCGGCGCAGACCAGCGGGACCCAGCCGCCGATGCGGTCGAACGGGGTGGTCTCGTGGGCCAGCGGCACCGGCACCACGGTCGCGCCGCGCCAGTCGGTCGTCTCCCAGGCGAGCTGCCGCCCGCGCGGGTCGAACGCCACCGACGGGCCGGCGATCGACGCCTGCACCACCGTGCGGCCGGTCTCGACCGCCCGCACGGCCGCCAGCGCGCCGTGCTGCTCCGGCCCCCAGGTGCTCTGGAAGGTGGTGGTGGCGCTCTGCACCACGATCAGGTCGGCGCCCATCCGCGCCAGGTTCCGCGACATGTCGGGGAAGGCGGACTCGAAGCAGATCAGCGGCCCGAAGGTCAGCGGCCCGGAGCGCAGCAGCACCAGGTGGGTGCCGTGGTGGCGGTTCTGCGCGGCCGCCTGGGTGAAACGGGAGATCCAGCCCAGCAGCGGCCTGGCCGGGATGTACTCGCCGAAGGGCACCAGCCGGATCTTGTCGTAGCTGGCGACCGGGCCCTGGGGTCCGACCAGCAGGGAGCTCTTGTAGATGCCGCCGGTGCGGCGGCGGGCGTCGACGTTGGCCAGCACGTCGGCGCCGGTCGCCGCGACCACCCGGCGGATGGCGGCGATATCGCCCGGGTTGGTCGCCGGGTCGCGCCCGACGCTCGACTCCGACCAGACGATCAGGTTCGGCCGGCTGGAGGCGAGCGCCAGGCTGGCCGACTCGCTGGCGCGGAAGCGCGGCTCCACCGGGTCGATCTTGCCCGGCTGCACCAGGCCGACCCGCAGCGTCTGGCCGCCGGCAGGAAGTTCCGGCCGCAGGGCCGACCAGGCCAGCGAGCCGGCCAGCAGGGCGCAGACCGCCAGCGCGGTGCCGGCCCGCACGGTCCCGGGCACCCGCGGCGCCACCACGATCGCCAGGCCCACGTTGACCGCCATCAGCACCAGGCTGACCAGCCACACCCCGCCGAGGGCGGCCAGCGCGAGGATCGGCAGGTCGTTCCATTGGCTGGCGCCGAGCAGGGCCCAGGGCCCGCCGAGCGCGTCCCAGGAGCGGACCACCTCGCCGAGCACGAACGCGCTCGGCAGCAGCACCAGCGCGAGCGCCGCCCGCCCGGCGCCGACCCGGTCGGGCAGCTCCCACGGCGCCGTCCTGGTCCCCAGCAGCCGCCAGGCGATCCGGCCCCACGGCAGCCACAGCAGGCCGAGCAGCACCGCGGCGGGGAGCGCCAGGATCTTGGCCTCCGGCACCAGCCAGGAGTCGACGCTGAGGAAGAACACCGAGCCGCCCAGCCAGCTGCGGATGCCCGCCTCGCGCGCGCTCGGCGCGCTCCGCACCACCAGGATCAGCGGGGCCAGCGCGACGAAGCCGAGCCACCACAGCGACGGGCGCGGGAACGCCAGCGCCAGCGGGGCGCCGAGCGCGGCGGCGGCCAGGCGCCACGCCCGGCGGCTGGCGCGCGTCTCCTCGATCCCGACCGTCGATGCCCCGG
>DASVXQ010000473.1:0-5725 GCA_036392615.1 Actinomycetes bacterium | reverse complement strand
TGCCCGGCTCGCCGAGACGGTCCAGCGCGCCACCGCCGAGGCCGGCGCTGCCTTCGGCGACCCTCGCGTGTACCTGGAGCGGTTCCTGCCCGCCGGCCGCCACGTCGAGGTGCAGCTGCTGGGCGACGGCCAGACCGTGATCCACCTCGGCGACCGTGACTGCTCCGTCCAGCGGCGCTATCAGAAGCTGCTGGAGGAGGCCCCGGCACCCGGACTCGGCGAGGAGCTGCGCGGGCGGCTGCACCGCGCGGCGGTGGCGCTGGGGAGGCGCCTCGGCTACCGCGGGCTCGGCACCGTGGAATTCCTGGTCGACCAGGCGCTGGACGGCTTCTTCTTCCTGGAGCTGAACGCGCGCATCCAGGTCGAGCACCCGGTCACCGAGGCGGTCACCGGCCTGGACCTGGTCGCCGAGCAGCTCGCGGTCGCCGAGGGCCGGCCGCTTCGGCTGGCCCAGGCGGAGGTGATGCTGGCCGGCCACGCGATCGAGTGCCGCATCAACGCCGAGGACCCCGAGCACGACTTCCGGCCGAGCCCGGGAACGGTGACCTCGGCGGTCTTCCCCGCCGGCGACGGCATCCGCGTCGACACCCACGTCCAGGCCGGCGCCGCGGTGCCGCCACACTACGACTCGCTGCTGGCCAAGCTGATCGTCCACGGCCCGGACCGGCCCGCCGCGGTGGCGCGCCTGGCGGGCGCGCTGCGCCGCTGCGAGATCGCCGGGGTGACGACCAACCTGGCGCTGCACGCGCGGCTGGTCCGCCACCCGGCGTTCGTGGCCGGCGGGGTCGGCACGGCGTTCCTGGGGAACGGCCGTGGCTGAGCTGGGGCTGGTGGACGTCTCGCTGCGGGACGGCAACCAGAGCCTGTGGGGCGCTGCCGGGTTCACCACCGCGCAGGTCCTGCGGGTCGCGCCGCTGATGGACCGGGTCGGGTTCCAAGCGCTGGACTTCACCTCCAGCACCCACATGGGCGTGGCCGTGCGGGTCCACCGGGAGGACCCCTGGGAGCGGATCCGCCTTGCCAGCCAGGCGATGCCCAACACCCCCCTGCAGCTGATCGGCACCGGCATGCGCTTCATTTCCTGGGAGCGGGCCCATCCCGACCTCATGCGGCTGGTCTACGACCGGCTGGTCGCCAACGGCATCGCTCGCTTCGTGGTGCTGGACCCCACCCACGACGCCGAGGCGATGCTGGCCTCGGCGCGCATGATCCGCCTGGCGGGCGGCCGGCAGACGGTCGCGGCGCTGACCTTCACCATCAGCGAGGTCCACGATGACGCCTTCTACGCCGACCTGACCGGGCGGTTGGCCGCCTCCCCGGACATCGACCGGTTCTACGTCAAGGACCCCTCCGGGCTGCTCACCCCCGAGCGGGCGCGCACGCTGATCCCGGCGGTCCGGGCCCAGCTGCGGGGCAGGCCGCTGGAGCTGCACTCGCACTGCACCATCGGGCTGTCCCAGCTCGGCTACCTGGCCGCTGCCGAGCTTGGCGTGGAAGTCCTGCACGTGGCCTGCGGGCCGCTGTCGGAGGGTACCTCGCTGCCGGACGCGCAGCGCACCGTGGCCAACCTCCGCGAGCTGGGCCACACGGTGGCGGTCGACGACCGGCTGCTGGCGCTGGTGGCGGGCTACTTCGCCGCGCTGGCCAGGGCCGAGGGCCGGCCGGCCGGCGCCCCGCGGGCCTACGACGCGTCCTTCCTACGCCATCAGGTGCCCGGCGGGGTGATGACCACGGTCAGGCGCCAGCTCGCCGAGCTCGGCCTGGAGGACCGCTTCGGCGCGGTGATCGAGGAGGTCGGCCGCGTCCGCGCGGAGCTCGGCCACCCGATCATGGTGACGCCGTTCCCGCAGATGGTCTGCTCCCAGGCGCTGGCCAACGTGATCGGCCCGGAGCGCTACGCCAACGTCCCCGACCAGGTGATCCGCTACCTGCTCGGCAGCTTCGGGCGGCCCACCGGCAAGGTCGACCAGCAGGTGGAGGCGCGGATCCTCTCGCGTCCGCGCGCCCGCCAACTGATGGCCGAGCCGCCGCCGCCATCACCGGCGGAGCTGCGTGCCCGCTTCGGCCGCGGCATCGGCGACGAGGAGCTGCTGCTCCGCGCCACCATGCCGGCCGAGCAGGTCGACGCCATGCTGGCCTCGGGGCCGGCGCGGCGGCACTACAACCCGGAGGTGGCGTCGCTGCTCGACCTGCTGCGCGGGCTCCGGGACCGCCCGCCGCTGTCGCGGCTGGTGGTCTCCAAGCCCGGCCTGCGGGTGGAGCTGCGCCGGCACGGCGGCGGGCCGGGACGGTGACAGCGGCCGAGAACGCCGAGCGGGCCCCGCACGCGCCCGCCGCCGTCGAGCGGCTGCGCGCCGCGCGCGGGTTCGTGTTCGACCTGGACGGCACGCTGGTGCTGGGCGACCGACGCAACCACGGGCTGGCGCCGCTGCCCGGCGCGCTCGCCATGACCAGGCGGCTGCGGCGGGACGGCGTGCCGTTGGCGGTCCTGACCAACGGCACCGCCCGCACCCCGGCGCAGTACGCCGCCGCGCTGCGGGAGCTCGGCTTCGAGCTGGACGCCGACCGGATGCTGACGCCAGCGGTCAGCGCGCTGGACGTGCTGACGCGGCGCCGCCAGGGCCGGGTGATGGTGCTCGGCACCGAGGGGCTGACCGCCCCGCTGGAGGAGGGAGGCGTCGAGGCGGTCCCGCCGCGCGGGCGGCCCCGGGTGGACGCGGTGCTGGCCGGCTGGTACCGACAGTTCACCATGGACGCGCTGGAGTCGGCCTGCCACGCCGTCTGGGGCGGCGCCGCCTTCTACAGCTGCTCGCAGTCGCGCTTCTTCGCCACCGCCGAGGGCAGGGAGATGGGCACCTCCCGAGCGATCTCGGCGATGGTCCGCAGCATGACCGGCTGCCGCGTGCAGGTCGTCGGCAAGCCGTCGCTGCACGCCCTACGCAGCGCCGCACGCAGGCTCGGCGTGCGCCTCCCCGACCTGGCCGTCGTGGGGGACGACCCGGAGCTGGAGGTGCCGATGGCTCGCCGCGGGCGCTCCCTCGCCGTCGCAGTCGCCACCGGCATCGGGCCGGCCGACGCCTTCGCGCGGCTGCCCGCCGCGCGGCGCCCACACCTGAGCGTCGCAGGGGTCGACGCGCTGCTGGCGCTCTACGACCTCCCCGGCGACCGGGCCGGCGGCGCGGGATAGCCCGAACCGCCATTCAGCGTCAACGTCTAGCGTGGCCAGGCCGAGCACCTGGCCGACTCGCTGGCCAAGGACGACCCGGTCATGGTCACCGGGCGGCTGCGGCAACGTACCCGGGAGACCCCGAGTTGGTGGCCGGCAGCCGGCGGCGCGCCGACTAGCAGCCTGACGCAGAGCTGCTCCTGCTGCTGGCCGGACCCCGCGAACTGACCCATGTCGGGTGAGAGTCGATCGTCAACGGGGTGCGGTCGCAGCGTATCGCGGATTTGGTCAGCTCGTCGTGGAGGCCAGCCCGGCTTGGAGCTCACCGATGATGGTGCGGAGAATGCCGGAAGCGAGCAGCCCCGGCCCGAGTGGACCTGACGAATCCTCGCCGACTGGCGGCAGCTTTCGTAGCGCCGCTCTGGCTGCCGCCGACATCTGGCCAAGCTGCCAACGGATCTCCTCGCTGACCGCCTCCGGACGGTCAGGGGCTGCCAGTCCGGCGGCCTTCGCGGCGTACGCCGCAGCACCCAGTGCGTGCGCGCCCATGTGGGCGACGGCTGCAGCCTGAGCGGCCGCCCGGGCGGCCGCCACAGCCGCGGGGGCACGCACCTTCTGAGCAGCACGGCCAGCGACGAAACGACGGCGAATCTCGCCGGCGGCGCCAAGCTCGCCGCGTGCAAACCCTCGGGTGCGGGCAATGGCGTCCTGGGGGCGATCGTCACCCGGTGCTTCCGCCTCGAACACTGCCAACACTCGCTCTGCGCAGTCCGCCGCCCACGCCGCCACGGCCCGCCGATCAGCCTCGCTCAGCGCCTGCCGCGAATTCATGCCGTGATTCTCTCACGCCCGCGAGGACCCAGTCGGACCGAACAGCGCTCCGCGTCGATGAGCGTCGATCACCGGTGGGCGCAGGTGGCTGCGTCGGCGGCAGGGGCTTGCTAGCCAAGCCAGCTGTGCCGCCGGCGGTGGTTGTGGTCCGCCTTGCAGTCGCTGGTCACGACGCGGGCCTGGGCCAGTGACCAGAAGATGTTGATGTTCAGGCATTCGTCGCGGATCCGGCTGTTGAACGACTCGACGTCGCCGTTGTGCCAAGGCTCGCCGGGCGGGATGAACGACACCCCCGACACGTCCGCCGGCCCCCTCGGCCATGGCCTGGCAGGCCAGCTCGGGGCCATTGTCGCAGCGCAGCACGGCCGGGTAGCTGCGCCCGGCGGCGATGCGGTCCTCCTCGTCGAGGAGGTCCTGTCCGGTGATGGAGCGCTCGACCAGACCGCCGAGGCATTCGCGGGTGTGCTCGTCCACGATGGACACGATCTTGACCGCTCTCCCGTCGGTGGTGGCGTCGAACTGGAAGTCGACGGCCCACACCCGGTTCGGTGCGTCCGCCTTCGGCGGGTTGGGTGTCGTGCTCATCCCCAGCCGCTTGCGTCGCCGCTTCTGCGGCACTTGCAGGCCTTCCTCGCGCCACAGCCGCTGGATCTTCTTGTGGTTGACGTGCCAGCCCTCGCCGCGGGCGTCGTGGTAGGCGTTGCGGAACCCGCGCCGCGGATGATCCTTGGCCCACGCTTGTAGCCAGTCCCGCAGCGCGGCGTCCGGATCGGCTGGTGTCGTCGGCGTGGGCGGCCTTGGTTGGGTGGTTGGGTTCTGCCCGGTCACGCGGCAGGCGAACCGTTCACTCATGCCCATCACGCGCAGGCAGGTGCGCGACGGCCGCCCGCCGGCGTTCCGGGCTGAGAAGTTTCCCCGGGCGATCTCCTTCTGCTCCGGGCTGTGCCTCTTCCTCGTTGCCATGTTCTTGTCGAGCCTTCCTGCCCACAGCGTGGGCGGCAAGACTCTCACTCGACCTGGATCAACCAGCCGGGGTCAGGCCACTGCGACACGAGGTCGCGGTGCTGCGCCGACAGGTCGCCAGACCGCGCCCCACCTGGCCTGACCGGGCCCTCCTCGCGGCGTTGGCTCGGCTCCTGTCAAGGGAGCCTGGACACCATCGCCTCGTCACCCCCCCGACACGCTGCTGCGCCGGCATCGGGCCCTGGTCAGCCGCCACTGGACACGCCCCCACCGCCCGGGCATCCGGATCCTGCGCACACCTCTGTGCAGGCGCCACAAGCGAACGCGTTCGCGGAACGGTGGGTTGGCACGGTCCGTCGTGAGCTGCTCGACCGGCTGCTGCTCGTTGGCCGACGGCAGTTGGAGACGGTCCTGGCGGGCTATGTGGCGCACGACAACGAGCATCGGCCACACCGCGCGCTCGGGCAGGCCTCACCGCTCGGAGCCGTCCCGCCGGCCGCTCCGGCCGAAGCGGGCCCGGAACAGCCGATCGCGGTCCTCGCCGAGGTCGGGTCGGTGTTCTTCCTGTACGGCCACGGCTATTGCCTGGTCGAGCTGAACGACGACGTCCAGGCGTCGAGCACGTCTTCCCCTGGCTCACCTTGCTGTCCCGGGTGGACTAGCCGGGAGGGTGGGTGACGTCGGCCTCGCCGAGGCGGTGGACGATGACACGGTTGGTCATGGCGCGGCGGCCGGGATTCCCTGCCACGACCACGGCCAGGTCGC
>DASVXQ010000472.1:0-16225 GCA_036392615.1 Actinomycetes bacterium | reverse complement strand
TTCAACATGACCGGCCAGCCGGCCATCAGCCTGCCGCTGCACTGGACCGCCGGCGGCCTGCCGGTCGGCTCCCAGCTGGTCGCCGCCTACGGCAGGGAGGACCTGCTGCTGCGGGTGGCCGCCCAGCTCGAGCAGGCGCGGCCATGGGCGGACCGCCGGCCGCTGGTGCACGCCTGAAACCGTCCGGCACCGAAATCGGGCGCGACAGGGACAGAGCGGGCGCGCTAGAGTTCCAGCAACACGAGCGCGCCGGGGGGCCGCCATGTCGAGAACCGCCGACGACGAAGCGCCTTCGCTCTGGCCTGAGCAGTGGGCGACCCACGTCTCGGTCGAGGCGGACGGGATCGAGCACCGCATGCGGGTGGCGCTGGCGGCCGAGCCCGAGGACTCCGACCGCAGGGCCACCGCCCGCGCCATCGAGGTGCTGCTCGCCGCCGCGCGGCGGGCGGCCCGCCGGCGGGGAAGCTGGCGCTGGCGCGGGCCGTTCGACCGCTGGCGCGGCAGCTCGGTCGAGGGCGCCTATCAGAGCCTGCACGCGGCCAGGGTCTTCCTGGTGAACCTGCTGCCCGACACGGAGGTCGACGCGCTGGCGCCGAGCGTGGTGGCGCGGGCGGCGACCGTGCTCAAGAGCGACGACCCGCGCCGCCCGCAGATCGACCGGCTGCCGGGCATGCCGGCGGGGCCGGCCAAGCGCGCGGTGCTGCGCGAGGCGATGGAGATCGCCTACGACGCCTCGGACCAGCTGCACATGCGGGTGCGGGGCTTCCGCAACATCCTGCTGTCGGCTGCCGCGCTGATCTGTGTGCTGATGATCGGGCTGGTGGCGGTGGTGGGGACGCATCCCGATGCCATGCCGCTGTGCTTCCACCCGGCGGTCACCAACGCCGCGCAGCTGGCGCAGGGGAGCGGGACCGGCGGGCAGGAGGTCACCACCGTCTGTCCCAGCGGCGACCGGCAGGCGCCATCCGGCGGCGACGTGATGATCGTCGTCGGGCTGGGCCTGCTGGGCGGCGCGCTGGCGGCCGCGTTCGCCATCCGCAACGTCCGCGGCTCGTCGACGCCCTACGACATCCCGATCGCGCTGGCGCTGCTCAAGGTGCCGTCCGGCTCGCTCACCGCCACCGCCGGGATCCTGCTGCTCGGCGGCGGCTTCGTCCCCGGGCTCTCGGAGCTGGACTCGCAGCGGCAGATCCTTGCCTACGCGCTGGTCTTCGGCTACGCGCAGCAGCTCGCCACCCGGTTCATCGACGACCGCGCCCAGTCGCTGCTCAACAGCCTGCCGAGCAAGGATCCCGAGGCCAAGCAGCCGGCGCCCTCCACGCAGCCGGCACCGGTGCCGCCCCCGGCGCCCTCACCGGCCGGCGCCGCCGAGACGGCCGTCGATCCCACCGCAGCGACCTGAGCCACCACCCCCGGGGGTGATGGCTCAGGTGCCGCTCGATCTGCTGGGTCCCACCTGGTGTGTCAGCTACTTCGAAGGTTCGGGCACATCGCACTTGATCTTCGGATTGATGCCGGCGTAGTTCAGGGGACCGGCAACGATCGTGACCGCGATGGTTCCGACCTTCGCGCAGTTGGCGTCACTCCCGGAGAAGTAATTGCGCTGCATCGCCGCGATGACGCCGATGATCAACCAGATGACCAGCAGTGCCGTCCCGATGCGCATCGCTACCTCCGCTCTGACGGGACATCACCGGCTGCTGGCCGGCGCCTGCGCTACCAGTAGTGCCTGCGCCCGCCGACCGCCCGTCCCATCGAGCCCATCAGCCACAGGACCGCGCCGATGATCAGCAGGATCAGGCCGATCGTCCAGAGGATCGAAATCTTGGCGACCAGCCCGATGATGAGCAGGATCAGTCCAAGGATGATCACGCTTGCCTCCTCCGAATCACCCCGCCGCGTCGAGTGCGCCGGGGCACCTTGGGTCGGTTACGCACCGAGCGTTCCCACACAAAGCGAAACCAACCGTACATGGCCGCAAAACCTTGGATTGCTCGATAATTTAACCATGATGCTGGTGCTCCGGCGCGGAGGCGGTCTGACCAGGCTCGACCACCACGAACTGCGCCATCATCCCGTTGTCCTCGTGCCGCAGCAGGTGGCAGTGGAACATGTAGGGCGAGGAGGGGTCGGCGTAGTCGGAGAACCTGGCGATCAGCCGCATGCCGGCGCCCGGCGGGAGCGGCACGGTGTCCTTCCAGCCGGCCAGGTTCGGCGGCGGCGGCACGCCGTCGTAGTCGAGCAACTGGAACTGCACGTCGTGGACGTGGAAGTTGTGCAGGTTCCCCGAGTGGTTGCTGACCCGCCAGACCTCGGTGGTGCCGACGGTGACCACCTGGTCGATGCGGCCCATGTCCATCGGCCTGCCGTTGATCGCGCTGGAGCCGGTGAGCTCGATGTCGCGGGTGGCGGCCGCGGTGTCGGGGTCGAGCCGCTCGCGCGGCACCAGCCGGTCCGGCACCGGCGGCGAGCCGCGCAGCTTCGCGGCGGCGCGCACCTGGAGCAGGTCGAAGCTGTCGTCGCCGCCGGCCAGCCGGTCGCCGATGGTGTCGAGGCCGAGCTGCGGCGGGAAGCTGCGCAGCAGCGCCCGCTCGCCCGGCTCGAAGGCGGCCACGATCTCGGCGCGCTCGCCGGGTGACAGCGGCACGCGGGTGGTGCGGTACGGCGCCTCCAGCAGCCCCCCGTCGGTGGCGATCTGGTCGAACACGCGGCCGTCGGCGAAGCCGATGTCGTAGCTGCGGGCGGTCGACGCGTTGAGCAGCCGGAAGCGCACCAGCCGGGTGCCGACGTCCAGGTGCGGCGACCAGGTCCCGTTGATCAGGATGTCGCTGCCGAGCCGGCCGATCGGGCTGGCCAGCGGCGTGCCGAAGCCGAGCTGGCCGTTGGACTGCAAGCGTTTGTCCTGGACGATCACCGGGACGTCGTCCACGCCGTAGTGCCTGGGCAGCGGCAGCGCGCCGGCGCGCGGGTCGTCGAGCAGGAACAGGCCGGAGACTCCGCGGTAGACGTGGTCCTCGGTGTCGCCGTGCAGGTGCGGGTGGTACCACAGGGTGGCCGCCGGCTGGTCGATCGTCCAGCTCGGCGACCAGGTGGCGCCGGGGGCGATCAGCTGGTGCGGACCGCCGTCGGCCCTGGCCGGCAGGTGCATGCCGTGCCAGTGCAGGGTGGTCGGCTCCGGCAGGCCGTTGGTGACGTTGATCCTCACGCGGTCGCCGCGGCTGGCGTGCAGGGTGGGTCCGAGGTAGGCGCCGTTGACGCCCCAGGTCGGGGTGGTCTTGCCGGGCAGGAACCGGCTGCTGCCGGGCTCCAGGCGCAGGTCGAAGACCTTGGTGCCGCTCGGGTCGACGCGCGGCTCCAGCAGCGGCGGGATCTTCAGCTGGTTGTCGAAGTGGAGCTTGCCGAGATTGCTCTGCTCAGCCCTGGAGTAGACCCAGCCCGCCAGGCCGGCGACGCCGAGCACCACCAGCACGACCGCGGACAGGATCGCGACCAGCACCCGGACGAACAGGCGCCGTCGCCGTTGGACGGGGACCGTTCCAGGCATCCCCTGGGGTTCGAGATCGGTTCGCATGCGCCCACTCTGGGCCGGGGCCAGGGTGGTGAACATCGGGAAACGCCCTGCTCAGTCCCCCAATCGACCCCGGGCGGCCTCAGGGAGATCCCTGGTGCCGGTCGCGGAGCGGGCACGGACGACGACGGTGGCCGCCATCGTCCGAAGGGAGGTGGCTGGCAGGACGGGCGGCTCTTCCTCGCTCCCCCAAGCGCGGTGCGCCTGCGCCGTCCTGTCCAGCCGGGCGCCGGTCGGCGACTCGACCCGCCCCCCCTTGCGGCGGGCTCCCGGCTGCCGTCAGAGCGTAGCAGCACAATGTGACAGCCTGGTGAACCGCCAATGTGCAATCGGTTACTCCGACGTGCGGGAAGCCGGGCCATGTCCGGCGAACCGGGATAGGTTCATCCGGCGTACACGACTCCCCGGCGAAAGGGGGCGAGCGGCGATCGCGCGACTGTTCGTGGCGACCTGGCCACCGCCGGAGGTCATGGCTATCCTGGCGGAGCTGGAGCGCCCGGAGATCGCCGGGGTGCGATGGTCCCTGCCCGAGCAGTGGATGGTGAAGCTGCGTCCGCTCGGCTACGTCGAGGACCGGGTGGTGCCGCCGTTGATCGACGTGCTGGAGGCAGAGCTGGACGGCGCGCCGACGGCCGAGTGCACCCTCGGCCCACAGGCCCGGCGGATCGGCGGCGACTGGCTGGGCGCGCCGGTGGCCGGGCTCGACGAGCTGGCCGCGGTGGTCTTCGAGGTCACCTCCGAGCTGGTGCCGGTCACCCACCCGCAACCGTTCCGGGCCGACGTGGTGCTCGCCAGGGGCCGCGTGCCCAGGGAGCTGGCCGGCCTGCCGGTCTCCGCCCGCTGGACCGCGCGCTCGGTGGCGCTGGTCGCCGACCGCTCCTCGCCGCGGGCGCCCCGCTTCGAGAGCCTGACCGAGATCGAGCTTGGCCGCTGATCCGCCGCGCGTTCGAGGGCGGCGGAAGCCCGTTCAGGTGCCCGGCGGCGCGGCCGATACGAACCGGTGCAACCCCCAAGCCGCCGTCCCACGCAGCGTCGAGGAGGAGACCGCATGCGGATGCTTCGGCCCGTCGTCGCCGCGGCCGCCCTGGGGGCCGCCCTGCTCTGTGGCAGCCCTCCAGCGCACGCGTTCTCTGCCGAGAACCTCCCGTCGGTGTCGGTGAGCCCCGACTTCGCCGAGCCGCGGGAGACCGTCAGCGTCACGGTCACCTGCCGGCAGGCGAACGTGCGGAAGTCGGTGGTCACCTCCGACGCCTTCGACCCGGTCACGATGCTCTCCAGCCAGGCGGGCGAGTCGATCATGAGCAGCACGACCGTCATCAGGAACGTGCCCCCTGGCAGGTACCGCGTGACCTCGACCTGCGACGGCAGCTCGACCTCCTCGACCACGCTGACCATCCTGCCGGCGGGCGCCCCGCACATGGTCCCGCAGGGCGGCGCGCGGACCGGCGGCGGCAGCATGGCGCCGAACCGGCAGGTGACCGCGGCCGGCGGCGGCGCCCTGCTGGCCTCCGGCCTCGGGCTGCTGGCCATCACCCTGCGACGCCGGCTCGCCCGCCGCTGAGGCACGGCCGCCGTTGTCCGCCACGCCGCGCGGCCCCGCCACCCCGTACCTGCTGGTCGTCGGGGTGATCCTGGTACTGGCCGGGCTGCGCTCGCTGGGCCTGGTCACCCTGGTGCCCGACAGTGGCGGCGCCGGCGGCGAGGTGCTGGCCAGCCGGCCGGTGGACCTGCGGCTGGCGCGCGCCACCCCGCCGCTGCCGCGTGCCATGCCGACCAGGATCGAGATCCCGGCGATCCGGGTCGACGCGCCGGTCGCACCGCTGGGACTCGACAGGGACGGCGGCGTCCAGGTGCCGCCGCTGAGCCGGCCGGCGCTCACCGGCTGGTACCAGCCCGGCCCGGCGCCGGGCCAGCGCGGCGGCGCGGTGATCCTGGGCCACCTGGACACCCGCAGGAACGGGCCGGCGGTGTTCTACCGGCTGAAGCAGCTGCGCCCGGGCAACTGGATCATGGTGCGGCGCAGCGACGGCGGCACCGCGCGGTTCCAGGTGGACTCGGTCGAGCGGTTCCCCAGGGGCGAGTTCCCCACCGCGCGCGTCTACGGCCCGCTCGACTACCCGGGCCTGCGCCTGGTGACCTGCGGCGGCCAGTTCGACTACCGGCGCCACGAGTACGAGGACAACCTGATGGTGTTCGCCAGCGGCCGTCGCTGAGCGCTCAGTGCGCGTGCCGCTGGCGGCTGCCGGCGTGCTCGCGGGTCGCCTCGTGGTAGTCGGTGCCCTGGTGGGCGACCGGGTCGGCGTGGACCAGCGCGGCGGTCAGCTTGGGGATCTCGTGCAGCAGGCGGTGCTCGGCCTCCTCGGCGATCCGGTGACCCTCCACCACCGTCAGGTGATGGTCGACCACCACCGCGCACTCCGCCCGCAGGCGGTGGCCGATCCAGCGCAGCCGCAGCTCGCCGACGTCGAGCACGCCCGGCGTCGCCCGCAGCACCTGCTCGACCCACTCCACCAGCGAGGGGTCGACCGCGTCCATCAGCCGGCGGTAGACCTGCCTGGCGGCGCCCCAGCCGACCACCAGGATGGCGGCGGTGATCACCAGGCCGATCACCGGGTCGGCCAGCGGCACCCCCAGCGCCACCCCGGCGACTCCCACCAGCACCGCCAGCGAGGCGAAGCCGTCGCTGCGGGCGTGCAGCCCGTCGGCCACCAGCGCGGCCGAGCCGATCTCGCGGCCCACCCGGATGCGGTAGCGCGCCACCAGCTCGTTGCCGGCGAAGCCGACCAGCGCCGCGGCGGCGACCACGCCGAGGTAGCGCACCTCGGCCGGCTGGCGGAGCCGCTGGATCGCCTCGTTGGCCGCCAGGGCGGCGGAGGCGACGATGAACAGCACGATGGCGATGCCGGCGAGGTCCTCGGAGCGCCCGTACCCGTAGGTGTAGCGCCGGTTCGCCGGCCGGCGGGAGAGCCGGAAGGCCACCGCCAGCGGCACCGCGGTCAGCGCGTCGGCCAGGTTGTGGAGCGTGTCGCCCAGCAGCGCCACCGAGCCGGAGCGCCACACCACCAGCGCCTGGAGCAGCGCGGTCGCGCCGAGCCCGAGCACCGAGACCAGCAGCGCGCGCTGCCCCCGGCCGCTCGCCTCGAGCTGCTGGTCGGCCACCTCGGCCGGGTCGTGGCTGTGGCCGTGCCCGAGCGGCCGCCGCAGCCACTCGCGCCAGCCCCGCCGCCCGTGCTGATGGCCGTGCCCATGCTCGTGACCGTGGTCGGGCTCGTCGGCGTGGCCGTCGTCGTGGCCGTGCCCGTGGTGCTCCTCAGCCGTCGCCATGACGGCAGTATGCCGGGCCGCCCGCGGCCACGCCGCCGCACAAGTGCACGCCCCTTGCTACTGTGTCGTACCAGGACATGCGCGCACATCAGGGCGGAGCCGCAGCCCGGTGCGCGCGGCCCGGGGACGGAGGTGCGATGCGCCGCGGTAGCGATCGCCGCGCGACGCCATGAGCCAGCCGCTGGGGCACCAGCCCGGCATGGCGCCTCTGCCGGACCACGTCCGCGACCAGATCCGCAGGGTCCGGCGGAGCGTCGTCCGGCACGCCGGCCGCCGCCGCCGCCGGCTGCTGCTCGCCCTGATCGTCGTGCTGGTGGTGGCGGTCGCCGGGGTGGGCGGCGGCTACGGCTACGCGCGCATGCGCTTCGGCCAGATCGCCTCGGTGGACGTGCCGTCGCTGGTGGCGCAGCCACCCGCCGGCAAGCCCTTCAATCTGCTGGTGGTCGGCTCCGACACCCGCCAGGGGCTGAACGACGGCGGCGAGTTCGGGCAGGTCTCCGGCCAGCGCGCCGACGTGATGATCCTGGTCAGGGTCATCCCCGGGAGCCACTCGGCGAGGCTGCTGTCGATCCCCAGGGACCTGTACGTGCCGATCGCCGGCACGGGGCACTCGGCCAAGATCAACGCCGCCTTCGACAAGGGCCCCAACCAGCTGGTCGACACCATCCAGCAAGCCTTCGGGATCCCCATCAACCACTACCTGCTGGTCAACTTCGACGGCTTCCGCCACGTGGTGGACGCGCTCGGCGGCGTCGACCTCGACTTCCCCGTCCCGGTGCGGGACTGGAACAACGGCCGCAACCAGTCCGGCCTGAGCGTGCCGTCGCCTGGCTGCCGCCACGTCAACGGCACCCAGGCGCTGGCGCTGGCGCGCAGCCGCTACTTCCAGTACCAGACCTCGGACGGCCGCTGGCACTACGACCCCGGCTTCGACCTGGGCCGCATCCGCCGGCAGCAGACCTTCCTGCGGGTGCTGGCCGCCAAGGCGCTCGGCAAGGGGCTGGCGAACCCGTTGCGCGCCAACGCCTTCGCGGACTCGCTGGCGCACAGCCTGACCAGGGACAAGGGCCTGTCCATCGGGCTGGTGGCGCGGCTGGCGGGCGAGTTCCGCTCCTTCAACCCCAGCCGGCTCGCCAGCCAGACCATCCCGACCACCGTGGGCGTCCACCAGGGCGACACCGTGCTGCGCCCGGGCGACCCCGGGTTCGACCAGGCCTGGCAGGACCCGGCGCACTGGGAGCAGATCCTGCTCCCCAAGCAGTCGGAGGCCCGGCGCGCGGCGGCCCAGTTCCTCGAAGGTCCGGACGGCGGCACGGCCCGCCCTGGCTCCGGGTCGCACCCGACCACCAGCGGCAACCGCGCCGTGAGCCAGGGGCCCGGCAAGCCCGCCACCCCGAAGCTGCCCTTCTACGACCCGCGCCCCTGCTGATCCTCAGGGTCAGCCAGCCTCGATGCGGCGGTGCCGCAGCAGGCCGTAGGCCACCTGCCAGGCGACCACCGCGGCCAGGTACCAGGGCAGCGAGGTGATCCGCAGCGGCCCGCCGAACACCGCCAGCAGCACCGGGGCGGCCACCGACGGCAGCGCCCAGCCGAGCAGCCAGAGCAGCGGCGCGCCGGCCAGCAGCCCCGCTCCGCCGGTGGTCAGGAAGTAGGCCGCCACGCCGCCGCACAGCAGCCAGCGCTGGCTCGCCGGCAGGCTGCCGTCCAGGTGCGCAACCAGCCCGCCGAGTCCCGCGGCGATGCCGGTGACGCTCATGGTGGTGAGCAGGTGGATCGGCATGGTGGCGCGCAGCGCCAGGTCGCTCGAGCCGAAGTGCGGCACGGCGGTGAAGCCGTAGCGGAAGGTCAGCCACCACAGCCCGACCAGCAGGACGAAGCTGGCGGAGGCCACGCCGGCCAGCTGGTTGCTCCAGTCGACGTGGCCGGCGGCGACGATCACCTGGGCGACCGCCTCGCCGAGCACGATGATCACGAACAGGCCGAGCCGCTCGTCGAGCAGCGACAGGTCGAGCCGGGCCTCGCTGACCCCGCGCTCCGACCCCTCGGGAGCGCGGGTCCCACGGCGGCGCAGCCGCACCTGCCGCCGGCGGACGTGCTCGCGCATGGAGTTCAGCACGAACTCGGAGCGGCCGGCGACCAGCATCGACTGCCCGAGGTCGAGCGCCAGGCCGAGGCCCCAGATCCAGTAGCGGGCGGGCGGCCGCAGCCACAGCGAGTACAGCCAGGGTCCCAGCCCGACGGAGACCTGCGCCGCCGGCCAGGAGGTGAGCGCCTGCCTGGTGCGCACCCAGCTCCGCACCCCGAGCACGCGGGTGAAGACGTAGGCCACGATGAACGCCTTGGCGCGGCTGCCGGTCACGTCGGGGATGGCCGCCGCCATCACCGCGATCCCGGCCATGGCGACCAGCATCGACTGCTGCCGCGTCCTGGCCGCGGAGACGTTGGCGTACAGCATGAACGAGGTCCACACCAGCCAGATCGCCACGTACAGGGCGATGCACAGCCCCACGTCCCCCGCGGACGGGTCGCCCAGCAGCCTGTCCGCCAGCTGCGCGACCGCCGCGACCACCACCAGGTCGAAGAACAGCTCCAGCCAGCTCGCATGCCGCTCCGGCGAATCCTGCGTCTCCGCCGGTGGCAAGGGCCCCGCGGCCTCCCTCACCGCCTCCCGCGACGCCGCCTCCGCCGGCCCAGGCGCGCTCGGCGCCCCCGCCGCCGGTTGCGGGCCCGCCCCCGCCGCGCGCGGCGGGTCCGCCTCATGGTTCGGCATTTCGAATCATGGCAAATGGATCGAGACCTGGGTTCCGTTGGCCGGATGACATCCTCTACCACATCGCGTGCGGCGCGCCGGAGGACGAGCCGCGCCGGCCGCGTGGCTCAACGGTGCAGGCGGCGCCGCTCCAGCGCCCACCACACCCCGAACAGGTCCTCGCTGCGGCCGAGGTCGGCGCCGGTGACCTCCTCGAAGCGCCGCAGCCGGTGGCGCAGGGTGTTGGGGTGCACGAACAGCGACCTGGCGGTCGGTTCGACGCGCATGCCGTGCCGGAAGAAGGCCTCCAGGGTCGTCTCGACGGTCCGCCCGAAGGCGCCCAGCCGGTCCAGCGGCTGCGCGTACCGCTCCACCAGGCGCTCGCCGATGTGGTGCTCGTGGAAGATGGCCGCGTGCAGCGCCAGGTCGTGAAGGTCGAACACCCCTTCCATGCCGAACGCCGAGGCGACCTCGAGCGCACTGGACGCCAGCCGGAAGGCCGGCTCCATCTCGATCAGCTTGGCCGGCGGCCCGACCCCGACCACGCCGCAGCAGTCGATCGACGGGCGGCGCGGCAGCACCCCGGCGAGGTCGCCGTCGACCACCCCGACCAGGATCGCCCTGGCCTCGACCGAACCGCTCGACAGGATCGCGCGCTCCAGCTGGTGCAGGCTGGCGTGGCCGGTGACCCTGGCGCGGAACGGGTGGTAGGCACGGTCGGGCACCAGGCCGTAGGCGGCCGCCTGGAGCTGGAGCTCGGCCGCGCCGACCGAGCCGAACAGGATCGAGCGCAGCAGGTTCGCGCGCCGCTCCAGGTCGTGGCTGGCCATCTCCAGCTCGACCCTGCGGTGCGTCTTGGCGGCGTGGGCCATCACCAGGTCGGTCCACTCCCAGGCGGCCTGCGCGATCTCCAGCAGGGTCGCCTCGTCCAGGCCCTCGCGGCGGCCCATCTCGTGCTGGTGCGCCCAGACCTCCTGCGCGCCGATGCGGAAGGCCCGCAGCATCTCGTCGACCGGCACGCCGACGCTGGCGCGGTTCTCGCCGGCGCGCCCGGCCTCCTCCAGGTCGGTGCGGTTGGCCGAGCGCCGCTCGTCGAAGGCGGTCAGCGACAGCCGCACAATGGTCATTACCCCGGGGCGCAGCGCCTGGGGTGAGAGGTTGGCGTAGGAGGGCAGCTCGGCGCGCAGGCGGGCGAGGATCTGGTCGGCGATCACGTCGATCTCATCGACCAGGCCCTTGTAGACCGCGTGCCATCTGTCCGGATCGACGCGCATGACCTGGCTCACTCCGGGCGCTGTCCTCTAGTCGGGTGTCCTCACCCAATTGTGAGAATACTGCGTCGACCATGTGAATTCTTGGAGCTTCGACTATTGCTCGCGTAACGGACGCACTGTTGTACTTCGACCAGAGCACCGTCATGGATCGGTGCCGCGCCTGAGATCACCCGCGCCGATAAGGAGCCGCGATGGCGCGCACCGCGGATACGTGACGACGCTCTGAGAAGGGGGGTCTGCCCGAGGCGGGAGGTGTGTGCCCGTGAGCGATCGGCCCCGCGATCCCGGGTCGACGGCACTGCTGGAGATGTCCGGCGTGACCGTGCGGTTCGGCGGGATCGCCGCGCTCCAGGACGCCGACCTGACGGTCGAGCCGGGCAGGATCTGCGGGCTGATCGGGCCCAACGGGGCCGGCAAGACCACCCTGTTCAACTGCGTCAGCCGCCTCTACCAGCCGGAGAGCGGCCGCATCACCCTGGACGGCCAGGATCTGCTCGCCCTGCGGGCCGACGAGGTGGCCGGCCTCGGCATCGCGCGGACCTTCCAGAACGGCGGGCTGGTCGGCGCCTTCACCGTGCTGGAGAACGTCATGCTCGGCGCCCACCACCGGGGACGCGCCGGCTTCGTCACCTCCATGCTGTGGACCGCCGGGGTGCGCCGCGAGGAGCGCGCCCTGCGGGAGGAGGCCCGCGCCCTGCTCGACCGCCTCGGGCTCGCCGAGCTGGCCGACCGCCGCAGCGCCGGGTTGCCGTGGGGGGTGCAGAAGCGGGTCGAGATGGCCAGGGCGCTGTGCGCCCATCCGCGCCTGCTGCTGCTCGACGAGCCGGTCAGCGGGCTCGGCCACGAGGAGGTCGACGAGCTCGCCGACCTGGTGGTCGCCCTGCGCGACGAGCGCGAGCTGACCATCCTGCTGGTCGAGCACCACATGGGCATGGTGATGCGCATCTCCGACCACGTCGTGGTGCTGGACTCCGGCCGCACGCTGGCCGCCGGCACGCCCGCCGAGGTGCGCCGCGACCCCGCCGTCATCGAGGCGTACCTGGGAGCCGCCGCGTGAGTGGCGACACCCCGGTCAGCCTGCTCGAGGTCGCGGACGTGGAGGCCAGCTACGGGCCGGTGCGCGCGCTCCACGGGATCGGCTTCCAGGTCCAGCAGGGCGAGGTCGCGGCGCTGCTCGGCCCCAACGGCGCCGGCAAGACCACCACCTTGCGGGCGATCTCCGGGATGGTGCGGATGCGTGGCCGCATCCGCTTCGACGGCCACAGCCTGCCCGGCCGCTCGACCGAGGCGATCGCCCGGCTCGGCGTCGCCCACGTGCCGGAGGGGCGCGGCAACTTCCCGACGCTCAGCGTGGCCGACAACCTGCGGCTCGGCGCCATCGTGCGGCGCGACCAGTCCAGCGTCGCCGAGGACCTTGAGCGCTGCTACCAGGCCTTCCCGCGGCTGGCGGCGCGGCGCGCCCAGCCGGCCGGCAGCCTCTCCGGCGGCGAGCAGCAGATGCTCGCGGTGGCGCGCGGTCTGATGCTGCGCCCGCGGCTGCTGCTGCTGGACGAGCCGTCGCTCGGGCTGGCTCCCCTGGTCACCCGGGAGCTGTACGAGACGCTGGCGCGGCTGGTGCGCGAGCAGTCCACCACCCTGCTGGTGGTGGAGCAGAAGGCGAACCTGGTCCTGGAGTTCGCCGACCGCGCCCACGTGCTGGAGGCGGGCCGCATCGTGCTGTCGGGGACGGCCGCGGAGATCCGGGCGGACGAGGGCATGCGCAGGTCGTACCTCGGCTACTGACAGGAGGGATGGATGGCCCGGCTGGTGCAGGTGGTCGTCGACGGGATCGCCAACGGCTCCGTCTACGCGGCGCTGGCGCTCGCGCTGGTGCTGATCTACCGCTCCACCGGGATCGTCAACTTCGCCCAGGGCGAGATGGCGATGTTCTCGACCTTCCTGACCTGGGGCATGACCAGCGTCGGGGTGTCGCTGCCGCTGGCGATCCTGGCCGCGCTGGCGCTGTCGTTCGCCGGCGGGGCGCTGATCGAGCGGATCGTGATCCGGCCGGTCGAGGGCCGCCAGCCGCTCACCCTGGTGATCGTCACGCTGGGGCTGTTCATCCTGATCAACAACGCCGCCGGCTGGCTCTGGGGCTTCTCCAACCGCGGCTTCCCCTCGACCTTCCCGAACGGCACCGTGGGCCTCGGCGGCGTGCGCCTGGGGATCGAGTCGCTCGGCATCGTCGGCGTGCTGCTGGCCGTCGTCGGCCTGCTCTACCTGCTGTTCCAGCGCACCCGCCTGGGGCTGGCGATGCGTGCGGCCGCGCTCGACCCGGTCTCCAGCCGGCTGGTCGGCATCCGCGTCGGCCGGATGCTGATGCTCGGCTGGGGGCTGGCCGCCACTGTCGGCGCGATCGCCGGGATCCTGGTCGCGCCGCGGCTCTTCCTCGACGTCAACCTGATGGGCGGCGTGCTGGTCTACGCCTTCGCGGCGGCCACCCTCGGCGGCTTCGACAGCGCGCTCGGCGCCGTGCTCGGCGGCTGGATCATCGGCGTGAGCGAGAACCTGGCCGGCACCTACGTCAACGTGATCGGCTCCGACCTCAAGATCCTGGTGCCGCTCGGCGTGATCCTGGTGGTGCTGCTGGTGCGGCCGACCGGCCTGTTCGGCGCCAGGGAGGTCGAGCGCGCATGAGCCGCCTGCGCAGCAGCTGGCCGCGCCTGCTGGCGCTGGCGGTGGTCGCCGTGCTGGCGATCTCGGTGCCGTTCAGCTTCCCGCCGTTCCGCGTCTCGCAGTTCACCCTGGCGCTGGCCTACGCCGTGGCCGCGCTGGGGCTGAATCTTCTGATCGGCTACACCGGGCAGATCTCGCTGGGCCACGGCGCCTTCTTCGCGCTCGGCGCCTACACCGCCGGGATCGTCATGGCCCAGACCGGTCTGCCGGACCTGGTCGGCATCCCGCTGGCCGCGGCGATCACCTTCGCCACCGGGCTGCTGCTCGGCATCCCGGCGCTGCGGCTGCGCGGCCACTACCTCGCGCTGGTCACGCTCGGCGTCGCGGTGGCCACGCCGCAGCTGATCAAGCGCTTCGACGGCCTCACCGGCGGCACCCAGGGCCTGGCCGCCGGCTCGCTCACCCCGCCCGCCTGGCTCGGGCTCGCGCAGGACCAGTACCTCTACATGATCGCGCTGGTGATCGCCGCGCTGGCCTTCGCGATGGCCGCCAACCTGGTGCGCGGCCGGGTCGGGCGGGCGCTGGTGGCGATCCGCTCCGGCGAGATCTCCGCCCGCGCGACCGGCGTCAACCTGACCACCTTCAAGCTGCGCGCCTTCGCGCTCAGCGCGATGCTCGCCGGCGTCGGCGGCGCGCTCTACACCTACGCGGTCGGCTTCGTGGCGCCGGAGTCCTTCACCATCGCCGTGTCCTTCGTGTTCCTGGCCGCGATCGTGGTCGGCGGCCTCGGCACCATCGCCGGCGCGCTGTTCGGCGCGCTGTTCATCCAGTTCGTCCCCGTCTACACCTCAGGCGTCAACGAGGCGCTGGCGGGGGTGCTCTACGGAACCGTCCTGATCCTGTTCATGTACGTGCTTCCTGGGGGCGTGGTGGGCCTCGGGCGCCGGCTTCTCGGTCTGGTCGGCCGGCCGCGAGGGCGTCGCTCGGAGGAGATCACCACGCCCGCCGAGCCGGAGCCCGCGCCCAGGAAGGCGGCCGGCGTCTAGCGAGGAGCCCGCCCGGAGGAAGGGAGAGCACACATGCGGCGTGCGCATCGGTTATGGTTGCCCGCTCTGCTGGCCATCCTGGCCCTGCTGGCCACGGCCTGCGGTCGCGGATCGAGCGGCGGTTCCGGCGGGAGCGGGTCCAACGGGTCCGATCCCGGCATCACCGCCAACAGCATCAAGCTCGGTGGGAGCTATCCGTTCAGCGGGCCGGCGTCCGCCTACGGCACGATCGGCGTCTCGGCCAAGGCCTACTTCGACTGGCTCAACGCCAAGGGCGGCGTCAACGGCCGCAAGATCGAGTTCACCACCCTGGACGACGGCTACGAGCCGGCGCGGGCGTTGCAGAACGCCAAGCAGCTGGTCGAGCAGAACAAGGTCTTCGCCCTGTTCAACACCCTCGGCACCGCCAACAACCTGGCCATCTGGGACTACACCAACCAGCAGAAGGTCCCGCAGGTGTTCGTGGCCACCGGCGCCAGCGCGTGGGGCGCCGACCCGTCCAAGCACCCGTGGACCATCGGCTGGCAGCCCGATTACGTCTCGGAGGCGCGGGTCTACGCCGAGTACCTCAAGAAGAACAAGCCCAACGCCAAGGTGGCCGCGCTCTACCAGAACGACGCCTTCGGCAAGGACCTGCTCAACGGCTTCAAGTCGGCCGTCCAGGGCAGCGGCGTCTCGGTGACCGCCGCGGAGAGCTACGAGGTCACCGACCCGACGGTCGACTCGCAGGTGTCGAAGCTGGCGACCTCCAAGGCCGACGTGTTCCTCGACATCACCACCCCGAAGTTCGGCGCGCAGGCGATCCACCGGCTCACCGAGGTCAACTGGAAGCCGCTGCACATCCTGAACAACGTGGCCGCCTCCAAGACCCTGGTCCTCAAGCCGGCCGGCCTGGCCGCCTCCAAGGGGATCGTCTCGGTGTCGTACTTCAAGGACCCCGAGGACCCGCGTTGGGCCAGCGACTCCGCGATGATGGAGTACAAGGCCGGCCTCAAGCAGTACGCGCCCAAGGCCGACCCGAACGAGCCGTTCAACGTCTACGGCTGGGCGGCCGCCAACACCATGGCCGAGGCGCTCAAGCAGATGAAGTCGCCGACCCGCCAGGCGCTGATGGACACCATCCGCAACATGAAGCTGAACATCCCGCTGCTGCTGCCCGGCGTGAGCGTGCAGACCTCGCCGACCGACGGCTACCCGATCCAGGACATGCAGATCATGCAGTTCGACGGCCAGCACTGGCAGCTCCAGGGCAACGTGATCCAGACCCAGTAGCACCTGGGAGCGGTGGGTGCGGGCAGGTCCGCACCCACCGCTCCCAGCTCGGCATCGCCTCCCCCGCGGCCCCGCTTCCGGCATCTGTTGGGCACGCGCACCGTGCCCACGGCGCCTCGTTCCGCGCCCCGCGCCCGCCGTCCTTCGCGTGCCGCCCTGCCGCCGCCGCGCCTGACCTCCCTTGGCGCCTTCCGACCCGCGGCGGATCCAGGCCTCGACGCTTCACGCCGAAACAGGAGGTGGGCATGCGCGAGGCCTGGATCCGCCGCGGGCCGGAAGGCGCCAAGGGAGGCCAGGCGCGGCGGCGGCGGGGCGGCACGCGAAAGGACGGCGGGCG
>DASVXQ010000471.1:0-11608 GCA_036392615.1 Actinomycetes bacterium | reverse complement strand
AGCGCGCCCTTGCCGGCGTCGAGCGCGAAGGTCGCCAGGCCCGCCCGCGCGCCGCCGAGCCGCCAGAGGTTCCACGCGCCCGGGTTGCGCTCGCCCCGCTCGCGCGGGTCGACCGCGAGCAGCCGCCCGACCAGCACCGCGAAGGGAATCGCGCCGAGCGGATAGCCGATCAGCGCCGAGAGCGCCAGGCGGGCGGCCATCAGGCCTCGCCGGCCGGCGCGCCGGTGCCGTCGGACACCAGCCGGCGGCCGTGCCAGGCCGGCGGCACCGCGCGCAGTCCGTCGGCCACGCTGAGCAGCTGGAACGCCAGCGTGGCCAGCCAGGTCACCGGGTGCCAGAGCAGCGTGCCGAGCGGTTGACGCTCGGCCCGTGCGACCAGCAGCCGGGTGGCCAGCAGGGCCGCCACCCCGGCCAGCGCGCCGGGCAGCACGGCCGGTCCCGCCAGCGGTCCCGCCAGCAGCAGCGCCAGCGGGGCGAGCTGCACGGTGGCCGCGCCGAGGACGCCGAGCAGCGCCACCGCCAGCGACTCGCCGCTGTAGGCCCACCAGGTCCGCCGCCAGCAGGCCAGCACCTCGGCGCCGCCGCGGAAGTGCCTGGTGGAAGCCAGGTCGGCGCCGCGCACGAAGCGCACCGGCGCGCCGTCGCGGGCCAGCAGCCGCGCCAGGTCCAGGTCCTCGCGGCGCGAGGCGGGGATGGCGGCGTGGCCGCCGGCGTGCCGGTAGGCGCCCCGCTCGACCGCCATGCAGGGGCCGTAGCCGACCGGCCGCGCGCCCAGGCGGCGGCCCAAGCGGCCGACCGCGAACCACGGCAGCATGGCGACCTGGTAGAGCGCGAACGCCGGCACCAGCGCCCGCTCGGCCCGGCCGACCATCTGGTAGCGGGTCAGCAGCGAGAGCATCCCGCCGCCCTGGCGGCGCAGCTCCGCCACCACCGCCGCCACCGCGCCCGGCTCCAGCCGGGTGTCGGCGTCGACGAACAGCAGCACTTGGCCGCGGGCACGCTCGGCGCCGCGCCAGGCCGCCCAGCACTTGCCGGTCCAGCCGTGCGCCGCCGCGCCGCGGAGCAGCTCGCCGCGGCCGCCCAGCGCCCGCTCGGCCTCCTCGACGCTCCCGTCGCCGGAGCCGTCGTCCACCGCCAGGATCTCGAGGTCACGCCAGGCCTGCCCGCGCAGGGCGCGCAGGCACGGGCCGATCCGGCCGGCCTCGTCGCGGAACGGCACGATGGCGCTGACGCTGGTCTCGATGGACGCGGGCGGTCCGCGCCTGGCCAGCGCCCGCTCGTTCAGCAGCGCGACGCCGAGGCAGGCCAGCGCGCCGGTCGCCGAGCCCCAGGCCAGCAGCTCCGGCAGCGGCACCTGGGCCAGGCCGGAGGCGCGCAGCAGCACCTGGGTGAGCAGGAACCCGACCAGCAGGTTCATCCCCAGGAAGCCGCGCCAGGCGCGCCTGGCCTGCGCCTCCGGGTCGCCGGCCAGGCAGGACGCCGCCAGCAGCGGATAGGGGAGCAGGCAGGCCGCCGCGGCCAGCGCCGTGCCCGTGCGGGCGCTGGCGACCAGCAGGATGGCCGCGCCGTAGCAGGCCAGCGAGAGGGCGGCCGTCCGGCGGCCGCCCAGCGCGACCGCGACCGAGCCGATGCCCGCCTGCCGGTCGTAGCCGACGTCCTGGATCGCGCCGAGCGCATGCGAGGCGATCCCCCAGAGCAGGAACGCCGCCAGGAAGCGCCACGGCAGGGCGCCGGCGGCTGCCCCGCCGAGCAGCGCCCCGCAGGCGCATGGCAGCACGAAGTGCAGCGAGCTGGTGAGCGAGTCGAGCCCTGGAACGACCTTGGTGCGCGCCGGCGGCACCGAATAGGCCAGCGCCACCAGCACGGTCACGCCGAGCGCGACCGTGCCCGCGGGCGGCGCCAGCACGGCCAGCGCGAGCAGCGGCGGCAGGTTGGTCGCCGCCACCCATGCCCACAGCGTACGGGCGCGCTCGCGCGGCACCAGCCCGCCCTCGATCGCGCCGCCCTTGCGCGGATTGCGCACGTCCGACTCGTAGTCATAGAGGTCGTTGACCCCGTAGAGCAGCAGGTTGTACGGCCCGCTGAAATAGACCAGCCCGAGCCAGACCGCCGGCGTGCCCGGCCTGCCCGCGGCGATGGCCGCGACCAGGAACGGCAACGCGGTGTTGATCCAGCTGAACGGCCGGCTGGCGCGCCACAGCTCATCCGGCCGCATCGGCCCGGTCCCAGGCACTCAGCGCCACCAGGTAGAGCGCGATCCCGTAGGCGAGGTCCTCGAGTGGCATGCGGCCGACCTCGACACCGCTGCGGTGACGCCGGCTGTAGCCGTAGACCCGCGCGGCGATCAGCAGGTTGTCGGCGGCCACGGTGAGCGCCGCGAAGGCCGCGAGGCCGATCCAGCTGGCCCGGTGGCGCAGCACGCCAGTACGCGTGGCGGCCACGGTCGCCCCCCCGAGGATGACCGCGGCCGCCGCGCTGTACTCCCTCACCGGCGGCGCTCCGCACCGCGCCGCAGCGCCACGGAGACCAGGGTGAGGAAGCCGAGCAGCAGGGGCTCCTCCAGCGGGATCCCCGGCGGCACGATCAGCGAGTTGCGCGCCGGATTGCTGGCGAACCAGCCGCGCGCCGCCCCGACCAGGTCGAACGCCAGGAAGACCGGCACCGCGACGGCGACGGTCCTGGCCAGGCGGCGACCGCGCACCCCCGTCCCCAGGCGCTGGTCGAGCGCCAGCACCCCGGTGCCGCTGGCCGCGATGGCCGTCAGGTAGGCGTAGCGCTGGTAGCTGCTCATCGTGGGGACCTTCGGCGCCGCCCGCCGCGGCGGTTGCACCCCGGTGCCCGCCGTAGTCCTGTACAACATGCCTGGACGCGACAGTCGCAGGCTCGGGAGGGGAGCGATCCGATGACCGGCAACCCACCGGCGGTGACCGTGCGGGAGCTGATCGAGCGGGACGGCTTCGTGCAGGCGCCCGGCGCCTACGACATGCTGTCGGCGCTGCTGGCGCGGCGCGCCGGCTTCTCCTGCGTCTACCTGACCGGCAACGGCCAGACGGCCTCCACTCTCGGCGCGCCCGACCTGGGACTGATCACCCTGCCGGAGATGGCCGAGCGGGTGCGGCAGACCAGCTTCTCGACCGGCCTGCCGATCATCGTCGACGCCGACACCGGCTACGGCAGCCTGCTCACGCTCCAGCGGGCGGTGCGCGAGTTCGAGGCCGGCGGCGCCAGCGCCATCCAGGTGGAGGACCAGCTGCTGCCGAAGAAGTGCGGCCACGAGCCCGGCCGCCAGGTGGTCGGCGTGCCGGACATGCTGGCGCGCCTGCGGGCGGCCGCGGACGCCCGCCGCGACCCCGCCACGATGCTCATCGCCCGCACCGACGCCCGCAGCGCCCACGGGCTCGCCGAGGCGATCGACCGCGCGCGTGCCTACGCCGAGGTCGCCGACGTGCTCTTCGTGGAGTCGCCCGAGAGCGAGCATGAGCTGGCGGAGGTCGCCGCCGCCGTGCCCAAGCCGGTGCTGGCCAACATGGTCGAGACCGGCAGGACGCCCTACCTGCCGGCGTGGCGGCTGCGGGAGCTCGGCTACGCGATCGCCATCTACCCGGTGATCGCCGCCCTGGCCGCCTCGGCGGCGGTGCTCTCGGTCCTGGAGGAGCTGCGGGTGGCCGGCCGTGCCGAGGGCATGCTGGACCGCATGCTCACCCTGCGCGAATACCACGACGTGCTGCGCTTCGACGAGGCGGCGGCACGGGAGATGCGCTACCTGTCATGATCGCCGCCGCTGGCGGCGTTCCCGAGCCGACTCGGAGGAGATCTCCATGGCTGAGCTGGACTTCCAGGACCCACTGGCGGCGGCGCTGTGGTCCGCGCGCCGTGCCGGCGGCACCGTCGAGGCGGCCGGCGGCGAGCTGACCCTGGAGCGCGCGGACCGGATCGCCAGCGAGCTGTACGGGGCGCTCGAGGCCGGCGGCAGCCGCCAGGTCGCCTGGAAGATCGGCGCCGGCGACGCGGCCGCGCAGCAGCGCTTCGGCACCGACCGCCCGTTCACCGCGCCGGTGCACGACGCCTACGTCCTCCAGGACGGCGCGACGCTGTCGCTGGCGAGCCTGGTCGCGCCCAGGCTGGAGGCGGAGATCGGCCTGCGCTTCGAGGGCGAGGAGCCGGCGGTGCTGCCCTGCGTCGAGATCATCGACTGCCGCTTCCCCGGCTGGGAGGTCAAGCTCGCCGGGGTGCTGGCCGACTTCGGGCTCCAGGGCGCGATGCTGTTCGGCCGGCCGGCGGCGTCGGGCTCGAAGGTCCACGCGGTGGTGCGGCGCGACGGCGAGGTGCTCGCGGAGGGCGAGGGCACGGTCGACGCCGCGGCCGCGACCTCCCGCCAGGCGCTCGGGGAGCGGCGGCTGGCCGAGCTCCCCCTGGTCGCCAGCGGCTCGCTGATCACCCCGCTGCCGCTGGAGCCCGGCAGCCACGAGATCGACTTCGGCGAGCTGGGCAGCCTGCGCCTGGAGGTGACCGCTTGAGCGAGGCCCGGCTCCGGGTGGCCGTGCTCGGCGCTGGGCTGATGGGCAGCGCGATCGCCGCCGAGTACGCCGCCGGCGGGCACAGCGTGCGGGTCACCACCTCGCCGGCGACCAGCGCCGCGGTGGCGATGGAGCGCGTCGCCAGGCACCTGGGCGAGCTGCGGCGCCGCGCGGGCGAGCCGCTGGCGGCCGAGGTCGAGTGGTCGGCCTCCACCGCAGAGGCGGCCGCCGGGGCGGACCTGGTGGTGGAGTCCCTGCCGGAGGTGGCGGAGCTGAAGGTCGCCGAGCTGGCGGCCGCCCAGGCGTTCGCGCCCGGGGCGATTCTCGCCTCCAACACCTCGTCGCTGTCGCTCGGGACCATCGGCGCCGGGCTGGCCGACCCGAGCCGGCTGATCGGCACGCACTACCTCAACCCGCCGCTGGCCTTTCGGGTGCTGGAGCTGGTCCAGGGCCCGGCCACCGACCCGGCGGTGGCCGAGCGCACCGCCGCGGTCCTGCGCGCCCTCGGCAAGCAGCCGGTGCTGGTCCGCGACGTGCCCGGCTTCGTGCTCAACCGGCTCCAGCTCGCCCTGCTGCGCGAGGCGGTCGAGCTGGTCGACGGCGGGGTGGTCGGCGCCGAGGACCTGGACCTGCTGATCCGCGAGGGGCTCGGGCGCCGCTGGTCGGCGGTGGGGCCGTTCGGCACGGTCGCGCTCGGCGGGGCGGCCACCTTCCGGCGGGTCGCCGAGCAGCTCTACCCGGTGCTGTCGCGCAGCCAGCAGCCGCCCGACAGCCTCGACCGCCTGGGGCTGGACGAGCACGGCGTGGCCGGGCTGCGCGAGGCGCGCGACCGCACTCTGGAGCGCGCCCGCGAGGCCGACGATGCCGGATAGCGAGCCGCCGATGCGCCGCTACCACGTCGCGGTGATCCCCGGCGACGGCGTCGGTCCCGAGGTGATCGCCGAGGGCTGCCGCGTGCTGGAGCGCGTGGGCTCGCTGTACGGCTTCCAGCTGGCACTTGACGAGCTGCCCTGGGGCTCGGGCTACCACCGGCGCCACGGCCGCATGATGCCCGACGACGCGCTGGAGACCCTGCGCCACTACGACAGCCTCTACTTCGGCGCGGTCGGCACGCCCGAGCTGCCCGACGACTACACCCTGTGGAACCTGCTGTTCCCCATCCGCCGGGCGCTGGACCTGTACGTCAACCTGCGGCCGGTGCGGCTCTTCGGCGGCGTCGCCGGACCGCTGGCGCGCGTGCCCGACGGCGAGTCGGTCGACTTCATGGTGGTCCGCGAGAACACCGAGGGCGAGTACACCCGCCTCGGCGGCCGCTCGCCCGGCGCGGCCGGGGACGAGCTCGCCCTCCAGACCGCCAAGTTCACCCGGCGGGGGACCGAGCGGGTGCTGGAGCACGGCTTCGGGCTGGCGCGCGGCCGCGGGCTGCTGACCAGCGTCACCAAGTCCAACGCGCTGGTCCACAGCATGACCTTCTGGGACGAGGTCGCCGAGCGGGTCGCCGCGCGCCACCCGGAGGTGGCCTGGGAGCGGATGCACGTCGACGCCGCCGCCTATCGGATGGTCAAGGACCCCTGGCGCTTCAAGGTGCTGGTCGCCTCCAACCTGTTCGGCGACATCCTCAGCGACCTCGGCGCCGGGCTGGGCGGCAGCATCGGCCTGGCGCCCAGCGCCAACCTGCACCCGGGCAGGCGGCCCAACCTGTTCGAACCGGTCCACGGCAGCGCGCCCGACCTGGCCGGCCAGGGGATCGCCAATCCCGTCGGCGCGGTATGGTCGGCGAGCATGCTGCTCGACGACCTGGGCGAGGAGGGCGCCGGCGCGGCGGTGATGGCGGCCATCGAGCGGGTCCTCGAGGCCGGCCTGCACACGCCCGACCTCGGTGGCCGGGCGAGGACCGGCGAGGTCGGCGACGCCCTCGTCGAGGCCATCGAGCCAGCGGGCTGAGGGATCGGGGCGCGTCGCGGACGCGCCGAGGCGAAGGGAGCTGGACGGATGAGCACCACGCACCAGGGCCGGACCGCGGCGGGACTGCCGAGCCGGACGCTCTACGAGGGCTACGAGCGCGCCGCCGCCCGCTCGTTCCTGCTGAACATCGGCTACAGCCACGAGGACCTGGCCAAGCCGATCGTCGGCGTGGCCCATGCGTGGACCTCGACGATGCCGTGCAACTTCAACCACCGGCTGCTGGCCGAGCACGTCCAGCGCGGGGTGCGCGAGGCGGGCGGCACGCCGATGGAGTTCAACACCATCGCCATCTCCGACGGCATCACCATGGGCACCGAGGGCATGAAGGCCTCGCTGATCAGCCGCGAGGTGATCGCCGACTCGATCGAACTGGTCGCCCGGGGCCACATGTTCGACGCGCTGGTGGCGATCGCCTCCTGTGACAAGACCGTGCCGGCCAGCGCGATGGCGCTGGTGCGGGTCGACCGCCCGGCCGTGCTGCTCTACGGCGGCACGATCATGCCGGGCGTGTTCCGCGGTAGGGAGGTTGCGGTCGGCGAGGTGTTCGAGGCGATCGGCGCGGTCGCGGCCGGCGCCATGGCCGAGGAGGAGCTGGCCGAGCTGGAGCTGGTCGCCTGCCCGGGCGCCGGCGCCTGCGGCGGGCAGTACACCGCCAACACCATGTCCATGGTGATGGAGGTGCTGGGCCTCTCGCCGGTCGGCTTCAACTCGATCCCGGCGGTCGACGGCGGCAAGACCAAGGCCGCCGCGGAGGCCGGCGCGCTGGCCATGCGGGTGCTGGAGGCGGGGCTGCGTCCCTCGCAGATCCTCACCAGGGCCTCGTTCGAGAACGCCATCGCCGCGGCGGCGGCCTCTGGCGGCTCGACCAACGTGGTGCTGCACCTGCTGGCGCTGGCCCGCGAGGCCGGGGTGCCGCTGAGCATCGAGGACATCGACCGGGTGTCGCGGCGCACTCCGCTGCTGTGCGACCTCAAGCCCGGCGGCCGCTTCACCGCCTACGACCTGTACGCCGCCGGCGGCATCCAGGTGCTGACCCGCCGGCTGCTGGAGGCCGGGCTGATCGACGGCTCGGCGCTCACGGTCACCGGGCAGACGCTGGCCGAGGCCGTCCAGGACGCGTCCGAGGCGCCCGGCCAGGAAGTGGTCGCCGGACTCGAGGCGCCGCTGCGCGGCGAGGGCGGCCTGGTGATCCTCAAGGGCAACCTCGCGCCGGAGGGCAGCGTGGTGAAGATCACCGCGCACACCCCCACCAGCCACCGCGGCACCGCCCGGGTGTTCGACCGGGAGGAGGACGCGCTGGCGGCCGTGCTGGCGCGCCGCATCGAGCCGGGCGACGTGGTGGTGATCCGCTACGAGGGACCGCGCGGCGGCCCGGGGATGCGCGAGATGCTCCAGGTCACCGCCGCGATCGTGGGCGAGGGCCTCGGCGAGTCGGTGGCGCTGGTGACCGACGGCCGCTTCAGCGGCGCGACCCGCGGGCTGATGGTCGGCCACGTCGCCCCCGAGGCCGCGCTGGGCGGCCCGCTCGCCGGGCTGTGCGACGGCGACACCATCGTGATCGACGTGGACAGCCGCACCCTGACGGTCGAGGGCGTCGACCTGGCCGAGCGGCTGCGCGACTGGGTCCCGCCCGCGCCCGGGATGCGCGGCGGCGTGTTCGACAAGTACGCCACCCTGGTCCAGTCCGCCTCCCACGGCGCCATCACCACGCCGGGGAAGGTGTAGCCCGGGGCCGGGGGCTCGAGGGCAGGGTCGCCGGCCGGCCCGGCCGGGGCGCCCAGCACGTCAGGCGCCGAGCTGGCGGGCCAGGTGCAGCAGGTCGTCGGCGACCAGGTCGACCGGCTGCTCCGGCGCGTCGGCGGCGCCGCCGGGGCCGTGCTCGGCGGGGCGGGGGACGAAGGCGGTCCGCAGGCCGCAGCCGGCGGCGGCGGCCAGGTCGCCGCCGTGGGCGGCCACCATCGTCACCTGCCCGGGCTCCAGGCCGAGCGCCTCGACCGCGGCCAGGTAGACGGCCGGCTGGGGCTTGTAGGCGTGGGCGATCTCCGCGCCGAGGACCGCGTCCCAGCGCAGCCCGGCCCAGCGCGACAGGTTCACCAGCAGGGCGACGTGGCCGTTGGAGCACGGCGCCACCACGAACCGCCCGCCCAGCCGCGCGAGCCCCTCGACCGTGTCCGGCCACGGGTCGAGCCGGTGCCAGGCGAAGGTCAGCGCGGCACGCTCGGCCTCGGGCACGGCCTGAAGGCCGGCATCGTCGAGCACCCGGTCGAGCGCCTCGCGGTGCAGCACGTCGAGGTTCACCCAGGGCCGCTCGCCGCGCCGCACGGTGTCCATCTGCGGCTGGTACAGGCCCCGCCAGGCGTCGGCCAGGGCGGGCCAGTCGACCGCGCCGAGGCCGAGGCGCCCGCCCAGCGCCCGCAGCTCGCGGGCCACGCTGGAGCGCCAGTCGACGCAGGTGCCGAAGACGTCGAACAGCAGCGCGCGTGGCGGTTCCATGCGACGAGCCTACGCCGGCGGGGGGGTCCCTCAGGCCGGGCGGGCGGCGACCGAGCGCTGCATCTTGGGCTCGGTGTCCTCGGGGTCGAAGCTGCGCGCCAGGATGGCGGTGGGGCGGATGGTCAGCACGACCCGGACGTCGGCGTCGCGGATCGGCGTGCCGGTGGCGCCGTAGCGCTCCTGGAGCGAGCGGTAGAAGGGCGCCTCGCCAGGGCCGCCGTCGTCCTCGATGGACTCCACCTCGCCGCGGATCTCCAGGTACCGCTGGGAGTTGTCGGGGTCGACGATCGACAGCGCCACCCTCGGCTCGCGGCTGACGTTGGCGAACTTCTTCCTCGTCCTGGTGTGGGTGAGGCGCACGCGCCCGCCGTCCCAGAGGAACCACATCGGGTTGCTCTGCAGCGAGCCGTCCGACCGGACGGTGGCGAAATGGGCGATCAACGGGCGGTCCACCATGTCCTGATGACTGGCTGGGACCGTTACCTGCTCTGCCACGAACGACCTCCGGGGGGATTCGGTATCCGTCGCCCGCCATGATGCCCCCGCCCGCCGGATTCGAAGCGGCGGGCGAGCACCACGAAGCCGGACAGCACAGCGAGATGCGCCGGGAACCAGGCGAGGCGGTGCAGCACCCAACCGGGCCCGTCCGGCGCGTCGTGCAGGCCGGGGAGGCCGCCGGGCGCCAGCAGCAGCGTCGCGCCGGTGAGCGTGACCAGGGCGATCTGGTGCCAGCAGAAGATCGTCATGGCGCCCAGGTTGGCCAGGGCCACCGCCGCCCAGAGCCGCGGCCGCCGCAGCAGCGCCTCGATGCGGTCGCGCAGACGGATCGCCAACCCCGACTGGAGTGCCGCCAGCGCGGGGACCAGCAGCGACGGCGGGTGCGAGTTGACCCGCGCCGCCCCGGGCACGCCGACCATGCTGGCCGGGTAGCCGAACCGCAGCACCAGCAGGAGGCCCAGCGCGCCGCCGCCGGCGGCCAGCAGCAGCGACCCGCGGCGGCCGATGCGGCCGTGCGCCCAGGCGATGCCCAGCAGGTAGGCGAAGGACCAGCCCGGCAGCACGTTGACCAGCCCGAGCCAGCCGGGCATGACATGGTGCCAAGGCCCGTAGCGCAGCAGGTCCACCACCGCGACCAGCAGGACACCCGGCGCGGCGGCCCAGGCGCCGAGCCGCCGGTCGAGCGCCAGCCAGCCGGGCGTCAGGGCGGTGACCAGCAGATAGACGGCGATGAACCAGAGCGGCTGCACCTCCATGACGGCGGCGGTGCGCAGCGTGCCGCCCGGCACCCCGGCGAGCCCGAGCAGCAGCAGGGCGGCGCTCAGCGCCACCACCGCGGCGGCCACCGGGCGCGCCAGCCGCACCAGCCGGCCGCGGAGCCAGGCGCCATACCGCACGCCCCTGGCGCGCGCCCGCTCCAGGCTCCTGGCGCCGGAGTAACCGCCGACCAGGAAGAACAGTCCGAGCAGTTGGAGCGCCCAGCTCAGCGGCGCGAACGCCGGCAGATGCTCCAGCGGGCTGGTGCCGTGCAGCGCGCCGTCGCGGCCCACGATCAGCGCCATCACCAGGAAGTGCCCGACCACCACGCCGGCGATCGCCAGCGCGCGGAGGCCGTCGATGGCGCGCTCGCGGCCCGGCGGGGTGACCGCCTCGAGCCGCCGCGCCAGCGCGCCCCAGCGGCCGGGTGGGCGCCGCGGGCCGGCTGGGAAGGTGTGGGGATCAAGCAGCGTGGACAAGGGTGACCTCCGTGGTCCGGTGGAGCACGATGTGGGCGAGGTTGGCGAGCAGCTCGGTACCGGGCGTGAAGTAGCCGTCGTGGCCGCTGGCGGCGCCGGTGCGTAGCACCCTGGCGCCGAAGGCGGGGCGGGTCGGGTCGGCGTCGTGACCCAGGTCCGCGACGCGCACGAAGGGCACGAAGCGCATCGGGTCGTCGGGCACCCTGGCCGCCCAGACGCGGGCGCGGGTGTGCAGCGCGCGCGCCGAGGGCACGTCCATGCCCGGCGCGGCCAGCGCGACCAGGTCGCCGACCGGCGCGCCCGGCGCCGTGTGCCCGCAGACCACCGCGCCGTAGCTGTGGCACAGCAGGCTCAGATGGGCGCCGCGCGGCAGGCCGTCGAGGAAGCGGCGCAGCGCGCGGGCGCCGGCGACCGCCCGGCCGGAGCGCGCCGCCTGCTGGTCGATGCGCTCTGGCGGGTCGTACCCCAGCCAGACCACCACCGCCAGGCTGGTGCGCGGGTCGACGCGGCGGCCCTGGTCGCGCAGGGCCTGGGCGGCGGCGATCGGGTCGGCGCCGTGCCGCCGCGCGGCGCCGGTCAGGTTCCGCAGGGTCCAGCCGCTGCCGGGCACGATCACCGCGACGTGCCTGGCGCGGTCGAGGTCGCCGAAGACCTCGACCAGCCGCCCGTCGCCGCGCGGGTCGTAGCCGAGCAGGCGGCCGGCGGGATGGGCGCCGTGCGGCGACTCCTGCCGCCACGCCAGCTCGTTGGCGGCATAGCGCACCCGGTCGGGCACGCCGTCGAGGTTGCCGACCACGCCCGGCGCGCGCCGCTCGAGCTGGCCGAGCCGCTTGGCGCCGAGGCGGCGGACGAAGCGGCGCACCTCCGCCGGGGTCGCGCTGGCCGGGTCGGGCGCCTCCA
>DASVXQ010000470.1:0-6998 GCA_036392615.1 Actinomycetes bacterium | reverse complement strand
GGCGAGCAGCCCGGCGAGCGCCTGAGCGGCGCCGGCCGGGGCGTCCGGAGCGCCGCTGACCAGCCGGTCGATCAGCAACCCGTCGATCGCGGCCAGCAGCGCCCGCGGCAGCTCGCCCCGCTCGGTCACCCCCCGGCGGCGGCTGGTCGGCTCGCCGGCTGCCGGCGCCACGGTCAGTGACCCCCGGCCAGGTTCAGGCCCACGACGCCGGCCACGATCAGCGCGATGCAGGCCAGCCGGAGCGCCTGGGCCAGCAGCGCCGGGCGGCAGGCTTGGCCGGGCCGCCGGCGTGGCAAACTGACGATGTCCAGGAGACCCGCGATCGCGGGCTTCAAGGCGAACCAGTAAGGAGGCCGCAATGCCGGTCACGGTGCACGACCTGGCCGCGTGGAAGGCGCGCGGGGAGCGGTTCATCATGCTCACCGCCTACGACGCGCTGACCGCCCGGGTGCTCGACGAGGCGGGCGTCCCGCTGCTGCTGGTGGGCGACTCGATGGGCAACAACGTGCTGGGCTACCCGTCCACCCTCCCGGTCACCATGGAGGAGGCCCTGGTGCTGACCGCCGCGGTCGCGCGCGGCGCCAGCAACCCGATGATCGTGGGCGACCTCCCCTTCGGCTCCTACCAGGCATCGCCGGAGGAGGCGATGCGCAACGCCGCCCGGCTGGTCAAGGTCGGCGCCAACGCCATCAAGCTGGAGGGCGGCAGGCGCTCGGCCGAGGCGGTCCGGCGGATCAGCGACGCCGGCGTGCCGGTGATGGGCCACCTCGGGCTCACCCCCCAGTCGGTCAACGCCTTCGGCGGCTTCCGGGTCCAGGGCCGCGGCCAGCAGGGCGACGAGCTGCTGGCCGACGCGCTCGCCCTCCAGGAGGCCGGCTGCTTCGCCGTGGTCCTGGAGGCCATCCCCGCCGAGCTGGGCCAGCGGGTCACGCAGGCGCTGGACGTGCCGACCATCGGCATCGGCGCCGGCCCGCACTGCGACGGGCAGGTGCTGGTGATCACCGACCTGCTGGGGCTCACGCCCGACCCGACCCCGCGCTTCGTGAAGCGCTACGCGGACCTGCGCTCCACCATCGCCGAGGCGGCCCAGCGGTTCGCCAAGGACGTCTCCGAGGGCCACTATCCCGCCCCGGAGCACGAGTACCACTAGCCTCCCGCCGGCGACCGGCTGCCGGCCCCGCGCCACCGGACGGGGCCGGCAGCCGGCCTGCTCCGCCATTTGCGAGAACCGGCGGACACGTGGTAGATAGTTGTACGTTCAACTTTTGCAGTGTCAATCGGTTCGATCTCCAGAGAGGAGCTCGCCATGACGGAAGCCGCAGCGCCGTCCGCGGCATCCCGGCAGGTCGGGGGCCGCACCGTGCCGGTCGCCGGCACCTGGGCGGTCGACCCCGCCCACTCGTCGTTCGAGTTCATCGCCCGGCACATGATGGCCAAGGTGCGCGGCCGCTTCACCGACTTCACCGCCGCCGTGGTGATCGCCGAGGACCCCGAGCAGTCGTCCGCCGAGGTCGAGCTCGACGTCGACAGCGTCACCACCCGCGACGACCGCCGCGACGCCCACCTGCGCTCGCCCGACTTCTTCGACGTCGAGAAGTTCCCCAAGATCAGCTTCCGCTCGCTCGCGCTGCGGCCGGGCAAGGACGACAACACCTGGGAGCTCGACGGCGACCTGACCATCCTCGACGTGACCCGCCCGGTGACCTGGAACCTCGAGTTCCACGGCGCCACCGTGGACCCCTGGGGCGGCCAGCGGGCGGCCTTCTCGGCCGAGACGGAGGTCAACCGCGAGGACTGGGGTCTCACCTGGAACGCGCCGCTGGAGACCGGCGGGTTCCTGCTCTCCAAGAACGTCAAGCTCGAGGTCGACGTCGAGCTGATGAAGCAGTAGCGGCTTGCGGCCCGTCACCGTGCCCCGCCCGTCCGGGCGGGGCACGTTCTTGTTCGAAGAACGCCCTTATCCGAAGAGGGGCTCGCCCACGTAGCGCCCGGGCTGGATGCCGCCGGGGACGGCGAACAGCGCGCTGCCGGTGTGGCGGATGTACTCGTTGAGCGCGTCGTGCTGGCCGAGGTTGCGTTGGATGGCGACGAACTGGCGGTGCGGGTCGCGCTGGAAGCAGACGAAGAACAGCCCAGCGTCGAGCTGGCCGAGGCGGTCGAGCGTGTCGGTGAACGAGTAGCCGCGGCGCAGCAGCATGGCGCCGCCGTTGATGTCCGGCGCCGCCAGGCGCACGTGGGAGTCCGCCGGGATGACCGGCAGGCCGTCCGGCCGCCTGGCGGTGAAGTCGAGCACGTCGAACTCTTCCTTGCCGCCGAGCGGCGCGCCGCTGGCCCGCTGGCGCCCGATGGTCGCCTCCTGGTCCCCCAGCGTGGCGCGGTCCCAGACCTCGATCAGCATGCGGATCCGCCGCACCACCATGTAGCTGCCGCCGCGGATCCACTCGTAGTCCTTGGGCCCGTCGTTCGGCACCCAGACGTGCTCGGCCAGCAGGTCCTCGTCCTCCGCCTTGATGTTGTTGGTGCCGTCCTTGAAGCCCTGGAGGTTGCGCGGGGTCTCCTGGCTGTTGCTGGTGGACGAGGTCCGCCCGAAGCCGAGCTGCGTCCAGCGCAGCACCACCTTGCCCCGGCCGATGCGGGCGAGGTTGCGGATCGCGTGGAAGGCGACCTGCGGGTCGTCGGCGCAGGCCTGCACGCCGATGTCGCCGCCGCTGCGGGCCGGGTCGAGCTGGTCGCCGGGCAGCGGCGGGATGTCGGCCAGCTCCGGCGGCCGCTTGGTGGCGATCTTGAAGCGGTCGCCGGCGCCCGGCGTGCCGAACAGGCTCGGCCCGAAGCCGAAGGTGATGGTCAGCCGCGCCGGCGAGAGCCCGACCGCCTCGCCGGTGTCGGGCGGCGGGTCGAGCTGGCCGCCGCCGTCGGGCACCGCCGGGTCGCCGTTGCACATCCGCGCGGCCGAGCGCGTCCACACGCGCAGCAGGTCGACCAGGTCCTGCACGTTGGTGGTGGTGACGTCGAAGGCGGCGAACTGGATCCGGTTCTGCTGCGGGGTGATGATCCCGGTCTGGTGGGCGCCGTAGAAGGGCTCCACCGCGGCGCTGCTGGACTGCTGCGGCGGGCTGTCGTCGCGCAGCTCGTGGCCCAGGGCGTAGCCTCCGCCGCCGAGCCCGATGGCCGCGCCGCCGGCACCGATGGTGGTGAGCAGCCGGCGGCGGCTCAGGCGTGGTCCCGAGCCGCCGTTGCCGGCGGGGTCGGGCGGGGGCGGGGAGGTCTCGTCGCGCTCTTCGGTCACTGCGGGCGTGCTCCTCCGGGGCTCTCGTGATCCCGATCCGCCTAGCTCGCCACCAGCTGCGCGCTGACTTCGGAGAGCGGCTCCGCCAGCGCGTCGATCGCTTGGGAGAGTTTGCGGGTATCGGCGTCGGTCAACCGATTGTAGGGGACGTAGCCAGATGCCTGGCGGTACGGGGCCAACGCGCGGTCGGCGGCCTCGAAGCGGGTCTGGATCTCGGTGGCCAGATCGCTGTCGCGCTTGTCCAAGGCGGGGCGCACGGCGTCGAACGCCGCCCGCGAGCCGTCGAGGTTGGCCTTGAAGTCGAGCAGGTCGATGCGCGAGTAGCGCTCCTCCTCGCCGGTGATCTTGGAGCTGGAGACCTCGCCGAGCAGCTCGTTGGCGCCGTTGGCGATCTGCGAGGCGTCCAGCCGGACCCCGCGGACCTTCTGCTGGAGCTCGGTCACGTCGGCCAGCAGCTCGCGGGCGACCGGCGCCATGCCCAGGGTGGTGTTCCTGATCCACAGCGCCTGCTCGATCCGGTGGAAGCCGCCCCACTCCTTGGCCGGGACGTCGCCCTCCCGCGCGTCGATCGCCGGGTCGAGGCTACCGAAGCTCTCGGCCACCGGCTCGATGCGCTCGTAGGGGACCCGCGCCGGGGCGTAGGCCTTCTTGGCGGCGGCCACGTCGCGGGCCAGGACCGCCTCGACGAAGGTCCGGGTGGTTCTGACCAGCAGCCCGGTCTGCTGCTGGACGTACCGGCGGTAGCGCTCGGCGGCGGCGCGCAGGTCGGCGTCGGCGGCGGCCCGCGCGGCCGCGCTCTCGGTCACCGTCAGGGTTCCGCGGGCCGCGCTCGACCCGCCGGGGCACTGGAGCAGGTAGTTGCCGGACTCGAGGTCCAGCGAGAAGCTCCGCTCCAGCCCGGCGGTGACGTTCTCGACCTCGCCGAGGATGCGGTTGCCGTCGGTCACCTCGAACTCGTTCACCTTGTCGGTGCCCTTGTTGCTGACCTTGAAGGTGATCGCGCCGGCGGCCAGCTCGAGCTTGGCGGGCTCGCAGCCGGCGTCGGTCAGCGCGACCTCGACGGTCCGGGCGCCTGGACCGCCGGGGGCGGCCCCGCCGTCCCTTTCCTTGGAGCCGCAGGCGGCGAGCCCGACCATCAGCGTCAGGGCGAGCGACGTCAGGGCCGCGGTGCGGCCCGTGCCGGCGGCGCTCAACGGGAGGTGCCCTCCACGGTGGTCATGGAGGCGGCGCGCCGGGCCGGAGCGGGGCGCCGGCGGTCGGGCCAGAGCACGTACAGGCCGACCGGCACCAGGTACAGCAGCCAGCCGAGGACCTCGCCGACGGCCGGCTCGGGCCGCAGCCCGAGCATGCCGGTCAGCAGCGCGGCGCGGACCGAGCCGGGCGCGACCAGCCAGCTCAGGTCGAACGCCTTGGCCTGGAGGACGTTGAACCAGGTCGCCTCGTGGGCGGCGTGCAGGGCGGAGGCGACCAGACCGGCCGCCACCAGCGCCAGCACCGCGCCGGTGACGCGGAAGAAGCGGCCCAGGTTGATGCGCAGGCCGCCCTTGTAGATCAGGTAGCCGAGCACCGCGGCCACCACCAGCCCGAGGATCGCGCCGATCGAGGCGGCCGCCGGGTTGGTGGCGCTCTCGAACACCGCCAGCAGGAACACGGCCGTCTCGAAGCCCTCGCGCAGCACGGCGAAGAACGCCATGCCCACCAGCGCGAGCACCGAGCCGTTGATCAGCGCCTCGGCGACCTCGCCCTCGAGCGTTCGCTTGATGGCCCGCGCGTGGCGGCGCATCCACACGATCATGTAGGTGACCATCGCCACCGCGACCAGCGCGATGATCGCCTCCATCCCCTCCTGTTGGGCCTGTGGGAGGTTCTCCCCCACCACCCGCAGCCCGATGCCCACCGCGAGGCACAGGGCGATGGCCAGCGAGACGCCGATCCATACCCAACGGAGCGCGTCCCGGCGGCCCTGCTGGCCGAGGAACGCGGCGATGATGCCGACGATGAGCGATGCTTCGACGCCCTCCCGCAGGGCGATGATGAACGTTGGGAGCACCGCGATCCCTTCTCCTGGACTCGAGATGACCTCGGTCAGGTTTAGGTTGCCCTAAAGCCAGGCGGAAGGATAGTGCTCCCAGCGGCCACGCGCAAGACGGCGATGCGGTCCTAGGGGCCGCCCCCGGGGCGCCATCGGCCGCCACGGCGGCCCCTAGGACCGCAGGGTGCGGAAGTCGCCCTCCTCGTAGCGGGCCAGCACGAAGATCAGGTCGGCCAGCCGGTTCAGGTAGCGGACCGCCTCGCGGTCGGTCAGCCCGCCGGCCCGCTCCAGCGCCACCGTGCGCCGCTCCGCCCGGCGCACGACCGTGCGGGCCACGTCGAGGAAGGACGAGCCCTGCGTCTCGCCCGGCACCACGAAGTCCTGGGGCATGTTGATCCGCCTGGTGTACCCGTCGATCAGCTCCTCGAGCGCGTCGACCATCCCGGCGGTGACCTTGGTCGCGCCGGGGCGCAGCTTGGCGGCGTTGCGGGTGTCGGTGGACAGCTCCGAGCCGACCACGAACAGCTCGCGCTGGAGCCGCAGCACCAGGTCTGCCAGGGCCCGGTCGGCCACCACCGCCCTGGCCATGCCGAGCGCGGCGACCGCCTCGTCGACCGCGCCGTAGCTCTCGGTGCGCGCGTCGGACTTGTCGACCCGACCGCCGTAGAGCAGCCCGGTGGTGCCGTCGTCGCCGCCGCGGGTGTAGATGCGGGTCACGAGGCCGCCCCTTCCCCGACCGGGCGCGGCGCCAGCCGCTGGCGCTTCTCCTCGCTGAGGCGGGTGATGCGTACCCCGGCGTGGATCTTGTAGCGGCGGTTGATGCCCACCACCACGGCGGTGAAGCCCTCGAGCTGGCGCGAGAGGCGCAGCGGCCCGGCGTCGATCCCGCGGCACCCGGGGATCTGGTCGGCCAGCGCGACCACCGTGGCCCTGGCTGCCGGGTCGTCGCCGGCCACCAGCACGTCGGTGTCGCACGCCATGTTCAGGTCGGCGAGCACCCGCGGCGGGGCGTGGTGGAAGGCGGCGGTGACCCGCGCCCGCGGCAGCAGCGCCTGGGCCTGCTCGGCGGCGCTGCCCTCCGGCACGTCGAGCAGGAACGCGCCGCGCTCGTCCCAGCCGAGCGGGTTGATCACGTCGACCACCAGCTTGTCGCCGATGACGTCGGCCAGCCCGGGCAGCACGGCGGCCTGGCCCTCGTAGGGGAACACCAGGAAGACCACCTCGGCCTCGACGGCGGCCTCCGCGTTGGGGACGCCGCGGACCGGCAGGTCGCGGCCGTCGAGCAGCTCGGCGACCACCGAGGCCGCCCGCTCGGCGCTGCGCGAGCCGAGCAGGACCTGATGGCCCGCGCTGGCCATCCGCAGCGCGAGCCCGCGCCCCTGCGGGCCGGTCCCGCCGAGCAAGCCGATGGTGAGCTGATCCGCCACACGTGCCTCCTTCGTCCCAGGTCGTCCCAGCGAGGCTACCCGATCCCGCCGGCCGCGGTTCCCGGGGTCGTGGCCGGCAGCAGCGCGGCCACCGCGAGCTCGCCGGGTGGCAGGGTGGCGCCGGGGCCGAGGATGCTGCCGCTCACCCGCGCGCCCGCGCCGACGGTCGCGCCGGGACCGAGCACCGAGCGGGTGGCGAACGCCCCGCCGCCGAGCCGCGCGCCGCGGTCCAGCACCAGCGGGCCGGCGACCA
>DASVXQ010000469.1:0-7329 GCA_036392615.1 Actinomycetes bacterium | reverse complement strand
AGGCCGGCCTGGCCTTCTTCCTGGTGATCGACTACACCACCGGCTTTGCGGCAAGCAGCCCGCCCATCTCCACCAACGAGCAGCGCGTCCGCGACCAGGCCACCAGAACCCGGCTCCACGACTTCTTCCGCTCGCTGCCCGCCGACCGCTTCCCGGCCCTGGTCGTGCTCGGCCCCCACGTCTGGGTCGACAACCGCGACGAGCGCTTCACCGCCGGCCTGGAGACGCTCATCGACGGGCTGCAGCGGACCCGGCGCACACCCCACCGGCCGACGCGCAAGGGGCAACCGGCCACCACCAGGACCACCCGGCCACGTGAAGACGCGCAGAAGGCGGCGGACAGATGACCCTCAAGGAGGTGACCCAATGAGCATCCACGCTCGCTGTGGGTCGTGCCACCGGGAGCTGCTGCTGGTGCAGCTGGCCCAGCCCAGCCAAGGCTTCCGCTGCCTGTTCTGCGGCTTCGCCTTCGCGCCTGGATACGCGACCGTCGCCCCGGGCATTGGCGCCCAGGTGGTGGTCGCGCAGGCGGCCCTGGTCACCGCGCTCACCGAGCTCGCGTCGATGACCGGCGACCGGCTCCGCCTGGAGGGGGCCACGGTGGTCGGCCCAGTTGCCAATACCCTGCCCGCGATCGACGTCGAGGCCAAGGAACCCGCCCCGGGCCGCCCCCGCCGTGCCCAGTGGCGGTCGGCGGCGCTGCCCGACTGGGTCGAAACCACCATGCGGGAGTGAATCGTCACCATCAATATCAACCAATCGTCCTGTCCGACGCTGTAGCAGCAAGGCATCATGCTGTCGATCAGGCGACCTGGCCGCCCGCAACTCGTGCCATCCGCGGTTACCCGCCGATCACGCCCAGACACTCGCCGAGCCACAGCAACTGGCCGCCAGGTGTTTGGAGGGCCGAGGCCGCCAAGTTGGCCCACGGCCTGACCTGGACCGCGGTCGCCATCGGACAGGCCACCGCCACCATCGACGACGAGCACGGTCAGGTAGCCGACCGGGGTCTCGGCTGAGCTCGGGGTCAGGCGTCCGGGGCTGAGGGCGGTCCGGGCTGCGCGCTGGACCGGTAGCAGTCCGGCTCCAGGTAGATGACCCTCGCGGACGGCACCTTGGCCCGCACGCGCCGCTCGGCCTCGTCGATCGCCTGGGCGACCTCGGCAAACGAAAGCGCCGGGTCGAACTCGACCTTCCCGCCGACCAGCAACTCGTCGGGACCGAGCTGCAAGGTGCGCAAGTGGATCAGCCGACGGACCACAGGATCGTCGATGAGTGCCGCCTGGATGGCGGCCACTTCGGCCTGGCTGGCCGCCTCGCCGATGAGCAGACTGCGCATCTCAGTCCCCAGCGTCACCGCGATCCCGCCCAGCAGCAGCCCGATCGCGATGCTGCCGACCGCGTCGAAGCGGGACTGGCCGGTGACGACCGCCAGGCTCACCCCGACCAGCGCACAAGCCAGCCCAAGCAGCGCCCCTGCGTCTTCCAGCAGCACGACTGGGAGCTCGGGGCTCTTGGAGCGGCGGATGAACCCCCACCACGACTGGCCAGCCCGCACCTTGTCGGCCTCGTGCACGGCGGTCCGCAGCGACCAGCCCTCCAGCGCGATCGCCACCCCCAAGGCCCCGAACGCCCAGGCGGGCGACTCGATCTGATGGGGATGCCGCAGCTTCTGGTAGCCCTCGAACAGCGCGAACAGCGAGCCGAGGGTGAACAGCACGACGGCGACCAGGAACGCCCAGAAGTAGCGCTCACGCCCGAAGCCGAAGGGGTGCTCGGCGGTGGGTGTTCGGCGCCCTGACCGGCCGCCGAGGGCGAGCAGCGTCTGGTTGCCGGTGTCGGCCACCGAGTGGATCGACTCGGCCAGCATCGAGGCCGCGCCGGTGAACAGGAACGCGACGAACTTGACGATCGCGATGCCGAGATTCGCCAGGAACGCGGCCAGGATCGCTCGGGTGCTGCCCTCGTTCACCGCGGCCGTCCGCTGGCGACCGCAGCGCCGTGGCCGTGACCGGTCGTGGTGGCGACATGACGATGATCCATGGCGGCTACTCTCTTCACCGAACCGCTGCCCCGCAAGGACCTCCGCGCGGCGGATCCGGTACCCGACTACCCGGTTGAGGGCCGAAGGGACCCGGCTGGCTCCGGGCGCCGGCCGGCACGGTCGCCGCAGGCCGCGCCGACGGTAGGTTCAGCCGAGGGGGACCGCGAACAGGCTGATGGCCAGGAAGTGGGCGGCGACCCCGACGATCACCAGTAGATGGAAGACCTCGTGGTAGCCGAAGATGGCGGGCGCCGGGTCGGGGCGGCGCCGCGCGTACACGGCCGCCCCGGCCGAGTAGACCAGCCCGCCGGCAACGATCAGCAGCCCACCGGCCACCCCGAGCCGGGCAAACAACTGCGGCATGGCCACCACCGCCACCCAGCCAAGCGCCAGGTACACGACCCCACCAAGCCATCTGGGCGCCCCAGCCCAGGCCAGCTCAATCACGATCCCGGCCAGCGCCCCGCCCCACACCACCGCGAGCACGACGCTGGCCAGCGTCCCCTTCAGGACCAGCAGACCCACCGGCGTGTAGGTCCCGGCGATGAGCAGGAAGATCATCGCGTGGTCCAGCCGGCGCATGCGGCGCCGGGCCGGACCGGTCCAGGTGACCCGGTGGTACAGGGCGCTGACCCCAAACAGGGCCGACACCGACGCGGCGTAGACGGCGACCGCGACCGATGCCCTGGTGGTGGCGGCGAGCAGGACCAGCAGGGCGCCGCTGCCAAGCGAGACGATGAAGGCGTACTCATGGAACACCCCGCGCAGCCGGGGCTTGACCCGGACCTCAGGCCCGGCCGCGGCCGGCCCCGGGACGCCGCCGCAGACGGCGCATCGCATCGAAGGATCAGAGGCCACAGGCACTCCATGGATTGAGGAAGGCGAGCATGCTGGCCGTCATCAGCTCGACGCGATTTGCGCGGAGATGGCTCCCCCATCGAGCCAGGCCCTGCAGCCAAGGTTAGCAGCGCAGACCTCGAGGTTGACGACGCCTCCCGGGTCGCCCCGGGCCGTTAAGGGGTCCCGGCATGACAAGGTTGATTCCCGTGGGCCTATGCGGCGCCAGGCAGCACGGTGTAGCTCAACTCCCGTGCCAGTGGTGACGTCGCAGTGGCACCGCGGCCAGTTCCCGGTCACAGACCCTGACACCCAACGGATAGTTGGCCTGGTTAGTTGGCCCGGTCCAACTCCGCTTGGACCCGCAGACCCCAGCGGGTGCGGGTCGCCCCGATCAACTCGACAATGCGTCGTGGAAGACCAGCGGCCGACCCGCCAGTTCGTCCAGATGTGGCTGAACAGCCAGTGCTCGATTGATCCATGCGGCACGGCCGAGTTCTGGCGACCTTCGGTCCGCGCCGCCTGCGGCGGCAGTCTCACCTGACCTTGTTGCCACGGAGGATGGCGCCGCAGGAGCAACGTCGTCCGCCCGGCCACCCCGGTCGCGTTGGGGCATGGCACGGCGATGGCGGGGGCCAACGGCCTTGGGCGCCCTTGGTCGTCGCTGGCTCACGTCCAGCCGCGGGAGGAGCCGCCGTCACTGACCAGCGTCTATCCGGTCATCCACTCGTCAGCGTCACCGACCACTCACTCCACCTGGTTGGCGATCTCCTGCGTCGGTCGTTGCTGGCCGCCGACCAATCTCAAGCCCCACTCGACCTCCCAGCGGCGCTGGCAGCATTCGACCGTTACTTGGTGCCGGGCCTGCCACCTCTCCACCTCCTGCCGCCAGCGGGTAGGCCAGGATCCCCGCTGGTCGAAACCCAGTTTGGGGCTTGCCGTGATGGCACAAGACCGCTGGCGCGGCATCGCCGGCGTCAAGGTCGACTCGTCAGGTGCCCACCAGGACATGGTGGAACGACAGGGACGGGGCTGGCCACCGGCTTCTCCCGCGCCTTCCTGGTCGCGGCCGGGATCGTGCTGCTCGCCCTGGTCATCACGATCGTGGCGATCCGGGTGCGGCGCGCCGAGCCCGCGGCACCACCAACTGAACACAAAGCCAAACAGACCGATAGCAAGCAGCAAGCAGTCACTGACCCATGGAGGCACCATGAAGCTCACGATCATCGCAGCGACCGGGGGCGTCGGCCAGCAACTCCTGGAGCAGGCGCTCGACGCCGGTCACGACGTCACCGCGGTGATCCGCAATCCAGCCAAGCTGTCGCGGAAGGTGCACGCCGTCACCACCGACCTGACCGCGCCCGAGCCGGCGGCGCTGGAGTCCGCGCTCACCGGCACCGATGCCGTGCTCTCCGGGCTTGGCCCGCACTCCAATGCCGACGCAGGCATCGCCCAGCGGGGCACGCGCGCCATCGTCGCGGCGATGCAGGCCACCGGCGTACGGCGCATCGTGGTGGTCAGCGCCGGGCCGGTCTCCACCGTGGCGTCGCCGGGCCGCCCCAACCCGCCGAAACACGACCCTGGCGACGGATTCTTCATGCGGTACCTGTTCAGCAAGATCGCAAGCGCCCGGTTCGGCAAGGTGTATGTCGATCTGGCGCAGATGGAGGACCTGCTTGCCGACAGCGGCCTGGACTATACCTCGAGTACCGGCGAGCTGTATGAACACCTCTGTGCACCCTTTCAGAGAGCTCGCCGCCCCACGACCCCCAAGACCTGGCCAGCTTGCTGGCGCTGCGATCAGACCGCTTACCAGGGACGACTTGGCGTGGTGGTTCGCTCCGTTGCTGGGGTGGCGCGTATCCAGCGGCGGAACCACCACGTCGAGATGACAACGGCCAGACCGGTCAGGGCCAGCGAGGCGACCGTACGGCTCCACAGGAAGGTCGCCAGCGACTGGCTAACCAGCAGCCACAGACTAATGCCCGCATTGGCCAAGAACACCGCGGCCCACAGCAGCGACACGCGCTGGAAGAACCGGCGCACGCCGCGGCGGCCCAGCAGCGCCTCGGGCAGGGGCAGGAAGTCGGCGGCCAGGCGTTGGGCGAGCGGCCGTCCCAGCAGCACCGATCCCAGGAACACGCCGGCCACCAGCCCGGTCCCCATCGTCGGCTGCAGGAAGTACAGGAACGCGCTGCCGGTCGCCAGTGCCAGGGCTGTCCTGGCGGTCATGCCCACGATTCCAAGTATGAGCATGCCAGGCACCCGGCGGCGGGTGAGCAGCCGGCGCAGCAGCGAGGTGTAGGACCAGATGAGCGCGGCCAGGAGCGCGCCCCACAGGCCAAACAGCTGCAACCCGCCGTAGAACAGGCCCAGCGGGATGAGCGTGGTTTCCAGTAGGTGCGGTGTGGCATGCCGGGCGAGCGCGGCCAAGCGGGGCACGGGAAGCGGCGATGTCGGGCTCACCTGCGGCACTCCAGTCTGGTCAGTCGAGCAAGCTTCGCGTCTGGTCCTCTTGGTTCACGAATCGGGCGTTGACTCTCTCCGCATGTGAGACTGCCCGCGGAACTGCTGGCGTACCCCTCCCGGCTATCCGGGGTCGTCTTAAGGCAGGGACTTCTTGCCGCACGCGCCGCACAGGATCGGGCCGCGCGCCGCCTGCTTGGGCGAGACGCGGATGCTGCGCTCGGGGCAGCAGACGCAGAGCTTGGCGCGGTTGAAGGTCCTGCCCCTCGCCCCTCGGCCAGAACCCACGCTGGGGATATCAGCGCATCAAGGGGGAGTTGCTCCGGCTTGGCGTACAGGTCTCGGCCACCACGGTCCACACCACGCTCCGCCGTCACCAGCTCGGCCTGCCCCGCAGTGCACAAAGCGGCACGTGGCCGGCGTGACTGCCAACCCGGATGGCACCTGGGTCGCCCAACAGACCCGCAACCTCCTGCTGGCACTGGAGGAGGAATCGACGGATACGGTTCTTACCGCGCGACCGGGACGCGAAGTTCTCACGCGCGTTCAATGAACGTGTTCCGCTCCGAGGGCGCCGAGATCCTTCCCACGCCAGTGCGAGCGCCGACGGCGAACACCTATGCGGAGCACAATAGGCTGGCACGGTCCGCGCCGAGTGCCTGGACTGGCTACTGATCTTGGGACGCGGCCACTTGGAGCAGGTCCAGCGCATCTACGTCCAGCACTACAACCAGCACCGCCCGCACCGGGCGCTGGGCCTGCTATCGCCGGACTCACCTGCTGAGCTGATCGCCGACCAGGATCGCTCGGGCAGGGTGCGCCGGCGTGACCTGCTCGGCGGTCTGGTTCACGAGTACCGGCGAGTTGCATGAAAGCATTTGCGCACCCCACAGGCCGTGTGCTGGCGGAGACGGTGTTCTGTTCCGCAAGCAACTCTGGATGGTCAGCTGGTACGCGGGTGGCTTCGATGGCCTCCCGCCCGCCGCCGGGACGGAGCTGGATGCGCTTGGGCTTGGCCTGATTGGCCTTTGGGCACCGGGTCTCCAGCACGCCGTCCTCGATCGAGGCCTCGACCGCGTCCGCCATCACGTGGCGGGCAGGGTGATTGAGCGGCGGAAGGCGCCCTAGCCGCGCTCGATGTGGTGGTGCTGCTGCTCGGAGGCGTCGTTGCTGACGTGCCGCTCGCCCTGGATGGTCAGCAAGCTGTCCTCGAGGGTGATCTCAAGGTCGTCGAGCTCTGTCGCGCCTGGCCACCCTGTGATACGAAACCTGATACCGAATGCTGGGAGCGTGGCGGCTCGGCGTCCACCCCCAACTTGCCGTCGGCCAAAGTGGCTGGTCAGAGGCTTGTGTCGGAGGGGGGACTTGAACCCCCACGTCCTTGCGGACACTAGGCCCTCAACGTCCGAGGGCGATTTCCACCGGGTTTTCTTTAGCCGCATCCAGTGGCCTGACCTGCACAGGTGTCGACTCGGTGCGACTCGGTGCGACGTCAAGCAAACCAGTAGGAGAACCGGCGGTATCAGGTTTCGTATCAGGATCCAGCGCATTACGACGAATTACTTGGTGTTCTGCCGAGTGCGCCCCCGGCTCTTTTCTGGCGTCCGGCTTGTGAAATAGGCCGCAACGGTATTGCCTTTCTGAGCGCTTCACGGGCACAGTTGCATCTGCGGTGAGCGAGCCGCGACCAGCACACCGTGGCCGTGAACCGCGCCGCTCCCGCCCCGATCGCAGCCACAGGCTGCCTTCGCGCGCTTCTGCTTCCCAGGCTGGGCGCGGCTTCGACATGCCACCCGTCGACCAGATGCAACACAGCCTCGACCGCTACTTCGCGGCCGACCTAAAGACTTTTGCGATCTAGGGTGACTGTTGCTACCACAGGTCGAGTCCGGAATGACGAAGAAACGCATACGGCAGATGCGGCGTGCGGCGAACCCGCTCGATGCCACGCTGGGCAGCGCCGATGACCTCCTCCAACGTGT
>DASVXQ010000468.1:0-4374 GCA_036392615.1 Actinomycetes bacterium | reverse complement strand
GAGGCCGGCCGCTGGGCCGCCCGCCGGGTGCTGCGCTGCTGGTCGCGGCTGCCATGGAAAGCGGCTCGGTCGATGGCCCATGCGCGATGGCCGCGGCTCCCGGCCTGGACCTGCACCAGGCCGGCGGTCAGGCCGAGCAGGCCGCAGAGCGCGGCCGCCACGATCGCGGTCCGCCGCAGGCGCCTGGCGTGCCGGGACGCGGCGCGACGGGCTGTGCGTCCGGTGGGGTGGGAGGACGGAATTCTTGACATGACGGGCCACCTTTTCGTCACCGTTTTCGCGGTGTGACCCGTGGTGTCCAATGCACACGACCCGCCGGGAAGCACCGCGAAACGCCCCTGCGCCAGCCATGGCAAGGGAATTGCGGTCAAATCTGCGGCGGGTGGCTGAAGCCTCCGGAAGGCCGGCGGGCTGGGGGACCCGCGCCCGTTCCAGGAGGTTGAGCTGGGGGATTGGTTGGTCTGTCTTCTTGCTGGGGGGCGAGCCGGCACGTTAGGAGATGACGCCGATCGGTGTCAAATCGTGTCGGTTGTGATTTTTTATTTGGCGGGGATTGCTCCAGTCGGGCGCCCACCGGCGGCAACGTATCGGAACATGCTGCTCCAGACGTCCATGCCTGACCCCTCGACGGTCGTGCTGGCGCGGTCCAGCGCACCAACGACCTCGATGGGAACACCGGCCGGACAGCCGCGGGCGGCGTGCGCGATCGGGACCCGGCGGAGCCGTTTCACCCCGATTCACGGCGATCGTGCAAGCTCTGCTAGTTTGCGCCTCCGCGATCGAGGGCCGCCGGTACGGCCCCTCCAAGGAGGACCGAGACGATGTTCGCCATCATCGCCGCCATCATCTTCGCCTTCGCGCTGATCCTCGACTGGGCGGGCATCAGCCTGGGCGACGCCTTCACCCCGACCACGCTGCTGACCGCCGGCCTGCTGTGCATCGCGCTGCACCTCGCCGGCATCGGCGCCAACTGGCGCACCGGCCGGCGCTGGCGGCGCTGAGCGTCCCGCCGCCGGGCGAGTCCGGCGGCTTGGCCGAGCGCACGACCTCGTCTGCGCGGCCGACCAATCCTTCGTGCGGGTGGCTCCGAAGAGCCGATCGGAAACCGGCTTCCGCCCTGTACCTCCACTCCGCACGAAGGATGCAGCGATGTCGAGATTCCGATCGGCTCGTTCACGGCCCGTGCTCCGGCTCGCGGCCGCGGCCGCCCTGGTCGGCGCCATGGTCGTCGGCCTCGCGCCGGTGGCCGGCGCCTCCAGCCACCGCGAGGCGCCGCTGATCTCCGGGCAGCCGCAGTACGACAACACCGACGTGTACGCGTTCGTCAGCCCCGACCGTCCGGACACCACCACCCTGATCGCCAACTGGATCCCCTTCGAGGAGCCGGCCGGCGGTCCCAACTTCTACAAGTTCGCCACCGACGCCCGCTACGACATCAACATCGACCCCGACGGCGAGGGCGGCGCCGACCTCACCTACCGCTTCACCTTCAAGGACCACTGGCGCAACGGCAACACCTTCCTCTACAACACCGGCCCGGTCCGCAGCCTCGACGACCCGAACCTGAACTTCCGGCAGACCTACGACCTGGAGCTGGTGCGCCGCCACAACGGCGTCTTCCAGTCCAGCACCAAGATCCTGAAGGACGCTCCGGTCGCGCCGTCGAACGTCGGCAAGGCCTCGATGCCCGCCTACGCGACCCTGCGCAACCAGGCGATCCGCTCGCTGCCGGGCGGCGGCAAGGTCTTCTCCGGCCAGGCGGACGACGCCTTCTTCCTGGACCTGCGGGTGTTCGACCTGCTCTACGGCGGCAACCTGTCCGAGGTCGGCAACGACACCCTGCGCGGCTACAACGTCAACACCGTGGCCATCCAGGTGCCCTCGAAGCTGCTGCGCAAGCGGCAGGACCAGCCCATCATCGGTGTCTGGTCGAGCACCTCGCGGCGCGGCGCCTTCGGCGAGTACCGGCAGGTCTCGCGGCTGGGGATGCCCCTGGTCAACGAGGTCGTCATCCCGAGCAAGGACAAGGACCGCTTCAACGCCTCGTCCCCTTGGAAGGACGCCCAGTTCCTGAAGTACGTCACCAACCCTGAGCTGCCCAAGCTGATCAAGGCCGTCTACGGCATCGACGCGCCGGCCGAGCCGCGCAACGACCTGGTGCAGGTCTTCCTGACCGGCGTGCCCGGGCTCAACCAGCCACCCAAGGTGCGTCCCGCTGAGATGCTGCGGCTCAACACCGCCATCGCCCCGTCCGCCAGCCCCAAGCGCCTCGGCGTGCTCGACGGCGACAAGGCCGGGTACCCGAACGGCCGGCGGCTGACCGACGACGTGGTCGACATCTCGCTCCAGGTCGTCGAGGGCGAGCTGGTCGGCAAGCCGAACGACCTGGGTGACGGCGTCGACGCGAACGACAAGCCCTTTGGTTCGTCGTTCCCCTACGTCGCCCTGCCGACCTCCGGCTCGGACGTGCGCCCGGCCCCGCAGTCGTCGAAGGCCGCCCCGTCGGCCGGGATGACCCAGCCTGGCGCGGCGACCCCGTCGACCACCACCCCGCAGCCCGGAGCCATGTCCGACAACGGCACCCAGCAGGGTGGCGCGATGGGTGGCGCGATGCAGAACGGTGCCACCGCCTCCAGTGATGGGAGCACCGAGGCCCGCGACGGCATGACGCAACTCAACGCCGACAACGCGGCGAGCCGGGTGTCCTCGGACCAGCTGTCGACCCCAGTCGCCTCCGCGCTCGCCGCGGGCATGGTGATCCTGGCGGCCGCCGTGGTCTACCTGGGACGCAGGTGGGCCCACTCGGGCCGGTCCACCGCCTGATCGCCGCCACCGAAGGTCCGGCCGTGCACCAGAGCCACCGGGGCGCCCCCTGCACCCCGACCCGCTCAGGCCGCACGGCCGGACCGAGCGCCGGTCATGGATCCGCGGTGCGCGCCGTTCCAGCTCCGTGTCGGCGCAGGCGATCTGGGCGCGGCACCGATCCGTGGCCGGCGCTTGAAGAGGGTTACCGAAGGAGGGCAAGCATGCGACGTCTTCTCACCAGTGGGATCGCCGGTGTCCTGGCGGCCGGGCTGCTCGTCGGCGCCGGGATCACGCTCGACCCGCGCTCCCCGGCGGGCGCGGCGCGGCGGGGCGCGGCACCGGTCCCGGCCGGTCCCGCCAGCCGGCTCTCCGACACGAACCTGCCCGACGCGATCGCGTCGCTCCAGCGCCACCTCCGCGAACAGCCCAGGGACGCCGCCGGGTTCGCCACCCTCGGCGTCGCCTACGTCGAGCAGGCGCGGCTGTCGGCGGACCCCACGTACTACAGCAAGGCCACCGACGTGCTCGACCGCTCGCTGCGGCTGCGCCCCGACGGCAACGACGCCGCGCTGGCCGGGCTCGGCGCCCTGGCCGCCGCGCGGCACGACTTCTCGACCGCGCTCGGGTTCGCTGACCGGGCGCTGGCGCTGAACCCCTACAGCCAGCGGGCCCACGCGGTGCGCATCGACGCGCTGGTCGAGCTGGGCCGCTACCCCGAGGCGATGGCGGCGGCGAAGCGCGCCGACGCCGCCCGGCCGGGGATCCCGATCTCCACCCGCGTGGCGTACGTACTGGAGCTGCGCGGCCGCACCGCCCAGGCCAGACAGGTGCTGGAGCGGGCGCTCGGGTCCGCCGGCGACCCCGCCGACGTCGCCTACGTCGCCACCCAGCTCGGCGAGCTGGCCTGGAACCGTGGCGACTACCAGGACGCGCGGCGGCGGTTCGCCGCGGCGCTGCGCGCCGACCCCTCCTACCTGGCGGCGCTCGACGGCCGCGCCCGCGTTCGGGCCGCGCTCGGCGACCTCGCCGGCGCCACCCGCGACCACCGGCAGGTGGCCGCCCGGCTGCCGCTGCCCGGCTACCTGACCGCGCTGGGCGAGCTCTACCAGGCCGAGGGCAGGCCGGACAAGGCCAGGGAGCAGTACCGCGTGGTCGATGTCTGGGTCGCCATCGCCAAGGCGAACGGCGTCACCACCGACCTGGAGACGGCCCTGTTCCAGGCCGACCACGGCGACCGCGCGGCCGCGCTGCGGGCCGCCCGCGCCGAGCGCGCCCGCCGCGCCAGCGTCCACGTCGAGGACGCGCTGGCCTGGGCGCTGCACGTGAACGGCAAGGACCGCCAGGCGCTCGCGCACGCCCGCCAGGCGGCGCGCACCGGTTACCGCAACGCGCTGTTCCTCTACCACCGCGGCATGATCGAGCGGGCGCTCGGCATGCGCGACGCCGCGCGCGCCAGCCTGCGCGCCGCGCTCCAGCTCAACCCGCGGTTCTCGCCCCTGCTGGCCCCGCGGGCGCGGGCAGCGCTGGCGCAGCTCGGAGGCGGCCGGTGAGCCGGCGCCCGGCCGTCCG
>DASVXQ010000467.1:0-8483 GCA_036392615.1 Actinomycetes bacterium | reverse complement strand
GTGCTGGACCGCCGGGACGCGTGAGCCGGTTGGCTCCTTGCCGCGGGCCGTCGGGGGTGGCGGGTACAGTGCCTGCTCGGACCGACGTCAGCGCCACACGGAGGATCCCCGATGGCCAGGCAGTTGACCTCACCCGCCTGGGACGCCCTGGAACGCACGCTCGCCGGCGAGGTCGTCCTGCCGGGGTCGCCCGACTACCAGGCGGCCAGCACGCCGCGCATCCCGCGCTTCGACCCGGTGTGGCCGGCCGCGGTGGTGCGCTGCCGCACCCCGGAGGACGTCGCCGCCACGCTCGCGTTCGCGCGCGGCTCCGGCCTGCCGGTGGCGCCCCGCGGCGGCGGCCACTGCTTCGCCTGGCGCTCCTCCACCAGCGGGGTCGTGATCGACCTCTCCCCGATGGCGTCGGTGTCGCTGTCCGGCGACGGCGAGGTGGCCACGATCGGCGCCGGCGCGCGGCTCGGCGAGGTGTACGACGCGCTGGCGGCCCACGGCCGCACCATCGCGGCGGGTTGCGGCCCCACCGTCGGGATCGCCGGCCTCGCGCTGGGCGGCGGGCTCGGGATCCTCGGCCGCTGCCACGGGCTGACCTGCGACCAGCTGCTCGGCGCCCGCGTCGTGCTGGCCGGCGGCCGGGTGGTCGACTGCGACCAGCGGCGCCACGAGGACCTGTTCTGGGCGCTGCGCGGCGCCGGCGCGGAAGGGTTCGGCGTGGTCACCTCGCTGGTGTTCCGCACCCTGCCGGCGCCCGCCGCGACCTGCTTCCGGCTCACCTGGCCGGCGGACCAGGCTGCCAGGCTGGTCGAGACCTGGCAGCGCTGGTCGCCGGACGCACCCGACGAGCTGGCCGCCAGCCTGCTGGTGGTGGTCCCCTCCGACCTCGACCGGCCGCCGCTGGTCAACCTGTTCGGCTCGATGCTCGGCGACGAGGCCGCGCTCGCGCCGCTGCTGGAGGAGCTGGTCGCCAGGGCGGGCGTCGACCCCGTCTCGACCACGCGGGTGCACCTGCCGCTGCGCGAGGCCAAGCGCTACCTGGCCGAGCACGGCCCCGGCGACGAGCAGCCGGACGGGCATCCGTTCAGCAAGTCGGAGTACTTCCGGCGGCCGCTGCCGGCCGACGCGGTCGCGGCCCTGACCGGGCGGCTGGTCGCCGACCGGGCCGCCGGCGAGTCGCGCGAGCTGGACTTCTCCCCGTGGGGCGGCGCCTACAACCGGGTCGAGCCGGAGGCGACCGCCTTCGTCCACCGGCGCGAGCGCTTCCTGCTGAAGCACGCCGCCGTGCTGGACCCGGACACGCCGGTGGCCGGGCGGCAGGCGGCGCGCCGCTGGCTGGCCGGCTCCTGGGCGACCGTGCACCCCTGGGGCACCGGCGGCGTCTACCCGAACTTCCCCGACCCCGACCTGGAGGACCCGCCGCGCGCCTACCACGGCGCCAACCTCGACCGGCTGCGGCAGGTCAGGCGCGTCTACGACCCGGAGGGCTGGTTCCGCTAGTCGTCCAGGCTGCCCATGCTCAAGTTGACGACCGTTCCGGTCATCCCGCTCGCCTTCTCGGAAGCCATGAAGACCGCCACGTCAGCCGTCTCCGCGAGCGTCGAGAGCCGGCGTGTGTGGGTCCTGCCCGCGAGCAGCTCTTGGAACTGTTCCCAGGTCGTTCCCGATGCCTTGGCGTAGAGCCCGAAGGATTCCTTGATCCTGCCTGTCTCCGGCATCCCCTGCGGTCGCAGACCGACCACGCGAATGCCCTGCGGTGCGAGCTCGGCCGACAGGTCCCGGGTGAGCGCCTCCACGGCGGCCATCGCCGGACCACCGCCTCCCACCAACGGCGTGCCCGTCCGCGAAGGGGTTGCGGTGACGGTCATGATCACCCCCGACGTATTCGGGATCATGCGCCTTGCGGCCAGGCGTGCGGTCAGAAAGTACGATCTCGTATAGGTCGCAATCGGCAGGGAGAACTGCTCGACATCCAGCTCGACCAGGGGCACACGAATCTTCGGATTCGGGATGCCGATCGCGTTGAACGAGATGTCGACGCGGGCCGCCTTGTCGGTCACGGACTGGAGATGCTCGTCCACGGCCTGCTCGTCGAGCGCGTCGACCTCCGCCGCCTCGGCGGATCCACCGGCGGAAGCGACCTCCTTGGCGACGGCTTCGACGGATGCCAGGTGGCGCCCGGTGAGAAAGAGCTCGGCCCCCTCGCGCGCAAAGGCGCGTGCGACAGCGCCGCCGATCGCGCCTCCGGCTCCGTAGATCACCGCAACCTTGTCCTTCAGCATCATCGCTGGCTCCTTTCCGTGCCCGTCCGGGTCGTCCGAGCCGTCGATGATGCAGACACCACAACCAGGAGGGACTGGGCGGGCTCGGACCGCCCAGTTTGCGACCCGGTCGGTGTCGATACCGTGAGGCCGACAACGAGGGCGAACGACGTCAGGCGGGGGCGGACTGGTGACAACCGAGCTGATCGGCAGGGCGCGGGCCGGGGACGGCGAGGCGTTCCGCCAGCTGACCGAGCCGTACCGTCGCGAGCTCCAGGTGCACTGCTACCGGATGCTCGGTTCCTTGCAGGACGCCGAGGACGCCCTCCAGGACACGCTGCTGGCCGCCTGGCAGGGCCTCGGCGGGTTCGAGGGCCGCGCCTCGATCCGCACCTGGCTCTACCGGATCGCCACCAACAGGTGCCTCAACGCGCGTCGGTCGGCGAGCCGACGCCCGGCCCGGGAGTGGGACATGCCCGAGGTTGAACCGCCCGAGCCGACCCGGCTCGGCGAGGTCGTATGGCTGGAGCCATATCCCGACGCCCTCCTGGAGGGGGCGATCGAGGTGCCGCTCGGCCCGGAGGCCCGGTATGAGCAGACCGAAGCCATCTCCCTGGCCTTCGTGACCGCCCTTCAGGTCCTGCCGCCTCGTCAGCTCGCCGTGCTCATCTTGCGCGACGTCCTCGGATTCCACGCCAGCGAGGTGGCCGACATGCTCGACTCGACCATTGAGTCGGTCAACAGCGCTCTCAAACGGGCCCGCGCCAGCCTGCAGCGCCGGCAGCCGCCGAGCGACGGGCGCGAACCGCCTCCCGCCCCCGACTCACCCTCCGAGCAGGCGCTCGTGGCAGCGTTCGTGCGCGCCTACGAGTCCGGCGATCTGGACGCGCTGGTCGCCTTGCTCAGCGACGACGTCCACCTCTCCATGCCGCCGATTCCCCTCGAATACCAGGGCCGCGACGTCGTGGCGCGCCTGTTCGCCAGCATCTTCGGCTCGGGCAGGAGGGTTGACCTCGTGCCGACGCGAGCCAACGGTCAGCCGGCGTTCGGGGCCTACCTGCGCGCCTCCACCGGCATCCGCCATGGAACCGGCCTGTTCGTCCTCACCCTCACCGGCGAGCGGATCCGCGCCTTCACCCGCTTCGACAACAGCGTGCTCCCATGGTTCGGGCTGCCACGGTCGCTCCCAAGCCGATAGGCGGCTTCCGGGTGCGCTCGGCATCGCCGATGTGAACCCGGCAAACGACAGAGACCGGATGTTCCGGGACTCCAACCGGGCCCTGTCCCGGCCCACCGGTACCATCGGCGGATGACGCGTCGGGCCTGGATGCTGTTCGCCGCGGTCTCGCTGCTGTGGGGCGTCCCGTATCTGCTGATCAAGGTGGCGGTCGAGGAGCTGCCGCCGGTGACCGTGGTGTTCACGCGCGTCTTCCTGGCGGCGCTGGTGCTGTGGCCGGTGGCCGCCCGCGGCCGGGCGTTCCGTGGGCTCCGCGCCCTCGTCCCGCAGCTGCTGCTGGTGTCGCTGCTGGAGATCACCGTCCCGTTCCTGCTGATCAGCATCGGCGAGCAGCACATCACCTCGTCGCTGACCGGACTGCTGATCGCCTCGCTGCCGCTGTTCGTGGCGCTGCTGGCGCTGCGCTTCGACAGCGCCGAGCGGGTCGCCGGCGTGCGGCTGCTCGGCCTGTTGCTGGGCATCGGCGGGGTCGCCGCGCTGCTCGGGGTCGACCTCGGCGGGGACAGCTCCGCGCTGTTCGGCGCCGCCATGGTGCTGCTGGCGACCTTGAGCTACGCGTCGTCGACCATCCTGGTCAAGCGTGCCTTCGGCGGCGTGCAGATGCTCGGCGTGGTGACCGTGGCGACGATGATCGCCAGCGTCGTGCTCGCCCCCTTCGCGATCGTCGCCACGCCGGCCCGCATGCCGAGCCTGCACGTCAGCCTGGCGCTGCTGGCGCTCGGGGTGCTCTGCACCGCCACCGCGCTGACGCTGTTCTTCACCCTGATCGTGGAGGCCGGCCCGAGCCGCGCCGCGGTGATCACCTATGTGAACCCGGCGATCGCGGTCGCGCTGGGCGTCATCGTGCTCGGCGAGCCGCTCACCCTGGCGATCATCGGCGGGTTCGTGCTGATCATGGCCGGCTCATGGCTGTCGACACGACCGGCGGCGAGTGCCGCCGAGCCGGAGCGGGTGGACTCGCCCCGCACGACGCAACGACGCTGACAATCGGCCGTGACGGAAATCGCCGGCGGCGGCTGCGCTAGCTCGGAAGAAAACCCTGGTGACGCTCGTACGGCGGGCGGGCGAATATCGCCTTGCGACCGCGAATGCTGAGCGCCGGCTTCCCGCCGGGAGGGTGGAGCCGGTAGAACACCAGATCGTGGCGCCCTTCCAGGTGCTCGCCGAATTCGCTGAACAGCCATGGGGCGCAGCGGACCTCGATGCCGCGGACACTGGCGGACCCTTCCTGCCAGCGCACGATGCGCAACGACCAGTCGCTCCCTCTGGCGCCTTTGGGGGACTGCGCGGTGAGCAGCAACGGAAGCTCGGTGTCGAAGACCTGCAGGAGCCTCTGGAAATCCGCCTCCCGACGCGAAGAAGCGCTCACCCACGTCCCCTCGGCCCGGACCGCCAACGCCGCCGGTATTCTACCAGTCCACCTCCATCCCAGGTCATCAGGGTTTTCCTTGTCGCGGCGCCCAGGCATGGCACCGAGATCCGCCGCCGGGATGCACGCCAGCATTGTCCAGCTCATGCCGGAGCCGATTCCCGACGGCGTTCGAGCCGAGCCGGGACGGCCTGACGGGCCGCCGGCCGGACCGCCTGCGCTTGGACCGGACCCGCTCGTTCCGCGGCGCCGGTCACCGCCCCGACGCGGTCGCGCTGGCGAGGACCTGGTCGCGGAGCGCCCGGCGGAGGAGCTTGCCGGATGGCGTGCGGGGAAGCGACTCGGCGAAGCGGACGGCGCGGAGGCGCTTGTAGGGCGTGACCCGCTCGGCCACGAAGGCGAGCAGCTCGGCTTCGTCCACCGGGGCGCGGCACACCACGACCGCGACCGGGACCTCGCCGTGGGTCGCGTCCGGGCGGCCGATCACGGCCGCGTCGGCGACCGCGGGATGGGTCAGCAGGAGCGCCTCCAGCTCCGCGGGCGCGACCTGGTAGGCACTGACCTTGATGAGCTCCTTGAGCCGGTCGGCGACGAAGACGTTGCCGTCGCGGTCGACGAACCCGAGGTCGCCGGTCCGCAGCCAGCCGTCCGCGTCGATGGTCGCGGCGGTGGCCTCGGGCCGGCGCAGGTAGCCGGCCATCACCTGCGGCCCGCGGACCAGCAGCTCGCCGCGCTCGCCGGCGGCGAGGTCGCGTCCGGTCTCCGGGTCGACCACACGCAGCTCGGTGCTCGGCATCACCCTGCCGACCGAGCCGGGCACGGTGCCGACGTCGCGGTCGGGCATGGTCGCGCCGACGGCCGTCTCGGTCAGCCCCCAGCCCTGGCCGACGACCACGCCGGGGAACCGGGCCGCAACCGCCCGCTGGAGCTCCGGGCCGAGCGGCGCGCCACCCGAGACGATCAGCTCGACGTGGGACAGGTCGTATGCGTCCACCATCGGGTGTCGCGCCAGCGCGGCGACCAGCGGTGGCGGTACCACCAGCACGGTCGCCCGGTGCCGACCGGCCAGGTCCAGGAACCGCTCCAGGTCGAACCGTGGCAGGGTGACCACCGTCGTGCCCGCCGCCAGCGGCACGGCCAGGCTGACCACGAAGCCCATCACGTGGAAGAACGGCGCCACCGCCACGGTGGTGTCGCGCTCGCTCAGGCACAGCCCGCTCTGCACCTGCCGCACCGAGGCGACCAGGTTGGCGTGGGTGAGCATCACCCCCTTGGGCAGCCCGGTCGTGCCACTCGAATACGGCAGCAGCCCGACCGCCGACGGCTCGACAGCCCCGCGCTCGATCGTGCCGGCCGTGGGCTGGACGGCCGGCGCCTCGATGGCGTGGGCGGGCGGCTCGACGGCGTCGGACCCGGCTTCGAGCAGCGCGGAGATCGGGGTGACGCCCTCCGCCTCGCCGAGTGCGATCACCTCGCGCACGCCAGCCGCCTCGGCGGCGGCCCGCGCGACCGGCGCGAGCGACGGCACGGTCACCAGCGTCGCCGCGCGGGCGTCGGCGAGCTGGCGCACCAGCTCGTGCTCGGTGCAGGCGGGGTTCGCGCCGGTCACGGTCCCGCCCGCCGCCATCGCGCCGAGCGCGACCCCGGCCCACTGCGGCAGGTTCGGCGCCCAGATCGCCAGCACGTCCCCGGGCCCGAAGCCTCGGGCGGCCAGGCCGGCCGCCACCGTCCCGATCCTCGAGGCGAGCAGCTCGTACCTGACCGTCGTGCCGGTCGGCCCGTCCACCAGGGCCGGCCGGTCGCCGAACCGGCCGGCGGCGTCGGCGATCAGCCGGTGGAGGGTCGTGTCCCCGACCTGAACTGGATCCTTCGTGCTCGTCCACACCATCGGGCCCTCCCAGCGCTCGTTCCCTGCTTTGGGCACCTCAGCCCCCATCGACTTGACATGTGTAAACTATGCACTCGGTTTGACACGTGTCAAGAGCAAGGCGATGCTGGTTCCATGACCGTGACACGAAGCGCTTCCACCCGCGCGCGCATCCTCGACACCGCTTTCGCGCTGGTCCGTGAGCGCGGCATCAACGCCGTGACCATCGCGGCGATCGCCAGGGCCACCGGGGTCTCACGGCAGCTCGTCTACATCCATTTTGAGAATCGCGCGGGCCTGCTGGTCGCGATGGCCCGTCACCACGACGCCGCCAGCGGCTTCGCCGAGCGGGTCGCCGCAGCCCGGGAACTGCCCCCGGTCGAGGGCCTCGAGCGCCTGCTGCGCCTGTGGCTCGGCTACGTCCCGGAGATCCTGCCGGTCGGCCGCGCGCTCGAGGCGGCCGCCGCCAACGGCGACGAGGGCGGCAGCGCCTGGCACGACCGCATGGATGACCTGAACCGTGCCTTCCGCGAGGCGGTCGAGCGGGTCCACCAGGACGGGCGCCTGGCCCAGGGCTGGACGGTCGCCACCGCGACCGACTGGATCTGGGCCCGCAGCCATCTCGCCAACTGGCAGCACCTCGTCGTCGAGCGCGGCTGGGACCCGGCCGACTACGTCGACCGCTGCGTCCGCTCGACCCTGGGCGAGGTGCTCACCCCGCCATCCGGGCCTCGCTGAGGCCCGTGCGGGGTGGCCAGCCGCGCTGCCACCGCGCGACGGGGCCGCGCGGCTGGCACGCCCGCATAGGTGGCCGCGCGGCTGCGCGGCCGGGCTGACTTGGTCAGGACAGGCGGGCGCGGACCTCGGGGCGGCGGAGCGGGGGGAGGTTCTTGGGAGGCTGCCGGCGCGCCGGGAGCTCACGCAGCACCTCGGCGGTCACGTTGGCGATCGTGGCGACCGCCTGCTCGAACGCCTCGGCGGTCGCCGGGGTGGGATGGGTGATCCCGCTGACCTTGCGCACGTACTGGCGGGCGGCGGCCTCGATCTCCTCGCTGGTCGCGGGCGGTTCGAGCCCTCGCAGGGTGGTGATGTTGCGGCACATGCCAACGATGGTCGACCAAGCGGCCCCGGACGGCAACCACGTCCCTGGGTCCCGATAGGCTCGCAGCGACCTCCGGCGCCGATGACTTCGGCGCGTGAGCGTCGTCATGTCTGCAGATCGATGAAGCGACGAAGCGACTGAGAGGAGGACGCATGACCGTCAACGAGCCGGCCACCGAGCTCGACGCCCGCTACAGCGACGAGCAGGCGACCGCCACCCCATGGGAGCACGCGCGCGAACGTCTGGAGGCCGCCAGGCTGTACTGGGTCGTCACGGTGCGTCCCGACGGGCGTCCGCACATCACGCCGGTGCTGGCGGTGTGGCTGGACCAGGCGATGTACTTCAGCACCGGCCCTGAGGAGCGCAAGGCCAGGAACCTCGACGCCAACCCGCAGTGCGCGCTGCTCACCGGCCGCAACGACCTCGAGGGCATGGACCTGGTGGTCGAGGGCCGCGCGGTGCGGGTCCGGGACCACGGCATGCTCCAGCGCCTCGCCGACGCCTGGGAGTCCAAGTACGGCGGGGACTGGCACTTCGAGGTCCGCGACGAGGCCTTCCATCACGGCCCCGGCGAGGCCCACGTCTACGAGGTCGCCCCGACCGTCAGCTACGGCTTCGGCAAGGACCCCTTCAGCCAGACCCGCTGGACCTTTCCT
>DASVXQ010000466.1:0-11306 GCA_036392615.1 Actinomycetes bacterium | reverse complement strand
CGCTGGGGCTGCGGCTGGGCGAGCCGACCGCGGCGTCGCTGCGCGGCGGCGGCCAGGCCCGCGCCGCCCTCGAGGAGCTGGAGCGTGGCGGCGTGCCGAGCGGGGTGCTCACCCCGATCGAGGTGCTGGTGGCCCGCGGCGGCGACCCGGCGGCGGTCGCCAGCCGGCTCGCCGGCGTCGGGGGCGTGCGCACGGCGGTGGCGCCGGACGACTCCTCCTGGCGGCGCGGCGGCGCGCTGGTCTCCGTGCTGCCGGCCGACGAGACCAGCACCGGCGCCGGGCGGGCGACCGTCGAGCGGGTCAGGGACGTGACCGCCGAGCTGCCGGGGGTGCAGGTCGGCGGCAGCGGCGCGCTCGACATCGACGCCACCCGCGCGCTGTACGGCTCCTTCCCGGTGATGCTGGCGGTGGTGGCGCTGGCCACCTTCGTGCTGCTGGCGCGGGCCTTCCGCTCGCTGCTGCTGCCCGCCAAGGCGATCGCGCTCAACCTGCTGTCGATCGGCACGGCCTACGGCGTGCTGGTGCTGGTCTGGCAGCACGGCCACGGCTCCAGCGCGATCTGGGGCATCGACGCCACCGGCTCGATCGTGCCGTGGGTGCCGCTGATGACCTTCGCGTTCCTCTACGGCCTGTCCATGGACTACGAGGTCTTCCTGCTGGCCCGCATGCGCGAGGCGTACGACGCCAGCGGCTCCACCTCCCGCGCGGTGGTGGACGGCCTCGGCCGCGTCGGCAGGCTGGTCACCAGCGCCGCGCTGATCCTGTTCCTGGCCTTCGCCGCGCTCGCCGGGGTGCCGTCGGTCGACGTGCGCATCATGGCCACCGGGCTCGGCGCCGGCATCCTGCTGGACGCGACCGTGCTGCGCGCGCTGCTCATGCCGGCGGTGGTGGTGCTGTTCGGCCGCTGGAACTGGTGGCTGCCCGACTGGACCGCGCGGCTGCTGCGGCTGGAGCCGAGCCGACCGCTGCCGCAACGGGTAGGATCGGCCGATCCGCGAGCCACAGAGGGGGAGTCGATCGATGCCTGACGACGGCCGGATCGTCGTCTCGAACCTCACAAAACGGTTTGGCAACGTCCGCGCCGTTGACGACCTGAGCTTCGAAGTGGAGCCGGGTAGTGTCACCGGTTTCCTCGGGCCCAACGGCGCCGGCAAGACCACCACCCTGCGCTGCCTGCTCGGCCTGGTCACGCCCAACCAGGGGACCACCACCATCGGCGGGCGCCGCTACGCCGACCTGCCCGACCCGCTCGGCACGGTCGGCGCGGCGCTGGAGGCCTCCGGCTTCCACCCGGGCCGGACCGCCAGGAACCACCTGCGGGTGCTCTGCGCGGCCGCCGGGCTGCCGGACCGGCGCGCCGACGAGGTGCTGGAGCTGACCGGCATCGCCGAGGCCGCCAACCGCCGGCTGCGCGGCTTCTCCATGGGCATGCGCCAGCGCCTGGCGCTGGCCACCACCCTGCTCGGCGACCCGCGGGTGCTGATCCTCGACGAGCCGGCCAACGGCCTGGACCCGGCGGGCATCAACTGGCTGCGGGAGTTCCTCCGCTACCTGGCCGGCAGCCAGGGCAAGACGGTGCTGGTCTCCAGCCACATCCTGTCCGAGGTCGAGCAGACGGTCGACAGCGTGGTGATCATCTCCCGCGGCCGGCTGGTCCGCGAGGGCACCCTGCGCGAGCTGCTCGGCAGCGCCAACGCCGCCGTCCGGGTGCGAGCCCCCGAGGCCGTCAAGCTCCGTGAGGTGCTGGAGCGCGACGGCCTCGGGGTGCGGGCCGGCGGCGACGGCGCGCTGCTGGTGCCGGGCGCCTCCGCCGAGGCGGTCGGCCACCTCGCCTTCGTCAACGACATCGAGCTGCACGAGCTGGCGCCGCAGGGAAGCGACCTCGAGGACGTGTTCCTGGAGCTGACCGGCGGCGAGCCCGGCGCAGGCATCCCGCCCGCGGAGGTGTCGTCGTGATCGGCCTGGTCCGCTCCGAGCTGCGCAAGTGGTCGACCACCCGGATGTGGTTCGGCCTCACCCTCGGCGGCATGCTCGCCGTGGCGGTGATCACCCTGATCACCGCGCTCACCTCCGGGGCGGGCAACGGCGGCAACGGCCAGGCGACCCCGCCGCTGTCCGATCCGGCGCAGGTCCGCACGGTCTACGGCGTGGCCTTCGGGATCGGCTCGCTGTTCGCGCTGATCCTCGGGGTGATCTCGATCAGCGGCGAGTTCCGCCACCAGACGATCACGCCGACCTTCCTGGCGACCCCGCGCCGCAGCCGGGTGGTGATCGGCAAGCTGGCCGGCATCGTGGTGGTCGCCGGCATCTCCGGGGTCCTGATGATCCTGGCCGGCCTGGTGGTCGGCGCGATCGTGATCTCCGCCAAGGGCTTCGGCACGCGGCTGGGCAGCGGCGACGTCGAGCAGGCGCTGCTGCTGATGGTGCTCGGGCTGTTGGTCTGGGCGGTGCTGGGCCTGGGCGTCGGCACGCTGCTGAAGAACCAGATCGCCGCGATCCTGGTGGTGATCGGCTTCGTCTTCATCGCCGAGCCGCTGCTGCTGGCCGGGCTGAACGCGATCGGCTGGTTCCCGGTCGCCAAGTTCCTGCCCGGCCAGGCGTCGATGGCCATGGTCCGCACCACCGGCGAGCACCTGCTGTCCTGGTGGGCCGGCACGCTGACCCTGCTCGCCTACGGGGTGGTGGCGGCCCTGCTGGGCACCTTCTTCACCCTGCGCCGCGACGTGACCTGAGGCTGTCATCGCCGCCCCAGGCCGCGGTCGACCGTCCGCACCAGGGTGGCCTGCTCGTCGTCCAGCGACAGCTCCCACATCATCACGCCGCCCAGCCGCCGGGCCCGCACGTAGCGGGTCTTGTCGAGCAGCACGCCCGGGTCGTCGTAGGCCCAGAAGGTGGTGCCGTCGTACTTCCAGAAGCCGCGGCTCAGCGGGTCGCGGAAGCTCTGCCCCGCGAAGCCCTTCAGCGTCCGGAAGCTGGCCGTGCCTGGGCCGAACTCCGGGTCGGGGGCCGGCCCGGTGGCCGGCTGGAACAGCCCGTGGCGCCCGCCGTCGGCCACCCCGGTCCAGCCGTGGCCGTAGAACGGCGTGCCGATGACGATCTTGCGCGCCGGGGTGCCGCCCCGCAGGTAGGCGTTGACCACGTCGTTGACGCTCACCCGCACCGGCGAGCCGGCAGGGTTGGGGTCGTCGGGCCGCAGGAACAGGTTGGAGTGGAACTGCGCCGGCCCGGTCGCCTCCCACGGCCCGTGGAAGTCGTAGGTGAGCAGGTTCAGCCAGTCCAGCGAGCGGTGGATCCTGTTCACCTCGAGCTTGGCGATCTTGTCGAAGCCCGCCGGCACCGCGGCGGTCAGCAGGTAGTGCCGGTGGTTCCTGCGCCCCAGCGCGTCGAGCTGGCGGCGTAGCTCGGCCAGCAGCAGGGTGAAGTTGCGGGTGTCCTCGGGCCGCACCACGTTGCCGGGGGCGCCCTCGGCGGCCGGGTACTCCCAGTCGATGTCGATGCCGTCGAACACCCCGGCGCCCGAGCCGGGGCCGCCGGCATTGCTGTCCGGCAGCAGCGGCAGGTTGCCCTTGATGTAGAGGTCGATGCAGGACTGCGCGAAGGCTCGCCGCGACTCCGGGGTCAGCGCCGCGTTGGAGAAGAACTTCGACCAGGTGAAGCCGCCCAGCGAGATCAGGGTGCGCAGCTGCGGGTGCCGCAGCTTCAGCTTGCGAAGCTGGTTGAAGTTGCCGCGCAGCGCCTGGGTGTCGGAGTCGGCCACCCCGTCGACGCTCTCGCCTGCGGCGTAGACGCGCTGGAAGTCCGCGAAGGCGTCGCCCACGCCGGCCTCGTTGCGGATGAAGCACCGGCCGTCCTCGGACACGTTGGCGAAGGCGTAGTTGATCTCGGTCAGCCGGTCGGCCGCGCCACTTTGGTCGACCGCCCTGGGGAGGAAGCCGGAGTAGATGCGCCACTGGGCGAAGTAGGCGACGCGATGGCCGCTGAGCCGCGCGTCGCCCGCGCCGCCGGCCGCGGCCGGCGCCGACGGCAGCAGCAGCGCCGCGGTCAGCGCCAGCAGGGCGAGCAGGCGGGGGCCGCGCCGGGTGGAGAGCCGGGACATGGACGTCTCCCTGTGATTGGACTAGGCCACTTGGTCGAGAATATACGGGCTTCCGCGCCCGATGACCAGACCTGTGCGGGTTCGCCCGGCTCGGAGTTTCCTGGCGCCCCGCGCGCCCCGGCCCTATGCTCGCGCCATGGCTGCCAACCCGGCTCCAGAGGGCGTGGCGCGTGCGCGCGCCGCCCCGGCCGCTGGTGAGGTCAGCTACCGCTCCGGCCCGGGGCGCTGGGTGCTGGTGGCCACCATCTGCGGCTCCGGCCTGGTGTTCCTCGACGGCAGCGTGGTCAACGTGGCGCTGCCGACGATCGCGCGGGAGTTCGACACCGGCCTGGCGAGCCTCCAGTGGACGGTCAACGCCTACACCCTGACGCTGGCCGGCCTGCTGCTGCTCGGCGGCTCGCTGGGCGACCACTTCGGCCGCAAGCGCGTCTTCATCACCGGCATCGTCTGGTTCGCGGTGGCCTCGCTGCTCTGTGGCCTGGCGCCGAACGCGCAGGTCCTGGTGGGCGCCAGGGCGATCCAGGGGGTGGGGGCCGCGCTGCTGACCCCGGGCAGCCTGGCGATCATCGAGGCGACCTTCCGGCCATCGGACCGGGCCGCGGCGATCGGCGCCTGGACGGGCCTCGGCGGGGTGGCCACGGCGGTGGCCCCGCTGCTCGGCGGCTTCCTGACCGAGGCGGTGACCTGGCGGCTGGTGTTCTTCATCAACCTGCCGCTCACCGCGATCGCGCTCTGGGCCGCGATCCGTCACGTGCCCGAGAGCCGCGACCCTCGCGCCGCCCCGCGGCTGGACCTCGCCGGCGCGGGCCTGGCGGCGCTCGGGCTCGCCGGCATCACCTACGCGCTGACCGAGGGCACCGGGTCGGGCTGGACGGCGCCGCTGGTGCTGGGCGCCGCCGTCCTGGGCGTGGCCGCGCTGGCCGGGTTCGTGGCGGTCGAGCGCTTCAGCCGTTACCCGCTGCTGCCGCTGCACCTGTTCAAGTCGCGCCAGTTCACCAGCGCCAACGTGGTTACCTTCCTGGTCTACGGTGCGCTCAGCGGCGCCTTCTTCCTGCTGCCGATCCAGCTCCAGCGGGTGGTCGGCCAGTCGCCCCTGACCGCCGGCACGGCGCTGATGCCGGTGACCCTGGTGATGCTGCTGCTGTCGGCCAGGGCCGGCCGGCTCGCCGAGCGGATCGGGCCGCGGCTGCCGATGACCCTCGGCCCGCTGATCGCCGCCGTCGGGCTCGCCATGATGGTGCTGGTCGCCCCGGGCAGGAGCTACTGGCTCAGCACCCTGCCGGCGGTGGTGGTGTTCGCGCTCGGCCTGTCGCTGACGGTGGCGCCGCTGACCTCGACCGTGCTGGCGGCCGCCAGCGAGGAGCACGCCGGGATCGCCTCGGCGGTCAACAACACCGTGGCACGCGCCGCCGGGCTGCTGGCGATCGCGACCTTGCCGGTGGTCGCCGGGATCGCCGGCGCGGACGCGCTCGACCCGGACGTGTTCGCCGCCGGCTTCCGCATGGCCACGATGATCTCGGCGGTGCTGGTGGCGGCCGGCGGGGTGCTGGCCTTCCTGACGATCCGCACGCCCAGGGCGGAAGACGCCGCCCGCTGCCCCGAGCCGGTGATGAGCTGCCCGCTGGACGCCCCGCGCCTGGCCAGCGGCCGCCGGCCGGAGCCGGTCAGCCAGGCCCAGGCGAGCCCGGGGAGCTGAGCGCCGCTACGGCCGCAGCAGCGGCATCACCACGTCGTCGACCACCGAGACCAGGTAGGAGTCCGGCACCGGCCCGCCCTCGGCCAGGAACCGCTGCGCCACCATGGCCGGACCGACCTCGGCGGCCAGGGTCTCGACCGCGTCGGCGCGCGCCTCGCCACGCTCGACCGCGCGCTGCAACAGCTTGTGGAACAGGCGCTTGCGTGGCATCAGCACCCGCTCGTGCACCAGCTTGACGAATGGATGGTCGCGGTCGGTCTCGGCCAGCAGGCACTTCAGCGCCCCGCCCGTCGGCGAGTTGATCATCGCGGTGAGTCGCCGCAGCACGTCCAGCATGTCGTCGCGCAGGTTGCCGTGGTCGGGAAGCTCGTCGAGCGAGGGCAGGAGGCGCTCCAGCGCGTCGACGATCAGGTCCTCCTTGGAGGCCCATCGCCGGTACAGGGCCGCCTTGCCGGTGTGGGCGCAGGCCGCGATGCCCTCCATGCTCACGCCCGGATAGCCGACCATGCAGAGCTGCTGCAGGACGGCGTCGAAGATCGCCTGCTCGAGCGCTTCGCCGCGGCGGCGGGTCTGGGCGTCCCGCGCTCCGGACAGTGCACCGGTGCGGTCCGACTCAGCCACCATCGGTCGACCTCAGTTCCCTAAGAATTCATTAATGAACGCTTGCGTTCCCTATTTCGCCAGTGTAGCGTGAGCCGCTAGTGAACGGAATCGTACACTAACTACCCCCAAGGGAGAACAGCTCATGGCGGTCTCGCAGTCGGTGAGGTCACGGGCACCCGGGGCGGCACGACGCGGCGTTCACCCTGCGCTCACGCTCACGGTCATCGCCGCATCGCAGCTCATGGTCGTGCTCGACGCCACCATCGTCAACATCGCGCTCCCGCATATCCAGAGTGCGCTGCACTTCTCCACCACCAGTCTGTCCTGGGTGCTCAACGCCTACACCCTGACCTTCGGCGGCCTGCTGCTGCTCGGCGGGCGCGCCGGCGACATCCTCGGCCGCCGCCGCGTGTTCATCACCGGCATCCTGCTGTTCAGCCTGGCGTCGCTGCTGGGGGGGCTGGCCACCTCGTCCGGCTGGCTGCTGGCCGCCAGGGCGCTGCAAGGCGTCGGCGGCGCGATCGCCTCGCCGACGGCGCTGGCGCTGATCACCACCAACTTCGCCGAAGGCCGCGAGCGCAACCGGGCGTTCGGGGTGTTCGCCGCCGTGTCGGTGTCCGGCGCCGCCATCGGCCTCCTGGCCGGGGGCATCCTCACCGAGTGGCTGTCGTGGCGCTGGGTGCTGTTCGTCAACGCGCCGATCGGCCTGCTGCTGGCACTGCTCGCCCCGCTGTACATCTCCGAGTCCGAGCGCCAGCCCGGCAGGTTCGACCTCGGAGGCGCGTTCACCTCGACCGCCGGGATGGTGGCCCTGGTGTACGGCTTCATCCGCGCGGCCCAGGAGGGCTGGAGCGACTCGGTGACCATCGGCGCGTTCGTGGCCGCTGTGGTGCTGCTGGGCCTCTTCCTGTCGATCGAGAGCAGGACGCGCCAGCCGATCACGCCGCTGCACATGTTCCGCGACCGCAACCGCGCCGGCACCTACACGATCATGTTCGCGCTGGCGGCGGCGCTGTTCGGGATGTTCTTCTTCCTGACCCTGTTCGTGCAGAACGTGCTGGGCTACAGCCCGCTGCGTGCGGGCCTGGCGTTCCTGCCGGTCACCGTGGCGATCGTGGTGACCTCCCAGATCGCCTCGCAGACGCTGCCGAGGTTCGGGCCTCGGCGCCTGATGGGCACCGGCTCACTGCTGGCCGCCGGCGGCCTTGCCTGGCTGTCGCAGGTCTCGGCCACCAGCGGCTACGTCGACGGGATCCTCGGGCCGATGATCGTCTTCGGGCTCGGCATGGGCTTCCTGTTCGTCCCATTGACGATCGTGGCGGTCTCGGGCGTCTCGCGCGAGGAGGCGGGCGCGGCCTCCAGCCTGCTGAACGTCATGCAGCAGGTGGGCGGGTCGCTGGGCCTGTCGATCCTGGTGACGGTGTTCGGCACCGCCAGCCGCAACGAGGCGACCGAGCAGGTCGGCAGGTTCCTCTCCAGCGCGACACCGGCGATGCGGGCCCAGTTCCAGCAGACCGGCCAGCTGCCGGCGCCGTTCGCCAGCAACATCCTGTCGCACGGCATCTCGATGGCCTTGGAGCTGTCGGTGGTGTTCGCCATCGTCGCGCTGCTCGTCTCGCTGCTGGTGATCCGCGCGAGAGCCTCCGAGCTCGAGACCTCGAATCTCCCAGGTATGGGCTGAGCGCTGCCCGGGTCTGCGCGGCCGCCGGCGACCCGTCCGGCGGCCGCGCCGCGTCCGCGGGTCAGGCGGCCGCCCCGCCGAGCAGCGGGTCGGGCAGCGGCCGGGCGTGCACCACGCACAGGTGGGACACCGCGCGGGTCAGCGCGATGTAGAGCCGGCGCAGCCCGTGCCGGTCGGCGTCGACCACGTCGGCCGGCTCGACCAGCACCACCTGGTCGAACTCCAGCCCCTTGACGGTCGAGGCGGGCACCAGCGACAGCCGCGTGGAGAGGTCGAAGCGCTCCACCATGCGGAAGTCCAGGCTCTCGCGCTCCAGCGCGGCGCGCAGCTCGGGGATCTTGGGGTCGGCCCCGATCAGCCCCACCGAGCCCTCGGCGTCCAGCGCCCGGCGCAGCGCCAGGAGCCACTCGCGGGTGCGGCGCTCCGGGGTGGAGGCGCGCAGCTCCAGCGAGCCGGGCACGCTGCGGACCGAGACCGCCGGGGTGACCTGCGGGGCGATCGATGGGAGCAGCTGGTTGGCGAAGTCGAGCACCTGCCGCGGCACCCGGAAGGCGCGCGGCAGCGCCTCCATGCGCGGCTCGGTCTTGCCGAGGTGGGGGAGCGCCTCCTCCCAGCCGACGGCGGCCCACGGCGAGGTGCCCTGGGCCAGGTCGCCGAGCACCGTCGCCGAGCCGTAGCGGCAGCGCCGGCCGACCGCGCGGAGCTGCATCGGCGAGAGGTCCTGCGCCTCGTCGGCCACCACGTGACCGTAGGTTCGGGTGCCGTCGATCACGTCGATCGCCTCGTCGATCAGGTAGAGGTCCTCCATCGACCAGGCCATCTGACGGAAGCCACCGCGGCGGCGGGGCCGCAGCAGCAGCGCCTGCTCGCGCTCGTCGAGGATGCCGGCGGCCGCCTCGGCCAGGGCGGCGCGGTCGCCCAGCAGCCGGTAGACCATCTGCGCCGGCTGGAGGGCCGGCCAGGTGCGGTCCATGAAGCGGCGCAGCTCGGCCGAGCCCGAGATGGCCCGGTCGACGTCGCGGGCGCTGTCGAGCGCGCTCAGCGCGTCGGTCGAGACCAGGTGCTGGTAGCAGCGGTCGAGCAGCCACTGGCGCAGCTGGGCGCGGCCGATGTGGTAGCGGACCCCGCGGGCGAGCAGCGCGGCGACCTCCTGGCGCAGCGCCTGCGCCGGGATCTCGATCACGCGGCTCGACCAGCGCAGCCGCAGCGGCTCGCCAGGCCAGCGCACGTGCCGGAACACCGCCCGCCGCACCACCTCGGCCATGCGCGCACCCGCCTTCACCTCGGCCACCCGCGGTGGCTCGGTGCCGGTGGGACGGACGCCCGGCACCAGGCCGGCGAGCGAGCGCTGCTCGACGCGGACCTCGCCGAGGCCGGGCAGCACGTCGTGGATGAAGGCGAGGTAGGCGGCGCTGGGGCCGACCATCAGCACGCCGTCGCGCTCCAGCCGCGCCCGGTGCTCGTAGAGCAGGTAGGCGATGCGGTGCAGGCCGACGGCGGTCTTGCCGGTGCCGGGGCCGCCCTGCACCACGATGGTCTGCTCCAGCGGGGCGCGGATCAGGTCGTCCTGCTCGGGCTGGATGGTGGCCACGATGTCGCGCATCGGGCCGATGCGCGGCCGCTCGATCTCGGCGGCCAGCAGCCGGTCGGCGGTGCCGTCGTCCTCGCCCAGCCACAGCGGCTCGTCCTGGAACGAGGTCAGCGCGCCGCGCTGGTAGCCGAAGCGGCGGCGCAGCCGCACGCCGAAGCGGTTGCGCGGCGTGGCGCGGTAGAACGGGTGGGCCAGCCGGGCGCGCCAGTCGATCACCACCGGGTCGCCCAGGTCGTCGACCACGTGCCGGCGCCCGAGGTAGAAGCGCGTGTCCGGCAGTTCGGCGCTGTCGTCGTAGTCGATCCGGCCGAAGAACAGCCCGCTGGAGCCGTCGTCGGCCAGCGAGGCGATGCGCTGCTGGATGCGCCAGTGCAGCACCTCCTCGGAGACCCAGTCGCCGCCGCTGGAGGAGGTCAGCGACTCGGCGCGCCGCCGCATGGCGTCCAGGCAGCGGCGTGCGTGCTCGAGCATGGCGCGCTCGGCGCGCAGCTCATGGTCGAGCTCGGTTTCCAGGTCGCCTCCGGACACGGCCGACGAGTGTGACCGACGGCGACCGGGACTGGCAAGCAAATAAACGGCCCGGGCGCGCGCAGCCGGCGGCCCGGCAGTTGCGGTATCGGGTCCACGCGGATGACCGTAGGGATGCTGTAGCCAGGCTGCGCGCCCAGGTTCGCTGGTGTGGGATACTCCGCTGCATGGCGACATCGGCAGCCCGCCGGTCAGGGCCGGCGGTGGTCGAGCTGGCGCTTCCGGCGCTGACCGTCGCCTTCGGACTCCAGCTTCTGCGGCTGGAGATGGCCACCGTCATCAGCGTGGAGCGCGACCGTCTGGGCGCGCCGATCGCCGCGCTGGCGGGGTTCGCGCTCGGCACCCTGCTGCTGGCGTTCCTGGCGCCGGTGCTGATCCGCGCGCTGGGGCCGCGCCGCGCCGTGGCGCTCGCCGCGGGCGGGGTCGCGCTGGTCCGCCTGGTGGTCCAGCTCCTGCCGGACGCGCTGGCCCGCTGGCTGGTGGCGCCGCTGGGCGTGGTGCTGTTCTGCTGGTTCGTGCCGAGCTGGCTCGCCAGGGTGCGCGGCGGCTCGGGCGGGCGCCGGCTGGGGGTCGCCGTGCTGCTCGGCCTGGCGCTGGACACCGCCCTGTTCGGCGCGGCGGGCAGCTACGACGACCTGTGGACCGTTGGCATCCGCCCGGTCGCGCTCACCGCGGCGCTGGTGGCCTTCCAGCTCTGGCTGCTGGTCCGCGCCGTGGCCGGCAGGGGCCCGCGGGCCGAGGCGATCCTCGACCCGGGCCTGGCAGCGCCGGCGGGCGCCGCCCTGCCGCTGGCGGGGTTCGGCCCGGCGCTGTTCCTGCACTGCCTGGTGTGGCAGAACATCGGCTGGCAGGCGGTGCTCGGGCGGCAGCCCGACACGCGCGCCTTCCTGCTGGTGATGCTGGCCGGCCTGGTGGCCCTGGCGATCGGCGGGCTGCTCACCGCGGCGCCGCGGCGGCCCGGGTGGCTGGCGACCCTGGCCGGGATCGCCGCGGTGGCCCTCTCGGTGGCGCTCCAGCGGCGTGCCGCCGAGCTGGCGCTGTTCCTGGGACAGGCGGGCGGGGCGGTGCTGCTGGTGGCGATCTTCCGCTGCGCGGCCCAGGCGGGCGGTCG
>DASVXQ010000465.1:0-10740 GCA_036392615.1 Actinomycetes bacterium | reverse complement strand
GCCTTCGCGGTGGACCCGATCCTCAAGCACATCTGGGTGGTCGACGACGACATCGACGTCTTCAACCAGGACCAGGTGCTCTGGGCGATGACCACCCGCTTCCAGGCGGACCGCGACCTGGTGATCATGCCGAACTTCCTCGGCGGGCACCTCAACCCGGTGACCTACGGCTACCACCGGGAGGAGAAGGGCCCCATGGAGACCAAGCTGATCCTGGACTGCACCCTCCCGGCCCCGCCCGAGCAGTTCCCCCAGAAGTGCCGGGTCCCCCCAGAGGTGGTGGACCGCGTGCAGCCGCGCCAGCTGCTGCACGACTGGAACCCGGGCACCAAGCTGACCAACGCCTGAGCCCGCAGGACGTGGCGCGCTCCAGGGCCTGGCTGGTGAAGCCGTCCCGGCCAGGTCCGGAGCCGCTGCGGCAGCGCACGGAGGGTCCGAGGTGCCAAGCCTGTCGCCGGCCAGCCCCGGCACGCGGCTGCGGGTCGCGCTGCAGCGGGAGCGCCCGCTGGTCGTGCCGGGCTGCGCCGACGCGCTCACCGCGCTGGTCGCCGCCGAGGCCGGCTTCCGGGCGGTCTACGCCACCGGCGCCGGCATCTCCAACGCCATGCTCGGCCTGCCGGACCTCGGTCTGGCCAGCCTCGCCGAGCTCTGCGGCCAGGTCGCCCACATCTGCGAGGCGGTCGAGCTGCCGGTGATCGCCGACATCGACACCGGCTTCGGCAACGCGCTCAACGCCCGCCGCGCGGTGCGCGCCTTCGAGCGCGCCGGCGTCGCCGCCGTGCAGATCGAGGACCAGGTCTTCCCCAAGCGCTGCGGGCACTTCGAGGGGACCGCCACGATCCCGCTCGCCGAGATGGTCGGCAAGCTGCACGCGGTGCTCGACGCGCGCCGCGACCCCGACCTGGTGGTGATCGCCCGCACCGACGCGATCGCCTCGGGCGGGCTGGACGACGCCGTCGAGCGGGCACGCGCCTACGCGGCCGCCGGCGCCGACCTGGTCTTCGTCGAGGCCCCCACCACGCTGGAGGCGCTGCGCGAGCTGCCGCGCCTGGTCGGCGCGCCGCTGCTGGCCAACATGGTCGAGGGCGGCCGCACCCCGCTGCTCGACGCGCGGGCGCTCGGCGCGATGGGCTACCGCATGGTGCTGTTCGCCAACACCGCGCTGCGCGCCGGCACGCTGGCCGTGCGCGAGGCGCTCACCGCGCTGCGCCGCGACGGCGGCAGCGCCGCCGTCCTCGACCGCCTGCTGCCCTTCCCCGAGCGCCAGCGGCTGGTCGGCCTGCCCCACCACCAGGCGCTCGCCGAGCGCTACGCACCGGACACCACGGAGGCGATGCACGATGGCTGAGAACCGGCGGCTGCGCTGCTCGATCCTGCGGGGCGGCACCAGCCGCGGGGTCTTCTTCCACGCGGGCGAGCTGCCACGCGACCGCGCGGCGATCGAGGCGGTGTTGCTCAACGTCTTCGGCAGCCCGGACATGCGCCAGATCAACGGCCTCGGCGGGGCCACCTCGCAGACCAGCAAGGCGGCGCTGATCTCGGCGCCCAGCCGGCCGGACGCCGACGTGGACTACACCTTCGCCCAGGTGAGCATCGGCACCCCGCTGGTCGACTGGGGCGGCAACTGCGGCAACCTCTCCTCGGCGGTCGGCCCGTTCGCCATCGACCACGGCCTGGTGCCGGTCAGCCAGGGCGTCACCACCGTGCGCATCCACAACACCAACACCGCCAAGGTGATCGTCGCCGAGGTCCCGGTGCGCGGCGGCCGCGCGCTGGTGGAGGGCGACTACGCCATCCCCGGGGTGCCCGGCACGGGCGCGCGCATCGACCTCGAGTTCCTCGAGCCGGCCGGCTCGGCGACCGGCGCGCTGCTGCCGACCGGTCGGCCCACCGACGAGGTCACCCTGACCGACGGCCGCAGGCTGCACGTCTCGGTGGTCGACGCGGCCAACCCGGTGGCCTTCCTGCTCGCCTCGGAGCTCGGCATGGACGGCACCGAGACGCCGCTGGAGATCGAGCGGCGCGTCGAGGTGACCGACGCGCTGGAGGAGGTCCGCGGCATCGTGGCCGAGTGGATCGGGATCGTCGCCGACCGGGCCGACGCGACCGCCAAGAGCCCCGGCCTGCCCAAGGTCGGCATGGTGGCGCCGCCGGCCGATTACACGGGCAGCCTCGGCGAGCTGATCCGGGCCGAGGAGATGGACTTGAGCGGGCGGCTGATGTCGATGCAGACGGCGCACCGCTCCTACATGGTCACCGGCGCGATCTGCACCGGCGCCGCCGCGCGGGTCGAGGGCACCGTGGTCCACCAGGTCGCCCGGCCGCGGCTGCCGGGACGGGACCGCCTGCGGATCGCCAACCCCTACGGGGTGATGGACGTGCGCGTGCGCGCCGAGGCCGGCCCGGTCCCGGCGGTCAGCGGCGTGAGCGTCGGCCGCACCGCCCGCCACATCCTCGACGGCGAGGTGTTCGTCCCCGCCCGCCTGCTCGACCCCGCCCAGGTCGCCGCCGCCACCGCCTGAGGCGCGCTCGACCGGCTACGGCAGGTCGACGGTGGTGGCGACCTGGGCCTCCTCGGACCAGGTGGGCACGCGGAACCGCAGCTCCAGCGCTTCGGCGTCCGGCGGCGGCGAGGGCACGAAGGTGCGCTGGTGGACGCGCACGATGCCGTAGCTCGGGGAGGAGCTGAACGGGGAGGTGTACGCGGTGCCGGCCCGATCCGACACCTCGCAGGCGCCCAGCACCGCCCGGCGGGGCAGCTCCCCCTCCGGCTCCGGGGTGGCGTAGACGACCGCGTAGCGCAGGTCGAACCAGTCCGACCAGATCTCCAGCGACAGCAGCACCAGCTGGTCCCCCATCGGCAGCGGATAGCGTTGCGCCAGCGGGATCACGCGACGCAGCTGCGCCCCCGGCGGCGGCTCCCAGGGCGGGGGACCCCGGTCGGGGGGCAGCGGCTCCGGCTCGACGCCAGCCGCATACCGGGCCGCCACGGCCTCCCGGAGCTCCAGCAGGCCGGCGCCGAGCTCCTGGAGGACCCTGGCGGCGACCCCCTCGCCCTCGCTGGCCAGGCCGAGCAGCAGATGCTCAGTGCCGACCCGGTCGGCCTCCAGCCGCGTCGCCTCACGGCCGGCGAGGCCGAGGATCAGCGTGGCCGGCTTGGTCATCGGCAGGTAGAGCCCCATGACGTCCTGCCCCTGACCCCGACCGACGGTCTCCTCGACCCGCTGACGGACGGTCTCCGGCCGGATCTCCAGCTCCCGCAGCGTCACCGCGGCCAGGCACTGGTGGTCGGTGAGCAGACCCAGCAGCAGGTGCTGGGTGCCGACGCGGTCGTGGCCGAGCCGGCCGGCCTCTCCCTTGGCCTGGTGAACCACGTTCTGGGCACGCTCGGTGACACGCATCGGCCAACCTCCCCGCGTGGGGCACGCGCCAGGCACGCCAGGTCCCAATGGGCATCATGGTAACCGGACCGCCGTCGCGCGGGGCAGCCGGTTGGAGCCCGGCACGGCCGGCGGCCCCGCCGGGCGGCGCCTCCCACACCGCCGGGCGGTGCCTCCCACACAGCAGGTGTATGCAGGAGTATCCTCACAGTTGGAGGGAACTGCTCCGGCAGGCGCATCGCACGCGGAAGCGCAGGGGCATGTCCGGTCGGCCCCGGATTGCAAATGCAAGTGTGGGTTGTGAGGAACGCGTTGATCGGGCCGGCCACTGGTATGCTTCCGAATACCCAAATTGCGTAACCGCTGGCGCCGCCCAGGGCGGCGCGCGATGCCATGCACAGCGGACCGCCACCCAGAGGAGACGACCATGCGGTCGAGCAGCCGCAACAGCAACCCCACGGGGAGCAGCCGCAAGCGCTCGAGCGGGACCTGGAGCGACGGGCTTCCCAGCAGCGAGCGCGTCTACCAGCAGCTCAGGCAGATGATCCTGTCGGGTGAGCTGCCGCCGCAGACCCGCCTGGTGGAGATCCACCTCGGCGAGCAGTTCGGGGTCAGCCGGACGCCGGTCCGCGAGGCGCTCAAGCGCCTCACCGCCGAGAAGCTGGTCCACGGGGACCCGGTGCGCGGCCTGGTGGTGCACGCGCCCGAGCCGCACGAGGTCAGCGAGGTCTACCTGGTGCGCGAGGCGCTGGAGTCGCTGGCCGTGCGGCTGGCCGCCCAGCGCATCACCGACGACGAGCTGCGCCAGCTGCGGGTCATCCTCGAGTCGATGCGCGACGCGGTCGCCAAGGAGCGGACCGACCTGGTGGTGAGCGCCAACATCGCCTTCCACGACGTCATCTACCGGGCTGCCGGCAACGACACCCTGTTCCGGCTGGCCAGGGACCTGAGCGACTTCGTGCGGCGCTTCAGCGCCGAGGCGTTCTCGCACCCGGAGCGGGCCAAGGACGTGGTCGGCGAGCACGAGCGCGTGCTCGCCGCCCTGCAGGCCCGCGACCCCGAGGCCGCCGCCAAGGCGTCCTCGGCGCACCTGCAGGCCGCCAGCTCGTACCTGGTCCAGCTGCACCTCAACCAGTCGGTCGGCGCCGGCAGCCGCGGCACCGCCTGAGACGCCGCAGCGCGGCTCGCGGGGTCGGCCGCCACGGCCCCGCCGCGCGTGGGCCCGACCTCGCGCCCCGCCCCGCCGCCGCGCCTCCTGGCGCACCTCACCCGCCCGGGCGCGCACGCACCGGATCTTCCGCGCCAAGGGGAAATACTTCAGGGCTCGAAGATCCACTCGGAATACCATCTGTGGGTCAATCGTTCGCGCGGGTATGAGCGTACGGACGCACCAGCGCGACCTGGGGGAGCGGCGGGCCGGAGCCGCCGGATCGCTGCTGCGTGCGGCGGGCTACCGGCGCCTGCTGCTCGGCCAGTCGGTGTCCTCGCTGGGCGACTGGGTGGCGACCCTGGCGTTCATCGCCGCTGCCTTCGCGCTCACCAACGGCGACCAGGCCGCGGTCGCGGTCGTGCTGGTCCTGCGCCTGGTGCCGCCGATCTTCGCGGCGCCGCTCGGCGGCGTGGTGGCCGACCGGTTCTCGCGCCGCACGGTGATGGTCGCCGCCGACCTGATCCGCGCCGTGCTCATCCTGCTGGTGCCGTTCACCGGCCTGGTCGGCCTGTACGTGCTGGCCTTCGTGCACGAGTGCGTCTCGCTGTTCTTCCTGCCGTCGCGCGACGCCAGCATCCCAGGGCTGGTGCCGGAGCGGAAGCTGGAGCAGGCCAACGGTCTGATGCTGGCGGCCTCCTACGGGTCCATCCCGGTCGCGGCGGCGGTCTTCGGCGTCCTGCGGGTGGCGCCGAACCACCTGCCGGTGCCCGGCTGGTTCCGCTCCCACCCGACCTCGCTGGCCTTCGTGTTCGACTCGGCCACCTTCCTGTTCTCCGCGGCGATGAACGCCGGCCTGCCGCTCGGCAGGGCACGGCGCGGCGAGATCCAGCTGTTCCGCGACCTGCTCGAAGGCGTGCGCTACGTGGTCCGGCACCCGGCGCTGCGGTCGCTGTCCTACGGGCTGGTGGTCTCGATGTTCGGCGGCGGGGTGCTGTTCGCCGTCGGGATCGGCTACGTGCACCAGACCCTCGGCGGCACGGACGCCGCCTTCGGCTGGCTGGCGGCGCTGTGGGGCGCGGGCATGGCGCTGGGGCTCGGCGTGGTCCGCATGCTGCCCGGCGGCTCCAGGCCGCGCGAGTTCCTCGCGGCGGTGGTCGGCTGCGGCCTGGTGCTGGGGGTGATGGCGCTGGCGCCGGTGCTGTGGATGGCCTTCCTGGCGGCGGTGGCGTTCGGCGTCGCCTTCGCGGTCGCCATCGTGCTGGCGCTGACCATGGCGCAGGAGGAGGCCGACAACCGGGTGCGCGGCCGGGTGATGGGCGGCGTGCAGATGCTCTTCCGGATGGGCCTCGGGCTCGGCGCGCTGGGCATCGGCTGGCTGGCGGACGAGGCCGGCGAGCGGGCGCTGCCGCTCTCGCTGGACGGCAACCAGGTTGGCCTGCTGGCCGGCGCGCTGCTGATCCTGCTCGGCGCGGCCGCCGCCGGCGGGGTGCTGCGCAACCAGACCAGCTGACGCGAAGCGGCCGCTGCCGACGAGGCGGCTTCCTATCACAGTGAGGAATTGTTTGCCCAAGTTCGCGGTCAACCCGGGGCGCTCGCGGAAATTTCGGTAGAAACGGCACAGTCGGGCCAGCCCGTACGGCGAGAAGAGGTTGTTTGCGCGTTCTGGGATCGTTTGCTACGCATCCGATTGCGCGCGAGACTACCAGCATGGCGGGCATGGTCAGGACATACCGGATCGTCGTCGCGACCGTCGGTGTGGTTCTCGTCATCGCGCTCGTGGCGATGGTCGACGTCGAGCGCGCCCGCGCCCAGTGGCCGGTGATCGTCACCCTGAGCGCCTTCCTGTTCGTCGGCCAGTTCTTCGCCATCCCGCTCGGTGGCCCCGGGAGCCCCAGGACCCTGATCAACGGGCCGTTCGCCTTCGCGCTGCTGCTCTACGCGGGCCTGGGCGACGCCGTGCTGCTGCAGACCGCCGCGATGGTGCTCGGCGAGCTGGTGGCGCGCAAGCGGCCGGGCACCATCGGTTTCAACGTCGCCACCCACTCGATCGGCATGGCCGCCGGCGGCGCGGTCTGGATGGCGCTCGGCGGCACCCGGCCGCCGACGATCGACACGCTCACCGCGATCCTGCTCGGCGCCGGGGTGTTCGTGCTGGTCAAGTCGGCCCTGTTCGTGGGGCTCGTGCACCTCGACGACCGCATCCCCTTCGGCCCGCGCCGCCTGCTGCTCCAGGTGCTCGGCAAGGCGGTGATGACCCAGGCGATCGTCCTGGTGGTGGTGCTGTCCGCCGGGAAGATCGGGGTGCTGCTGCTGGCGCTCGGCCTGCCGACGGTGGCCACCTACCTGGTGCTGCGCAGCGAGGTGCGCGCCAACATCGGCCGCAGCGAGGCGGAGGAGCAGGCGCGCCGCGAGGCGGAGCTGCGCCGCCAGGAGCACGAGCTGCGCCTCCAGCAGCAGGACGTGACCCGCAGGCTCCAAGAGACCGACAAGATGAAGGACGACCTGCTGGCGATGGTCTCCCACGAGCTGCGCAACCCGCTGGCCACCGTGCTGGGCGTGCTGCGGCTGCTGTCCAGCGGCGCGCCGCTCAACGCCGAGGAGCGGCAGGAGATGCTCGAGATGGGCGACCGCCAGGCCCGCCGGCTGCGCGGCCTGATCGAGCAGCTGCTGCTGGCCGCCCGCTTCGAGCGCGGCGACGGCGAGTACCCCTCCAGCGGCTCCGAGCTGGTCGAGGCCGACGCCGCCGAGCTGGTCTTCCAAGCCGCCACCGAGGCGCAGGCCGGCCACCGCGACCACCCCATCCGGGTGGAGTGCGACGGCAGCCTGCCGGTGCGGGTGGCGCCCGACACCGTGCTGCAGATCCTCGGCAACCTGCTCGACAACGCCTGCAAGTACTCGCCCGCCGAGCGGCTGGTACGGCTGATCGCCGAGCGCAGCGGCAACCATGCGGTGCTGGCGGTGGAGGACGACGGCGCCGGCATCCCGCCGGAGGAGCGTGACCGGCTGTTCGAGCGCTTCACCCAGCTCGGCAACGGCCACAGCGGCCTCGGGCTGGGCCTCTACATCGCCAAGCAGCTGGCCGAGTCGCAGGGCGGCGACCTGCGGCTGACCGACGCGCGCCACGCCGGCGGCGCCCGCTTCGAGCTGCGCCTGCCGCTGCGGGAGCGCGCCAACGTGCAGCCCGCCGGCGGCAACGGCGAGCCGGTGGCCGGGAGCGTCGTCGCCCAGCGCGGCTGAGACGTCACCGCCGCCGCGTTCACCTTCTGAGGGCCGCCAGCAGCGGGCCCTTGGAGCACCGGTCACCTATCCCGCCTGGGGCGATTGGTGGCTGGCGGGGGCCCTCACGGTCGCAGGCTGAACGGCGGGTACCGGTCGGTGACCAGGATCAGGGCGTAGCCGATCACCCGGTTGTGCCAGCGGTACACCCCCTCGACGAAGTCGAACAGGCCGCGCGGGTACCTGCCGGTGAACAGGATCGCGAACCAGACCACGATCACCACGATCACCACCGCGATGTCCAGGAAGAACAACACGATGTAGTGGGGGATGGCCAGCAGCCACTTGACGATCGGCAGGAAGCGGTTCAGGCCCCTGGCGTCCGGATAGGGGATGTCCAGGCGGACCCACTGCCGCTCGTCGGTCGACGGGTAGCGGTCGTTCATCAGCGCCAGGTAGGTGGTGACCCGGTTGGTGAAGCGCAGCAGCTCGAGGTTCCAGTCGAACCACCAGCGCGGATACTTCTGGCGGAACAGGATCATCAGCAGCGGCGCGCCGAACAGCAGGCCGCCGGCCGCCGCCACGGCGGCGCCGCCGTTGCGCGTGGAGAACTGCCAGTTGCCCCCCGAGACCGCCCCGAGCACGATCCCGATGGGGATGACCCAGAAGATCCGGAAGGCGGTGGTCAAGCGGTCCAGCGGCCGCTCCGGGTACTCGACCGAGAACTCGACCGGGTATGTGCCGTTCAGCATCGATCGCTCCCCCTCCATAGCCTTGTCACCTCCGCGAAGATTAAGCCGAGCAAGCGGCCGCGTCGACCACCGACCACTTCGGCGCGCGCACCGGTAGACTCAAGCCTGGCCATGACTGACGTGCACGCGGTTCCCCAGCCGGGTGGAGCGGCCGACGACCCGGTCCACCTGCCGCGGATGCAGGCCGGGGCCCAGCCGCAGCACCTGCTGATCACCCTGCTGGGCGACTACTGGTACGGGCGCCGCGAGCACCTCCCCTCGGCCGCGCTGGTGCGCCTGCTGGCCGAGTTCGGGGTCACCCCGGTGGGAGCGCGGGCGGCGCTCAGCCGGCTGGCGCGCCGCGGGCTGCTGGAGTCCTCCCGGGTCGGCCGCCGCACCTACTACGGGCTCACCGAGCGGGCCGCGGCGGTGATCGCCGACGGCGCGCGGCGCATCTACTCCTTCGGCACCGGCGCCCGGTCGTGGTCGGGGCAGTGGACCGTGGCGGCCTTCTCGATCCCCGAGGAGCAGCGCGACGTGCGGCACGCGCTGCGCTCGCGGCTGCGCTGGCTGGGCTTCGCGCCGCTGTACGACGGCGTCTGGATGACCCCGGGCGACGAGGCCGCCGCGGCCACCGCGGTGCTCAAGGAGCTCGAGATCGCCAGCGCCACGGTGATGACCGCGGCGATCGCCCCGGGCAGTCCGCTGGAGGGCGACCCGCTGGCCGCCTGGGACCTCGACGGGCTGCGCCGCCGCTACCAGCAGTTCGTGGCCAAGTACGGGCCGCTGCTCGAGCGGATCCGCGCCGGCGAGGTGGGCGCCTCCGAGGCGCTGGTGGCGCGCACCGAGGTCATGAACGAGTGGCGCAACTTCCCCAACCTCGATCCCGACCTGCCCCCGGAGCTGCTGCCGCGGCCGTGGCCCCGCGCCGAGGCGCGCCGGATCTTCGTCGAGGTCTACAACGGGCTGGGCCCGCTGGCCCAGGTGCGGGTCCGCCAGGTGCTCGCCGAGCACTCGGCGGAGCTGGCCAAGCTGGCCAGCTTCCACACCACCAGCTTCACCGGATGAGCGCCGCCGCCACGGCGCCCGGGCGGTGGCACGGCGCCGTCCCGCCCGAGGGCGACGGTAGACAGGAGCCTTGGCGATCGTTCGACAAATCGCCTAGTCTTTATGTGGGTCCGGTCGGTCGGTGACCGGATGGGAGGTTGAGCTGGTGAGCGCCCATCGGGTGCTGGTCGTCGGCGCTGGCCCGGTGGGGCTGGCCGCCGCGCTGGCGCTGCGCGCCCGCGGACTGCCGGCGACCGTGGTCGAGGCCGAGCCCGAGGAGCGGCCGCGGCCGGGCAGCCGGGCGATCTTCGTGCACCGGGAGTCGCTGGAGCTGCTGGAGCGGATGCGCGCCGGCCTGGGCTGGGAGCTGGCCGCCGAGGGGCTGGTCTGGTCGACCAAGCGGACCTTCTGGGGCGACCGCGAGGTCTACCGGCGCACCTACCCGCCGCCCGACCCGACCGTGCTGCCGCACTCCACCAACCTGCCGCAGGTCACCACCGAGCGCCTGCTGCACGACGCCTGCAAGGCCGCCGGGGTCGAATTCCTCTGGGACGCCCCGGTCAGCGGCGTGGCGCCCTCGCCCGACGGCGTCGAGCTGCTCACCGCCCGCGGCGACCGGCTCGAGGCCGACTACGTGATCGGCGCCGACGGGGCCCGCTCGGCGGTGCGGCGCGAGATCGGCGTGACCATGGAGGGCAGCCGCTCGGAGAACTTCTTCGTGATCGTCGACGTGGAGGAGTGCGCGGAGGAGCCGCTGCCGCTGGAGCGGCACTTCTACTACGGCCATCCCGCGGTCGGGCGGCGCAACGTGCTGCTGGTGCCGTTCGCCGGCGGCTGGCGGGCCGACCTCCAGTGCCATCCCGGCGACGACCCGGAGCGCTTCAACGACCCGGACGGCGCGCGCCGCTGGCTCGGCCAGGTCATGCCGGCCCGCTACGCCGACCGGGTGCGCTGGGTGTCGACCTACCAGTTCCTCCAGGTGGTCGCCTCCGACCTGGCCGACCGGCGGCGCCGGGTCCTGCTGGTGGGCGAGGCCGCCCACCTGTTCGCGCCGTTCGGCGCCCGCGGGATGAACTCCGGCTTCGCCGACGCCGCCGCGGCCGCCGCCGCGATCCGGCTCGCCCTCGACGCGCCGGACGCCGACGCCGCCGCTGCCGCGGTGAGCGAGTTCGCCAGCCAGCGGCGCGTCGCCGCGCTCTACAACCGCGACGCCGCC
>DASVXQ010000464.1:0-2618 GCA_036392615.1 Actinomycetes bacterium | reverse complement strand
TCGCATCGGCCGCGAGATCGTCGCCCACCTACAACTGGACGGTCGGATGACCTTCAGACTCTGGCTGAGAAGATCAGGCTCAGCCTGTCTCGCTGCCAAACGGTGAGTGCGAGATCTTGAACACTCCGGAGTTATTACTGGCTATCACGCCCAGGTGGATGCTGCTGCCCTCGGTCTCGGGTTCGAGGCGTACGTCTTCGTGTCGCTGTCTCGTCCCGATGTCGTCGAGAAGTTCGACGAGGCGGTGCGGGCGGTGTCGCAGGTCATCGAGGCTCAGCGGCAGGCGCTGAAGCGACTAGCTGTGGCCCGAGACCGCAGACTCCAGAACATAGCCGCCCTTAACAACGCAAGCTGCCGAGAGCAACCATTGGTTGCGAGCATCAAACAGTTTCTCTGACCCGAATCCGCGAGTAGCGCGACGACACGGCGTGTGAGAGTACGTACTCGGAAGTCATGTGAGCGGGTATGGCAAGTAGCCGGCGTGGCCGGTTCGGGTGCCGACGCCGGTGATTGCCCGGGGGGTCAGCCGGGCTGCTGGGGTGGTGTCGCCCAGGCGTGGAGGTCGTCGGGGCTGGCGGCCCACGGCAGGAACCGTTCCAGCGCTGGCCCGGTGGGGGGTTTCCCGCCGTTGTGGCCGCATTGGTCGAGGTAGGCGGTGAGCCAGGTCAGGACGTTCAGGCCGGCCATCTGGGCTGTCGCGGTGACCGTCCAAATGGTGGCGGCGAGCCGGGCGGAGTCCTCGTTGCGGGAGCCGCCGGCGTTCTTTCGGGTCACGACGGGGCCACGGATCATGCGCTCGGCTGCGTTGTTGTCCAGGCTGATCATCGGGTAGTCCCGGTGCGCGGCCAGCCCGTCCCATTCCCGCTCCAGCGTGGCGAGCGCCTTCTTCGCGGGTTCCTGCAGGCCCGGAACGGCCATTTGCTTGGTCCGCACCTGGTCGATCACGGTGATCGCCTCGTCCCAGGCGGTGTAGGCCTCGTCCAGGCGGGCAGCGGCCGCGGTCTGCCCCCCGGGCTTGTCCCGGGACACGGACCCGTCGGCGTGTTGCCAGGCGGCCATCAGCTCATCGTGGGCGGCGTACAGGGTCTTGATCCGCTCCAGCCACCGGTCAGCCCAGTGCTTGAGCTGCTCGGGGTTCGCGTCCCCGGCGCGGACGAAGTGCCGCCGCACGTGCGCCCAGCAGTAGAGGTTGACCAGGCCGTCTGCTTTCTTCCCCGCAGCCTGGTAGACGGCGTAGAAGTCGCTGGAGATGACCAGCCGCCGCGGCCGACCGTCAGTGGCCGCGGACAGCTGCCCGGTTTTCTCCTCGATTCCGGCGTGCCGGGCCAGGACCGCCCCGGACCGCGTGGGGTCCATCACGAAGCACACGGTGTCGGCGCCGAGGAACACCCACAGCCACCACTTCACCGAGCCACCGGGTGCAGCACCCTCGCGGTCCTCGCGCGGGGCGAAGACCCGCCAGGTGGTCTCATCGGCGTGCCAGTGCCAGGAATCCTGCGACCGGGCGGTGATCGCCTCCGCCAGCGGGGCCAGCAGCGCCCCGGCTTGGGCGCAGGTGCCGGCCAGCGTCGCCGGCGAGATCTCCGCCCCCTGCCGGGCCAGCCCGGTCACCAGGGAGTTCATGCTCCGCCCCGCGACGTACCGCTCGGTCAGCAGCATCGCGACGAACCCGTTGGAGAACAGGCCCTTGCCGATCGCCTTCGGCGGGCCGGGCGCCATCACCGTCGCCGGCACCCGACAAGCGCAGGCCCGCCGGTAGCGGCGCCGGCAGTGCGCCACCACCCGCACGATCACCTGCCAGTCCAACTGCTGCCCGGACACGTGCTCGCCCAGCAGCGTGAACGGCTCCCCGCACTCCGGGCAGCCATACCCACCGCCGGGGAAGTCCCAGAACATCTCGACCCGGGGCAGGTGCGCGTAATCCCGCCGTCCCGCCCGCGCCCCCGGCCCCCGCTTGACCCCCTGGCAGTTCCCGCGACCCCCGTCGCCGCCGGCCTCATCACCGCCGGCCTCAGCACCACCAGCTGGGCCCGGACGCGACCGCTCCGACGACCGCCCGAACAGCATCCGCTGCAACACCGCCAGGTCAGCCCGCACCCGGTCCAACTCGGCGTCCCGCTCCGCAACACGCGCCAGCAGCCGGGCGTTGTCCTCCCGCAGCCGGGCGTTCTCCTCGCGAAGCTTCCCGGTCAACTCCACCAGCTGCCGGTTCGCCTCCAGCGCGGCAGCCAACGCATCCCGCAGCGACAGGTCCGCACCCGTCCCCGCCAGCACCGAAGCCGCCCCAGTCACAGAGCACAGCAAATATGATCAAGCGCCGCAGATCACGCATCCCGCCCGGGCGTGTCACACCCCGCGAGCCCCCCGCGAGCCCGACACCTCGTCACCCCCGCGCAACACAGGACTTCCGAGTACTTACGCCTGCTAAGGGCGTGGGTTGCGAAATCTGGCGGCGATGATGACGCGGCGGAGTTTGATGGTCATGTCGTCGTAGGAGGGTTCGGTCTTGGTGGTGTTCCAGCGGGCCCGGGTCCGGTGACCGGTCACGTCGTCGGGGGCGTGCCCGTGCAGGGCGTACCAGAGACTGACGACGCTGAAACAGATCAACCCGAAGGGCA
>DASVXQ010000463.1:0-16351 GCA_036392615.1 Actinomycetes bacterium | reverse complement strand
TTCGGCCTGGCCGGCCCCCGCTCCGGCTCCGGCGCCTCGGGCAGCACCAGCTCGAGGCCGGCCACCTCGCCGAAGCCGCTCGGCACGGCCAGCTCGTGGTCGAGCGTGCCGGCGCTGACCGCCGCGGCCGCGCGCTCGTCGGTCGAGACCGCCTGGAGCGAGGCGGCGATCGCGTCGCGGTGCGCCTCGGGCGAGCGGCCGCTCTCCTCCAGCGCCTCGGCCGCCACCGCCAGCAGCCGGTCGATGGCGATCCGGCGGTCGCTGCCGGCCGTGCGCAGGGTGTCGCCGCGCAGTCCCGAGAGGGCGCGCCGCTGCGCCTGCCGGAGCCGCTCGCCCGCCTCGAGCAGGTCGCGTACCAGCTCCGGCCGCCGCCGCGCCGCCTGGTTCACCGCCCAGGCCGCCACCGTCGGCCGCCGCAGCGCCGCCACGCGCTTGGCCGCGGCCGCGTCCCCCTCGCCGCGCAGCCGCTTCGCCAGCTCCCCCCTGGCCGCCACGAACTCCTCGGGTGCCAGCTCGTACAGCCGGTCGATCCCCTCCTCCACGTCCACTCCGCAATGGTGACGCCTCCACGGTCACGCCGCTGGCACAACAGTGGGAACCGCGTCACGGCGAGGGGGGAGGGGCGCCAGGCCCCGGGGTGCGGCCGGCGGCGTGGCCATGTGGCGCGTGGTCACGGCGCCGGCTCACAGGGTGATGGTTGCCAGCGGGCGGCCAGGGGAAACCCGGCGGCCCGCGGCGTGGCGCCGGTCAGCTGCTGGCGGCGGGCAGCAGCGGAAGGAAGCGGTCGCGGATGGTCGAGTAGGAGAAGTGCTCGATGCCGATTCGGTAGTTGGCCTCGACCGCGTCCTGGTAGCGGTGCGGCTCGTCGAGCCACACCGCGGCCTGCTTGATCGCCTCGCCGGTCAGCTCGCCGTCCTCGATCTCGATGCAGCGCACGCCGGTGGGCGCGATGTCGCTTGCGTAGACCGAGTAGCGGTTCACCAGCACCGGGCGCCGGTAGAAGAACGCCTCCAGCAGGGCGTTGCCGAAGCCCTCGAAGCGGCTCGGGTAGCAGACCAGGTCGGCGGCGGCGTAGGCGTCGGCCAGCAGCGGCTTGCCTGGCTCGTCGACGCGGTTGATGGCGGTGGGGACGAAGCGCAGGTCGACGCCGAGCCGCTCGGCCTCACCGCGGAGAAACTGGCCGTAGCGTGGCCCCTCGTCGCCGTCCTCGTGGCTGATCACCACCTTGACGTGCTCGTCGGCCAGCTCGTAGGCGAGCTGGAGGGTGGTCTCGATGCCCTTGCGCGGGATCACCCTGGTCGGCTGGAGCAGCAGCAGGTCGTCGTCGGCCAGGCCGGCCGCCCGGCGGAAGGCTGGCCCGTCGCCCTGGTGGCTCGGGCCGCGCTCGAAGTCCATCACGTTGGGAAGGATGACCGACTCGAGGCCGCGGCGCCGCTCCAGCTCCCGCTGGGCGGTCGACTGGATGACCATGTGCTTCAGGTTGTCCAGCGCCGGCGGGAAGCCGCTGGAGATCAGGTGCGGCAGCAGGGTGTGGCGGAAGCGCGAGCGCTCCCAGGAGAAGTCGTGGTGGTGGCCGATGGCGGGCAGTCCGGTCTCGGCCAGCAGCTGGCCGATCGCGAGCCCGAGCGGCAGGTGCATCGGCAGGCAGAGGACGTTCTCGGCGATCAGCACGTCGATGTCGAATTCCCCGACGAACCCCCGCAGCGCCGCCTTCAGCTCGCGCGTGATCGAGTCGATTGTGGCCGGCGTCGCCGACGACCACGTCCCCTGGCCGAAGGCGGCCTCGGTGAGACGGAGAACCGCTGGCGCCTTGAAATGGGCGAGCGGGTGGATGGTCCCCGGGTGGAACTGCCGCCCGAGCTCGCCGGCGAACCATGCGATGTCATGCCCCGCTTCCTTGGCGACGTCAGCGACCTTGGCGGTCTCCAGGCTGACGCCGTCTGTCCCGTGGAAACGCGTGGACACTACTCCGAGGTTCATCGTCCTCCCCAATAGTCGATTGCCTTGGTGGCATTGCGCAAGCGGGGGACTTCGCGATAGACGGGTAACCCGTCCGACAGCCATTCACACGGCCAATTGACGACCGTTCGATAACGGCCTGGCATCCGAATGGCGTTGAACATCCGACCGGTGGTTCGCGCTAGACGATCCCACCGATCAGCGCGCCGACGCCGAGGATCACCACGTAGGCGGCGATGCCGCCACCGATCATGGTGGCGCGCAGCCAGCCGGGCAGCTTCGGCCGCCCGAGCAGGTGATAGGCGATCACGCCGAGGAACGGCACGATCAGCACGACCGCCACCCAGGCGATGGTGGCGCCGCGGCCGAGGTCGTCGCGGCGCGCCAGGTCCCAGAAGGCCAGCGCGATCCAGGCCGCGAACAGGGCGAAGGGCAGCAGGTAGCCGTAGAGTCCGAAGATCAGCTGCCAGGCGGACGCGGCCAGGATCGGGACGCCGAACACGTTGGGCTCCTTGCGGATGGTGGTGTCCTGCCCACCAGGCGGCGCGGGCAGGGCGATCTGGTCGAGGTCGACGCGGTGCTCGCCGTAGATGCCGACCGCCGGGCGCACGGGCGCGGCGGCGCCGCCCGGCTGCTGCGGCTGCGGCGGGGCGGGCGGCGCGTCCTGCGAGCGGTTGTGGGGGAACGCCTCGCGGTGGGCCTCGGCCACCAGGCCGAGGCTCTGCAAGGTGGTCGACAGGTCCATGCGCGCCGGCAGGCGCAGGCCGCCGCACGACTGGAAGAGCTGCAGGCCGACCGGCACGGTGCTGCGCGCCTGGTTGCCGCTGAAGCAGTTGCCCGCGCCGGCCGGTCCGGCAAGCGCCAGGTCGGCGCGGCCCGAGCCGGCGATCGCGTTGTCGCGGACCTGGTTGCCCGCCGAGGTCCAGAAGTGCTGGTCCAGGTTGGGGGTCACCAGGATCCCGTGGTTGGGGTGATCGAGCACCCGGTTGCGCTCCACCAGAGTGTCGTTGCCGCCGGCGAGCACGATGCCGTTGCCGAAGCCCGTCCACTCGGTCGGCGCGCCCGGCGCGGCCCGGTTGCCGTTGCCCTCCACCAGGTTGCCGACGATGCGCACGTCCCGGAACGGCGGCAGCAGCTCGTAGTCCCCGGTGTTGGGCACGATCCCCGCCCAGTTGTGGCGGAAGACCGAGCGGACGATGTCGAGGTCGCTGGCGTTGGTGCCGGAGTAGCCGAGCGCGTTGCCCTCGGAGACGACGTCGTCGATCACCGCGTCGCAGGGGTTGCACTGGCCGATGTAGAAGCCGGCGTCCGGCGAGCCGGAGGCGTAGGAGTGCTCGAACACGCCGTCGCGGCTGCCGAAGGCGTAGATGCCGTAGTCGCCGTTGGCCGAGGCGGTGACATAGGAGGCGCGGTAGCCGGTGACGCCGGTCCAGAACAGGCCGTTGGCGACGGCGTCGCGGACCGTCAGGTTCTCGACCGCCACGCCGTCGGCGGTGACGCTGATGGCGTTGGGCCGGCGGAACTCGCCGTCGACGATCACCTGGTTGCGGTCGGTGCCCCGGATCACCAGCGAGGGGATGGTGACCTTGACCTCCTCGCGGTAGACGCCCGGGCTGATCAGCACCAGGTCGCCGGGCTTGGCGGCGTTCACCGCGGCCTGGATGGTGGGGTAGTCGGCCGGCACGCGCCGGGTGACGCCGCTGGCCTGGCGGACCACCGGAAGGTCCTTGCCGGCGGTGCTCTCGCTGGTGGCGTAGCGCACGTCGCCCACCACGATCGTGCCCGCCATGCCCTGCCCGTCCTCGGTGCCGTGGAAGGTGCAGTAGAAGCGGTACACGCCCGGCTTGGACAGGGTCAGCGTGGCGGCCTTGCCGGAGCGGATGGTCAGCGGCGTGGCCCAGGCGCCGTCGGCGGCGACCGCGTTGTGGACCGCGCGGCCGCCGTTGGAGAAGCGCACCTGGGTGCCGGCGGGCACGCGGGTGACGTCGCGCTTGTAGAAGTTGTCGAGCATCTCGATGTCGAGCGCGCCGCGCCGCTGCTCGCCACCGCCGCCGCAGCCGGCCAACGCGAACGGCAGGCCGATCGCCAGGAGCGCCAGCGCGACCCAACCAGGGCGCGCGGGCCGCGCCGGTGCAGCCCCCCTGGTTGACCCGGTCGGTGATGGCATGAAGGCTCGAAGCGCTCGGTTGTGACGGCCTATCTTCTCGCCAGGCGGGGCCCCCAGGTCAACGCCAACGTGCCGGAGCCGCGCAGCATTGCGTACGCGGTTCCCCGTATTTCAGCGCTCCAGGCGGTGCTCGGCCTCGCCCAGGTCGATCTCGCCGCGGGCGAGCGCCTGGAGCACCTCGACCCGGTCGGCCGGCGGGGGCGGCGCGGCCGCGCCGCGGTCGAGCCCGAGCTTGGCGAGCAGGCCGTCGAAGCGCAGCCTGGCGGTCGGATAGCTGACCCCCAGGTAGCTCTGGAGCTCCTTCATGTTGCCCCTGGAGGAGAGGAAGACGCGCAGCAGCTCGCGCTCGTCGCCGCTCAGCGCGCAGAACTCGCACGCCTGGAAGTCGCCGGACAGCTCCGTCCCGCAGGCCTGGCAGCTCAGCCGGGTGAGGGCGAGGGTCTCGCCGCACACCGGGCAGTCATGGGGTGGTCGTCGCTCGCTCATTCGTCCACCGTCACCGAGATCTTGCTCATGGTCGCATCGATGTCCAGAGTCGCCGTGCCGTCGCCGATCTTGACCTCCTGCCGCTCGCCGAGGCCGAGGCTGCCGACCACGCCGTGGCCCGGCAGGGTCAGCTTGCTCATCTCGGGCCGGGCGCGCACCAGTACGTTCGAGCCGCGCTCGAGGTTGAGGCGGACCGAGCCGGCGTCGCAGCGGATGCGCGAGGCGCCCTGGGTCAGCAGCGCCTCGGCCCGCAGCGAGCCGGCCGCCACCAGCGCCTCGATGGGCCCGCGGACGCGCTCGATCCTTGCCGAGCCGGCGCGGATGTCGAGCCGCAGTGGTCCGGTGAGCCCGTCGACGCGCACCGTGCCGGCGGACAGCTCGACCTCGAGTGGAAGGTCAGGCCGCATGCGCACGGTCAGCTCGTCGTGGCTCCAGGAGGCGCGGTTCCAGGAGGCCTCCTCCTCGCCCCACGACCAGCCGCTCCTGGGCGGCCGCGGCGGCCGCGGTGGACGCGGCGGGCGGCCGGGACGGCCGGTGAAGTCGGACGGGATGTTGAGGCGCCAGTTCCGCATGCCGCGGTTGAACACGAAGCCCGGCATGTCGTTCTCGTCCAGCGCGCTCTCGACGATCAGCAGGTCGTCCTCGCGCCGGGCCACGTGCGGGCCCTCGGCGATCGCCTCACGGATGGTGGGGTCGGCGACGACGCGGGCGGCACGGAAGTTCCCCACCACGCGGACCCGCTTGATGCCGCTGTCGGCCGCGACCGGCCCGGCGGTGGCACCGGTGGGGCGCCCGCCCGGTCCGGCGGCAGGCTCCTCGGACGGCTCGTCGTGCTCCGACCCCTGATCCCGTTCGGCGTCGTCTGCCTGGTCCAGGAGCACGGCGGCCTCCTCGGGGCGCAGCTTGCCCTCGGCCACCTGTTGCAAGATCGCTCGTTGCTTCTCGTTCATGGTTACAAATGGAAACGCAAACCTTGAGGATTGTCAACGGTCTGTTTCCATTCTTAGGAGCCGAGGTGGGCGGCGCTGGCCGGGCCGGGGCCGAGCCGTACCGGCCCGCGCCGCCGAGCCCGGCTCGGGGCTAAGCTTCCAGCGTTCCCTCCAGGCGGCGCCGCCGCCGCTCACAACGATCGAGGTGATCCGCATCCCCGGCCCGTCGCGGCGGCTCGGACCGCTGCTCGACGCCTTCCGCGCCCGCGTGGGGCGCGACCCCGACGGTGCCTGGTTCGCGCCCGGGCGGGTGAACCTGATCGGGGAGCATACCGACTACTCCGGCGGGTTCGTGCTGCCGCTGGCGATCGAGCACGGCGTGCTGGCGGCGGCGGCCAGGCGCGACGACGACCGGCTGCGCTGCTGGTCGCTCCAGGAGGCCGAGCCGGCCGACCTGCGCCTCGACGAGCTCGGCCCGGGCAAGGTCCAGGGCTGGGCCGCCTACCCGGCGGGGGTCGCCTGGGTGCTCGCCCAGGCCGACGGCGTCGAGCTCGGCGGGATGGACCTGGTGGTGGACGGCGAGGTGCCGGCCGGGGCCGGGCTGTCCTCCAGCGCGGCGCTGGAGTGCGCCACCGCGCTGGCGCTGGCGGAGCTGCTCGGCCTCCAGCGTGCGGGCGCGCCCGACCGGCTCGGCCCGGTGGAGCTGGCCGCCGCCGCCCGCCGCGCCGAGGTCGAGGCGGTCGGCATGCCCTGCGGCGTGATGGACCAGATGATCTCGATGCTGGGGCAGCCGGGCCACGCGCTGTTCCTCGACACCCGCACGCTGGAGGCCGAGCAGCTCCCGCTGCCGCTCGACGAGAGCGGCCTGCGCCTGCTGGTGATCGACACTCGCGCGCCCCACCGCCTGGTCGAGGGCGCCTACGCCGAGCGCCGGGCGGCGATCGAGGCGGCCGCGCGCGTGCTCGGCGTGCCGGAGTTGCGCGACGCCACCCCGGCGATGGTCGAGGATGCCGCGGACGAGCTGGGCGACCCCGGCCTGCGGCGCGCCCGCCACGTGGTGCGCGAGAACGCCCGCGTCCTGGAGGCGGCCGCGCTGCTCCGCCAGGCGGCGCTGGACCGTGTCGGGCGGCTGCTGGCGGCCTCGCACGCGTCGCTGCGCGACGACCTGGAGGTCTCCTGCCCGGAGCTGGACACCGCGGTCGCCGCCGCCACGGACAGCGGCGCGCTGGGCGCCCGCATGACCGGTGCCGGCTTCGGCGGCAGCGCGCTCGCGCTGGTCCCGGCGGAGCTGGAGGAGCGGGTCGGCGCCGCCGTCCTGGCGGCGTTCGAGGTCGCCGGCTTCCGCCCGCCGGAGGTCATCGGCGTCCGGCCGGCCGGTGGTGCCCGCCGGGTCGCATGAGGATCGCCTCGAACGGGAACCATCGGCGCGCTCCGAACGTCAGACCCCGCATCCGATCCATCCGATCAGTGCGCAAGTCGACGAGCAAGGTGATGCTCCATGGGAAAGCGGGTCGTTGCGATCGTGGTGGGCGCCGTGGTCGCGGTCGCGCTGGTGGTCGGCGGCGTGGTGCTGGCCGGAGGGAACGGCCGGCGCACCCCGGCAACCCTGCCGGCGCTCGACGTCTCCAGCCCGGGCGCGGCGACAGCCCAGAGCGCGGCGCCTTCGGCCGGCCCGGGCACGCCCGACAGCGGCACGGAGTCGAGGATCAGCCCGTCGGGGAGGGTCCAGTACCTGGTGCGCGGCACGCTACCGGACCTGCCACGCTCCGCGAAGGTCTGGACCCTCCCCGATCAGGTCACCAGGGACCGCGTGGCGCAGCTGGCCCGCGCGCTCGGGATCGCCGGTGAGCCGACCCGGAGCGGCCAGACCTGGACGGTGACCGACGGCACGCGGCGGCTGTTCGTCAACCAGCTGCCTGGCGGCCCCTGGACCATGACCGACGGCCGCGCCGTGTGCGCCGGCCCGATGGGGGGCATCGCCGGCAAGGGCGGCGCCGGCCCGCGGATCATCACCTGCCCCGCCGTTCCGCCGTTCGTGCCGAGCGCCGCCGCCGGCCGGTCGGGCTCCGCGCCGGTCGCCACCACCGGGCCGCCGACCGCGGACCCGACCAAGCCGACCCCGACCCCCACCAAGCCGGGGGCGGCGGGGTCCAGGCCGCCGGTCACGCTGGAGCCGCCCCGGCGCGTGCCGCTGCCTGACCGCGCCACCGTCGAGCGCATCGCCCGCGACCTGTTCGCCCGCACCTCCGCGCCGGCGGACGGTCTCGAGGTGCAGTTCGTCCAGGGCTTCGACCGCTGGTCGGTGAGCGCCCTCCCGCGGGTCGGCGGCGTCCCAACCACCGGCTACCTCTGGACCGCCGGCATCGGCGCCAAGGGCCAGGTCCTGTCGGCCACCGGCTGGCTGGACAGCCCCCGCGCCGGCGACACCTACCCGCTGATCAGCGTCCAGGAGGCGCTCCAGCGGCTACGCAACCGGCAGGTCGGCGGCCCGATCGTCGAGGGGCCCATCTCCCGGCCGTGCGCCCGCGCCGGCCTGCCCTCGCGGCCCTCCCCGGGCGGCTGCGACCCGGCCAAGCCGCTCACCTTCCAGGTGACTGACGTGCGCCTCGGCCTCCAGCTCGCCACCGCGCTGAGCAAGCCGAATGGCGGCGCCCAGCGCGCCGGCTACCTGGCGCCGGCCTACCAGTTCCAGCTCGACGGGAGCTGGCAACGCCAGGTCAGCGTGATCGCGGTCCAGGACCGCTTCCTCAGCACCACCCCGAAGCCCACGGCGGTGCCGCTCAAGCCGGGCGGCTAGGGCCAGCGGGGCGTGCGGCGGGGCCGGGATCAGCCGCGGTAGACGAGCACCTTGGTGCCCACCGGCACGCGCGGGAACAGGTCGATCGAGTCGGCGATCCGCATGCGGATGCAGCCGTGCGAGGCGTAGGTGCCGATCGACGCCGCGTTGAAGGTCCCGTGGATCAGGATCCCGGGCGAGTTCAGGCGCAACGCCCTGGTGCCGAGCGGGTTGCCCGGCCCCGGCGGGATCACCAGCGGCATGCCCGCGCCCCAGCCGTTCGGGGCCGGGTTGTGCCAGCTCGGGTTGAGGATCTTGTCGACCACCTTCCAGGTGCCCTTCGGGGTGGTGAAGCCCGACTTCGCGGTCGCGACGCGGTAGCGCTTCTCGACCTTGAGCCCCTTGTAGAGAGTCAGCTGGTTGGCGCCGGTGTTGATCGTGATGGTGGCGACGGGCTGCCGGTCGGTGACCCGCGGGTGGATGACTCTGGCCGGCAGCGCGAGCTGCGCGGCGTGCCCGGCGGCCAGCGCCGAGGCGACCATCGAGCGGCTGCTGGACTGGTCGAGCGACCAGCCGGTGCGGGCGTGCTGCACCTGCACCGAGCCGTCGACCAGCTTGACGGCGGCGTCCTGCATCGGGCGGTCGACCTTGCCGGCGACCGTGTCGACGAACGACGCCACCTGGGCGCTGTTGTCGTTGTAGGCCAGCGAGACGTCGCGGTTGACCGACTGGCCGCTCACCCGGTACCAGAGCTTGGCGATCCAGGGCAGCCGCGGTCCCTCCATCGCGCGGTCGACGGTCTGCGACACCAGCGCCGCGCGGCCGAGTTGCGCCGGAGTGATCGTGAAGCGCCGGCCGTTGACCGTGACGGCGACCTGGCTGTGGAGCTTGGGGGTGACGTCCCGCTGGATGGCCGCCAGCGCCTGCTCGCGCGTCATGCCGCCCACGTCGACGCCGTCGATGCGCATGCCTTTGAGCATCTGGTCCGAGCTGCTCTTCACCCGGGCCGTCGCGGCCGCACTGCCGAGCGCCAGCAACAGGAGCGCCAGTCCGGTCACCACCAGCACCCGCCGGCTCGCCAGTCCGAGACGCCTTCTCAGAGGCTCCATGAGTCCGATCCTCCGTTCCCGCGAGACAACGGCCTGCCGTCATCGCCCACCTCGGCGGGATCCTCCCCGCGCGGCGGACAGCGCGATGAACGCGACGATCAAGCGTGATCTCGGTCCCGCGAGCGTCGTTCTGAAGGCGAGGTGGCGCTCGTCCCTGCCCGCTATCTCCTGCTTCGTCCGGGGGGTGGACGCGCCGACCCGGACAACTACGAGGTCATGGCGCCCGCGGGCGGAGTCCGGATCGTTATCGAGCGAGCCGGCCCGGGGGCCGACTGGTTGCCCGGCGCCGGCTCCAGCATGATGTTCCGGTGGACCGAGAACCGGTTGCCCTGGAGCCTGCCGCCGCGCTGCGGCGCATCGCCTTCCTGCTGGAGCGCTCGCTGGAGCCGAGCTACAAGGTTCGCGCCTTCCGGCGCGCGGCCGCGGCGGTGGACCGGCTCGACGCCGGCGAGCTCCGGCGGCGCGCCGGCGGCGGCGGCCTGCGCTCGCTGCCGGGCGTCGGCGAGGTCACCGAGCGGGTGATCCGCGAGGCGCTCGCCGGCGAGGTCCCGGTGTACCTGCGGCGGCTCGAGGCGACCGAGGGGACGCCGGTGGCCGAGGGGGCCGCCGCCCTGCGCGCCGCGCTGCGGGGCGATTGCCACTGCCACTCGGACTGGTCGGACGGCGGCAGCGACATCCGCGAGATGGCGGTCACCGCGCGCGACCTCGGCCACGAGTACATGGCGCTGACCGACCACTCCCCGCGCCTGACGGTCGCGCGCGGCCTCTCCGCCGAGCGGCTGCGCGAGCAGCTCGACGTGGTCGCCGAGCTCAACCAGGAGCTGGCGCCCTTCCGGATCCTCACCGGCATCGAGGTCGACATCCTCGAGGACGGCTCGCTCGACCAGGAGGAGGAGCTGCTCGAGCGCCTCGACGTGGTGGTCGCCAGCGTCCACTCCAAGCTCTCGATGGAGCGCGCCGCGATGACCCGCCGGATGGTGCGGGCGGTGCGCAACCCCCACGCCGACGTCCTGGGGCACTGCACCGGCCGGCTGGTGACCGGCGGGCGGGGCCGTCGGCCGGAGTCCCAGTTCGCCCCCGAGGCGGTCTTCGGCGCCTGCGCCGAGACGGGCACCGCCGTCGAGGTCAACTCGCGGCCGGAGCGCAAGGACCCGCCCAAGCGCCTGCTGCGCCTGGCGGTCGAGGCCGGCTGCGTGGTCTCGATCGACACCGACGCGCACGCGCCTGGGCAGCTCGACTGGCAGATCGGCGGCTGCGAGCGCGCCTTCGCCTGCGGGGTCACCGCCGACCGGGTGGTCAACACCCTGCCCGCCGACCAGCTGCTGGCCTGGACGGCCGCCAAGGGTTGAGCCGCCCGGGAACCGTCCGGCACCCGCTCACGTCAAACGGGGCATGAGCATTCGATCGAGACATCGATACCAGGCACTCGTCGCCATGGCGGCGGCGGGCCTGCTGGCGGCCGGGTGCGCGCAGTCCTCGACCGACCAGGGCAGCGCGTCCGCGGGCGGCTCGACGGCGAGCACGCGGTCGACCGCCACGACCGCGCCGCCGCCGCTGACCTCGGCGCCGTCCGGCCCGACCAGCTCGGCGCCGTCGCCGCCCACCACCTCGCCGAACGGCAGGGCGGCGGTGGTGGTGCGCGGCATCGTGCGCAGGGGCGTGGAGCCCGGCTGCCTGCTGCTCGACGGACAGGACAAGCGCTATCTGCTGATCGACGGGCCGAACGTCCAGCTCCAGGAGGGCGTCCGGGTCGAGGTCAGGGGGCAGCCGGTCGACCAGATCGCCAGCTTCTGCGGCGAGGAGGCGGCGCTGGCGGTGGTGTCGGTCCGCCCGCTCAAGTAGAGGATTCAGCCGGCCAGGGTCGACAGCCGTTCGAGCAGCGGATCGACCAGCGCGCGCCCGGCGGGCGTCAGCGCGGGGTTCTGCCACAGGTGAGCCTCGGTGGTCCGCAGGGCGGGCAGCAGCGCCGCCAGCCGGTCCGCCGCGCGCCCGCGCTGGTCGACGCCCGCCTCGACGAATCCCCACAGCACCAGCGCGACATTGCCGAACGCGTGGTAGGACGCCAGCAGCCGCGACAGCGGCCGCTCCGTGCCCCTGAGCGGCGACCAGTAGGTGCCCTGGTCCGAGCCGTCGTCGACCGGGCCGACCCTGCAGGCCAGGTGCAGGTACTGGTGGGTCGCCTCGTGGACCAGCAGCTCGGCCACGGCGGTGGGATCGTGCGGCGCCGACAGGAGGACCAGCCCGGGCCAGTCGGCCGAGGCGCCGCTGCGCGGCGCGCCCGGCTCGGCCGGGACCACCACCGCGTCGCGCAGCCCCCAGCCGACCCAGCGCAGGTACGCCGGGGCGGCCTGCCCGATCAGCGCCAGCGACACCGCCAACGACTCGGCCGCCTCCGGCGGCACCCGGCCAGGCACCGCCACGCCCTCGTCCGGTGGCGGGAACCCGATCCCCGGCTCGGCGGCGGGGAGCAGGGTGAGCGGCTCCGGCTCGCCCACCGCCGGCAGCGGCTCCGCGGCCCCGACGGGGCCCCCGCCGCCGTCGGCGGTCACCTCCAGCTCACCCCATGCGCCGCGCGCGGCGACCCGCGCGCCCTCGCCGTCCACCAGCAGGGTCACCAGCTCGACCGGCGGGAGCAGCCAGCGCCCGAAGCGCAGCGGCGCCGGGTCGTAGAGCACGCAGCTCCACGGCGCGCCAGCGTCGCCGGACGCGGCCAGGTGCAGGGCGGCCAGCATCGCGGTCCGCTCGGGCGCCGGGTCGTCCCGCTCCAGCGAGCGGGCCACCGCTCCGGTCCACGGGTCCCAGGCGCTGCGCAGCGTGAGCGTGGAGGCGGCGCCCTCCAGCGCCTCCGCCAGCCCGTGGCCGCGCAGCCGCAGCCGGTGCCCGTAGCGGTCGAGGAAGCGTTCGAGGATGGCCCGCCCCTCGCGGACGGCGATCGCCTCTGCGACGTCGTCGGCCCTGTCCTCGTGGGGGTAGGACAGGGCTCGCAACAGGGTTGCCGCCGACCAGGCGACACGTCCGTCCAGCATGAGGCGGCTCAGACTACTGACCTGTTTCTGCGCAATTCAATGGGCCAATCACCGTAAATGTGCTGGTTCGCCGGCGTCGGTGGCGGGCGGCGCTGCGCGGCAGGAGCTTCGCCCGTCGGTCCACCGGCGGCCGTGGCGGGCCGGGGAGGCTTCGCCCACAATGAACGGGGTTCGCCGACCGCACCGACGAGGACTCGAGGAGTCGCAGATGGCCACGACGGAGACCCGCCCCGAGCTGGCCGACACCGACGCCCAGGAAGGCGACGGCTACGCCCACTACGCGCGGAAGGAAGAGATCACCCGCGCCGCCATCGAAGGCGGGACGATCGTCGCCCTCTGCGGCTACCGCTTCCCGCCGATCCGCGACCCGCAGCGCTTCCCCGTCTGCCCCAAGTGCAAGGACCTCGCCGGCATGCTCTGGGGCTCCGACTGACCTAGCGCAGCAGGCCCTCGGTGCGGGTGATCTCCTCGCGGACGAGGTCGAGGCGGCGCTTGAGGTCGGCCTGGCGCTCGGGGTCGGGGCAGCCGGCCAGCTCCTGCTGGACCTGGGCTTCGCCGCGGCGCAGCCAGGCCAGGCGCGCCTCGACGTTGCGCAGAAGGCGCAGGGCCCTGCCGACGCGGGCCTGGCGGATGCGCCGCAGCCACGAGCCGCCGAGCGGGCCGGAGCGGGCCCCGCCGAGCGGGCCGGCGGTGGCCGTGGCGGCCGGCAGCGACGGGGGCGTGCGCTGCTGGTGGATCAGGTGCGCCAGCGCCACCATGCCGCCGGTCATGGTCTCGATGGCGACGTCCTCGCGGGTGAGGCCGCTCTGCACGACGTACTCGTCGAGCCCCTGGCGCAGGTACATGAGGATCACCAGCGCCGCCGGGGCGACGTCCGGCCCGTCGAGCTGGAGGCCCTGGTCGTCGAGGCAGTCCCGCAGCTCGGCGATCGCCTGGTCGACCCATGCGACGAAGCGGGGTTCGGTGTAGCGGTCGTCCTGCATGACGGCAGCGACGTAGCGGCTGACAGCGTCCATCTCGCTCCTCGAGCTCCAAGCAGGCGCGGGCTGGGGGAGGTGCCCGCCCGCCAAGGGTCCACGCCGCGGCCCCGCGGGTCAAACCGGCGCGGGTCGCGGCCGGACTGGGCGGTTCCGCCCGGGCGGGACGGGTAGTGTGGCCTCCAGGACCTGGCAGCGGACCGCGTGGAGATCGCCATGGCAGAGCCAGCCGGACGGACCGGCGCCAACCGACTCGCTCAGGAGACCAGCCCCTACCTGCTGCAGCACGCCGACAACCCGGTGGACTGGTACCCCTGGGGCAGCGAGGCGCTGGAGCGCGCGCGGGCGGAGGACAAGCCGATCCTGCTGTCGGTCGGCTACGCCGCCTGCCACTGGTGCCACGTGATGGCGCACGAGTCGTTCGAGGACCCCGAGACCGCCGCGCTGATGAACCAGCACTTCGTCAACGTCAAGGTCGACCGGGAGGAGCGACCGGACGTCGACGCGGTCTACATGAACGCCGTGCAGGCGATGACCGGCCAGGGCGGCTGGCCGATGACGGTGGTGCTGACCCCGGAGGGCGAGCCGTTCTTCGCCGGCACCTATTTCCCGAACACCGACCGGCTGGGCATGCCGAGCTTCCGCAAGGTGCTGCTGGCGGTCGCCGACGCCTGGCGCGAGCGGCGCGAGGACGCCCGCCACCAGGGCAGGCAGGTCGCCCAGCACATCGCCATGCAGGCAAACGCCGCCTCGGGCGCGGCCGGCGAGCTCGACGAGCGGGTCCTGCGGCAGGCGTTCGAGGGCCTCCAGCGCAGCTTCGACCCGCAGTGGGGCGGCTTCGCCTCGGCGCCCAAGTTCCCCCAGCCGATGACGCTCGAGTTCCTGCTGCGCTGCCACCTGCGGGGCTTCGAGGGGGCGCTCGGGATGGTGCGGCTGACCCTGGACCGGATGGCGACCGGCGGGATCTTCGACCAGCTCGGCGGCGGCTTCCACCGCTACTCGACCGACCACCGCTGGCTGGTGCCGCACTTCGAGAAGATGCTCTACGACAACGCCCAGCTGATCCGCTTGTACGCGCGCGCCTGGCAGGTCACCGGCGCGGAGCGCTACGCCGAGGTGGCCCGCCGCACGGCCGGCTACCTGCTGCGCGACCTGCGCCACGCGGACGGCGGCTTCTTCTCCTCGCAGGACGCCGACTCCGAGGGCGTGGAGGGCAAGTTCTTCGTCTGGTCGTTCCAGGAGCTGTCCGAGGTGGCCGGCGAGCCGGTCGCGCGCTGGTTCGGCGCCACACCGGAGGGCAACTGGGAGGGCACCAACGTGCTCTGGACCCCGCGGGCGCCCGAGACGGTCGCGGAGGAGCTGGCGATGGAGGTCGGCGAGCTGGAGCGGGCGGTGCTCGACGGCCGCGCCAGGCTGTTCGAGCGCCGCGAGACGGGCCGCGTCCACCCGGCCACCGACGACAAGGTGCTGGCCGCCTGGAACGGCCTGGCGATCGCCGCGCTGGCGGAGGCCGGCCGGGTGCTGCCACAGCCCGGCTGGGTCGAGGCTGCCAGCACCGCGGCGGAGTTCGTGCTCGACGAGATGCGCACCGAGGGCGGGCGGCTGTGCCGCGCCTGGCGGGAGGGCCGCCTCGGCGGGCCTGGCTACCTGGACGACTACGCCTGCATGGCGGAGGCGTGCCTGACCCTGTACGAGACCACCTTCGAGCCGCGCTGGCTACGGGCCGCGGTGGAGCTGGCCGACGGCATGCTGGCGCTGTTCGCCGACCCGCGCGGCGGCTTCTACCAGACCGGCAGCGACGCCGAGCTGCTGGTGGTGCGCCCCAAGGAGCTGTTCGACAACGCCGTGCCGGCCGGCTCCTCGGTGGCCGCCGACGTGCTGCTGCGGCTCGGCCGGCTGCTCGGCGAGCAGCGCTACGAGATGGCGGCGCTGGGCGCGCTGCGCTCGGTCGGCGAGCTGCTCGCCCGCGCGCCGACCGGCTTCGGCTACGCGCTCGGCGTGGCCGACTTCGCGCTCTCGAGGGTGCGCGAGGTGGCCATCGTGGGCGACCCGGCGGCCGAGGACACCGCCGCGCTGCTGGCCGAGGTCCGCGGCGCGTACCGGCCCAACCAGGTGGTGGCGCTGGCCGCGCCCGGCGACCCGGACGCGCTGGCCGCGGTGCCGCTGCTGGCCGAGCGGCCGACCCTCGACGGGCGCGCCACCGCCTACGTCTGCGAGCACTTCGCCTGCCAGCAGCCGGTCACCGAGCCGGAGGCGCTGGCCGCCCAGCTGCGCTGACGGCCCCGTCCAGCGGAGCCGGCCGCCTCGCGCGGCAGCCGTTACGCCTTGACCAACGGGGTGTCGACCAGGTGCTCGGCCACGAACCAGGTCTGCAGCTCGTTGGTGCGCACCACCTCGGAGACCAGCAGGTCGTTGGTGCCCAGGTCGCCGGCCTGCTCGGCCGCCTCGGCGCCCTCGCGGGCCTCCACGATGATCAGCTCGTGCGCCTCCAGCAGCCGCGAGAGCATCGCAGGCACCTCCTCGGCGCCGTCCGGCGGCCGCGGGACGCGGGTGACCTCGGCCACCTGGCGCGGGTCCGCCACCGCGATGCCGCCCAGCGTCTGCACCCGCTCGGCCAGCAGGTCGACCAGCTCGAGCTGCTCGCCGGCGTGCTTGTCCAGCAGCAGATGGAGCTGGTAGAAAGTGTGGCCGCGCACCAGCCAATGGTGCTTCTTGTACAGGTTGAACAGGATGATCGAGTCGGCCAGCGTCTGGTTGAGCGCGTCGCAGCTGGTCGCCCGCGCCTTGTGGTCCAGTCCGATCGGCAGGTCGCGGATCGTCCCGAAGCGCTGGATCTCGACGCCGTCCTGGTGGAGCAGCGGCTGGCTGGAGCGCTTGCCGCCGTTGCGCCGGCTGGCCTCGAACGGATCGCCCGACTTCCGT
>DASVXQ010000462.1:0-10957 GCA_036392615.1 Actinomycetes bacterium | reverse complement strand
CGGTGTCGCAGCATGCCAGCGCCGCGATTCTGATCGCGACCCGATCGGACGGATTCGAAGTCAGGCGGTTGGGTGATGCTGTAGATCGATGGCCACCGGCAGGGAGACCTCGCGCCAGCCACGCAGGTCGCCGGCGTAGCCGGGCTGGTACTTCTCGGTCAGCATGCGACGCGCCAACTCGTCTTCCTCTGCACGGCCGTCGATCACACGCGCCCGACCGGTGAACCGGCGGGTACCGATGCGGAGTTGGACGTTCGGCTCTCGTTGGAGGTTCTTGACCCAGTCGGAGTCTTGCCCGCCGCCCGACAACATGTACACGGTCGCGCCGCGGAGCGCGAACCAGATTTCGATCGTATGCGAACGCCCGGAGCTGCGCCCGGTGGTGGTCAGGTAACAGAAGGGCTCCGCCGCAAGTGTGCTGAGGTCGTCCATGAACACCATGACCACAGCATATTGACCTGCCGGCGTCGAGCCAGGGTTGTTAGCCGCCAAGCTGCGCCAACAGGGCAAGCGACCGTAGCAGCTGGCAGAAGGTCAGGTAGAGCAGCTGCAGGGCCATGTGCAGATCGTCTCGGCAGCGCACGCCAAGGAACGAACTCCAGCTTAGGACCCGTGACCGGAGTTTATGGCACCCACAGGCTCCGCGACCTGCATCATCACGTCGCCGACTGGCATGCGCGGCGCGTGACGCCATTACCGACCAGCAGCGGCTGGCCGTGTTGCGGGTCAAGGACGTGTGGCACCGGCTCCCGAGCTACCCCGATCAGGTCGGCGACTGGGAGATCTATGCCGCCGTGCTGGGGGACGGTGTCCGCAGCCCGGAGCAGTTCGCACGCTGGCTTGCCGCCAAGGGTTTCCCAAGCCCGACGCGGCCGTGGGCGGTGTTGCATTGCGTCGACCCACGGCAGGCTGAAGCCACGACCTCCGCCAAGATCAGTCCACCAAGGCCAGCTCGTCGAAGGCGACAGCCAACCGCCGGTTCGCCAGCTCTTCAGCGGCCAGCTCGTAATGGCCCTGGCGAACGTTCTGCACCAGCACATGCCCAACGACTACGACCCTGGCGCTACGGTCCTGGTTGAGCCCTCGCATGGGTCGCAGCCGGGCCTACAGCCGGCCGTGATCGCAGTCGACTCGGTTGTTGGCGTACCAATCGGTGCGGTGCCACGCCGCTGGCAGCAGTTCCTCCAGCACGGCCGGATACATCGCCGCCTTGTCGGTGGTCACCTCCACCGGCGCCACCTTGGTCGCGCCGATTGCCCGCTGGAAGAAGCGGCGAGCGGCCGAGGCGTCGCGGCGCATGGACACCAACACGTCGATGATCTGGCCGAACTGGTCGATCGCGCGGTAGACGTAGGGCCACCGCCCGGCGACCTTCACGTACGTCTCGTCCACCTGCCAGCGATCTCCCACCAGGTGTCTGCATGGCCGGGCGGCATCGGCCAGGAGCGGTGTGAAGCGCTGCACCCACCGGTAGACGGTGACGTGGTCGGCCTCGACACCACGCTCGACCAGCAGTTCCTCGACATCGCGGTAGGACAGTCCGAAGCGCAGATACCAGCGCATGGCCAGGACAATCACGTCGGGTGGGGAGCGGAAGCCGGAGAAGGCGGACCGCGGAGTTGGAGCAGGACGAGGATGGCGAGTTCTCATGCCAGCAGTCTCGCTGCTCCGCGGCGGTCACAGCGAACGCAACACCGCCCTTCGATCTCACGATCAACTCGCGGTGAAGCCTGTCGGATCGGCCGAGGCGCTACGGCTTGCGTCCGACCCCAGCATAGGCGGGCACATCGAACTGAAGGCCTTCGGCGTCTGGGGCAGGCCGCCACCGGTGCAGCTGCACCAACCCCGGGTCCACCATCTCTAGGCCGTCGAAGAATCGAGCGACCTCCGCGTGGCTGCGGAGAACCGGAGGCTCGCCCATCATCTGGCTAAGGCGTTCGTAGGCCGCGGCGATCTCGCCGGTGTCGACATCGCCGGCAGGATGTGAGATGGCCAGGTAGCTACCCGAGGGCACAGCACCCATCAACTGCCGGACGGACCCGTATGGGTCCTCGGCATCCTGGATAAGCATCAGGATCATCAGCAGGGTGATCGCGACAGGCTGGCTGAAATCCAGCGTCTCTCGGGCGACCTTCAGGATCCTGTCCGGGTCGCGCAGGTCAGCTTCCACGTACTTGGTGACGCCCTGCGGGCTGCTTTGGAGCAAAGCCCTGGCATGCACCATGACTATCGGGTCGTTGTCGACGTAGACGATCCGGGACTCCGGCGCGACCCCTTGGGCGACCTCGTGGAGGTTCTGCTTGGTGGGTAGGCCGGCGCCGATGTCGAGGAACTGGCGGATGCCGGCCTCACCGGCCAGGTATCGCACCATCCGGCCCAGGAGCGCCCGGTTCTCGCGGACGCCGCGCCGCATCTCGGGGAAGACCTCGAGCACCGCCTCCCCCGCCTCCTGGTCGGCGGGGAAGTTGTCCTTGCCGCCCAGCCAGTAGTCGTACATCCGTGCCGGGCTGGGCGTGGTGGTGTTGATCCCAGCTGGCACGTCGCCGCTGGACGGGCCCAAATCAAGGCCGGCCATGAGCTCGCCTTTCTACACAGTCAAAGTGAACGGGTGACTTGCATCTTCCGACAAGATCTAGCGTGGTAGTAGCCGGCCATGCCTTTGGGTACCTGAGCTGCACACTCAGGTTAGTGGTAGTGCGGGCGAAATTAGCCGACATCGTGCAGGAGCTGCCTGAAGATCTCCGCGGACTGCTCGGGTTGCGTGGCAGACACAGCGACGCTGGACATGATCTGGGCATACTCCTCGACGTCCTCCCGCCTGTCCAGATACTGGGCGTTGGCAGCATGCTCCAGATACACCACATCCGGGAGCTCCTGCTCGGCGAACCGCAGGATGCTGAACGTCCCAGTCATGGCCGCATGAGCACCAACGCTCAACGGCAGGACCTGCAGCCTAACCCTTGGCAGAGTCGTGGCCTGGATGAGCCGCTCGATCTGGCTGCGCAGCACCTTGCGGCCGCCGACCGGCCGGCGCAGGACGGCCTCGTCGATCACCGCCCACAGCCAGGGCCCGTCGTCTTGGGCCAGCAACTGCTGGCGGCCCAGCCGCAGCGCGACCCGCCGGTCGATCTCATCGGGGCGGTTGTCGCGCAGCGTGGCCTGGATCAACGCACGCATGTACGCCTCGGTCTGCAGCAGCCCCGGAACCAGCTGATCATGATAGGTACGGATCTGCGCCGCGACGGCCTCCAAGTCCACGTACGCTCGGAACCACTGTGGCAGCAGGTCGCTATAGGGACTCCACCAGCCGGGCAGGTTGGCCTCACGGGCCATGGTGATGTACGTGGCGATCTCCACCGGGTCGGTCACACCGTAGCGGGCGACCAGGTCGGTGACGTCGCGTTCCTTAAAACTGACCTGGCCGTTCTCCAGCCGGTGGACCTTCCACTCCGACGCACGGATTGCCTCGCCGGCCTCCTCACGTGAGACGCCGGCGTCGATCCGTAGCCGGCGCAGCTTGGCGCCAAGCAGCATCCGGCGGACCGTTGGCCCGCCGCGCGGCTGCTCCCCGGTCACCCTGACCTTCCCCACTCTAGGTAGACGGTCCGCTGCGACACCTGGTGCCCGCGCTGCCGTGGGAATCGGTGCCGCCACACCGACTATCGCACAGCTGGCATTCGTCGCGTAGGGATCACCCTCCTCGGGTGACCTTGATCGCAGGGCCGTTGATTGGATCGCACGGTTCTTGCCGGTCTTGACGGCCTCCGCCGCGGTGCTGCGGACTGCCGTCATCGGCTCCTCCTCGGACAGGTGGGCGTATCAGATGTCCATGGTCCCCTGGGCAAACCCGGCCATCGCCTCCCGGTAGGCGCGTGGATGTCTGCCTTGCTGAATCGGCATGGCATCATCGGCCGGTGGAGGTCTTCCTGGAGACGGACCGGCTGCTGCTGCGCCGGTTCACTGCAGACGACGTCGACAACCTGGTCGAACTCGACGGCGATCCGGACGTCATGCGCTTCATCACCGGCGGCCGGCCGACGCCTCGTGAAGAGATCCGGGACGACGTCCTACCGGCGTTTCTGGGCTACTACCGGCGGTTCGCCGGCTACGGCTTCTGGGCCGCGATCGAGAAGTCCACCGGAGCGTTCCTTGGTTGGTTCCACCTGCGGCCACCGGAGGGACACCGGCTCGATGACGTCGAGCTCGGCTACCGGCTGCGCAAGTCCGCCTGGGGCAAGGGCTACGCCACCGAAGCCTCGCGGGCACTGATCCGCAAGGCCTTCACCGAGCTTGGCGCGCGGCGTGTCTACGCGGAGACGATGGCGGTCAACCTCGCCTCGCGGCGGGTGATGGAGAAGGCCGGCCTGCGGCTGGTGCGAAGCTTCCACCAACAGTGGCCGGACCACATCGACGGCGACAAGCATGGCGACGTGGAGTACGCGCTGCACCGGGACGAGTGGGAGGAGCAGGCCGGGGACTAGAACCCATAAGGCGATCATGGCGAACGCAACAACACCTCAGCGTCTCCTCGTCTTCGAGCCAGCAAGGCGAGGTCACCGATTGTCGATGTCGAACTGGGTGATGGTGTCGCCGTCGAACGTAAACAGGTGCATGACTTCCCGGTCGGTGAGCACCTGGCCGTCGAGCGATCGCACGATTTGGTGGACGACAACGCGGATGCGACCACCGGTTTCGACGGTCATCTCCTTCGGCTCGACGGTGGAACGCAGCTGGCCGAACTGGCGAGCCCAGTACGCGCGCAGCGCGTCGCTGCCGAACACATGGCCACCTTCCATCCCGTTGGCCCACACGACGTCGGGCGCGACCCGCTCGAGCACCGCGTCGATGTCCTGCTGGTTGAAGGCGGCGTAGAGCCCCTCGATGTCCTGGCGCTGCTCTTCTGGGACGGACTGCGGCATGGTCATCTCCTAGTGTTTGAGTTCCATGGGTCGGGCGCCGCCCGATTTCGCTCCACCTTCGCTCCGCGCGACGCCGCACCGCGCGGGAGAGGACGCAACGGGCGGGTCGCCAGGGGACGGCGAAAGCTGCCGGCAAGCCGTATGCGCACGTCACGGTGGATGATCGGGACCGAGTCGGATAGGAGGGGACCTGCGGGGAGCCGCTGGTGCGACCTGTAAATCGCTGGCATCGCCGACGAAGTCCACCGGACCTCCTCTTGCCACTATCAGTATTCCGGTGAGTCGTCCAAGCGAATCAACGCGCCGGGGCTATGCGGCCTCACCGCGTGGTGAACTGCGGCAAGCCAATGGTGCATTCGGCGCCACCGCCGCTACGACGTGGGCTTTCACCGGCGGGCGATCGCATCAGGCACCCCGCGCCCACCAGTCTCCAAGGTCACGGCGATGCACGCGGACGCCGTCGTCGGGGCCGTTGGCGTTACGGCGTTTCCGATCGCCCACTGGCCTGCTCATCGCGACGCCTCCCGCCTGCGTCCCCGCCGTCCAACCGCTCCGCCGGCGGCCAACCCCGCGACCGGGCCGACACGGCTGGTGATATTGTCCCGGATCCAGTGCCTGCGCCGAGAAGGAACCGGTTGGTGAGCAACGTCGCGGAAGACGCCCCACTCGCGCCAGCAAGAGCCGCCGGCGGGCTCCTGGGCAAGCTTCCCAAGGGGCTGTGGTGGGCGTTGCCCGAGCTCTTCGCCCTGACCGGCTTGGCGATCGCGCAGCCGCTGCTGGATGTCACCGGCAAGGCGCCCGACTTCTTCCTATATCACCGGGCCGGCCGTGACCAGATCCTTGCGGTTATCGCCCTCATTGTGCTGGCGCCGGCGGTCTGTGGCTGGCTCTGCGAGGTGATCGCCGCCCTGGCCGGAGGCGAGCGGCTCCAGCGGCTTGCCCATCTGGCCGCGCTGGCCGGACTCGTCACGGTGCTGGCCATCGAGTCAGGCAAGAAGGTCCTGCCCATCCGGGGCACGCGCCTGGTCCTGGCCGCCCTGGTGGTCGGATTGGCGGTCACCTGGGCCTATGCCAAGGGACCGATACTGCGGCTGTGGCTTCGTTACCTGTCCCCGGCGCCGTTGGTGTTCGCCCTGCTGTTCGTCACCATTTCACCGTCGTCATCGCTGGTGCTGCCGGCCCACGCTGGCACCAGAACGGCGGCGCCGGTGCGGGCCGACCCCTCCAAGCCACTGCCACCGGTGGTGATGATCGTCTTCGACGAGTTCCCGCTAATGTCGCTGCTGGACAGCCGGGGGGAGGTCGACCCGCGGGTGTATCCGAACTTCGCGGAGGTCGCCGCCCACTCGACCTGGTATCGCAACGCCACCGGCATCGGCGGGTGGACGCCCTATGCCGTGCCGGCCATGTTGAGCGGCCGCTACCCGGGTAAGGATCGCAAGTCCGACGCTCCAAACCTCAGCAATTACCCGGACAACCTGTTCACCATGTTCGGGCACCACTACAACCTCAAGGTCTTCGAGACCGTCACCGAGCTCTGCCCAGCCGACAAGTGTGGCCAGACCGGGTCCCCGACAGCGTTCACGGATCTGGCCGAGGAGACGGCCAAGGTCTACAAGAGCATCGTCTGGCCGACCGAGACCATCACCGACCCAGCCTCCACGGTCGGGGACAAGGATGGCCCGACCGCCTACTTCGGCAACTTGAAGTACGACCAGCCGCACCGGGTCGACACCTTCGTGCGGTCGATCAAGTCCTCGGACCGCCAGCCGACCCTGTACTTCCTTCACCTGCTCCTGCCGCACACGCCTTGGAAATACCTGCCGGATGGGCGGGTCTACAACGCCGAGTCGCTCCCGATTCCAGAGCGGCGCGGCGGCGTGTGGCAGGACGCCACGCAGGCGGTCCAGCACGAGCAGCACCTGCTCCAGGTTGCCTACACCGACAAGCTGCTCGGCACGGTGATCAACCGCCTGAAGCGTCAAGGGCTGTGGGACAGTTCGGTGGTGCTGCTCACCGCCGACCACGGCGAGGGGTTCACCCCCGGCAACGCCGCCAGGGCGCTCGGCTCCCGCAACGCCGCCGAACTGATGTGGGTACCGATGTTCCTCAAGGCACCCGGCCAGACCAGGGGGCGCGTCGACGACCGCAACTGGGAGCACGTCGACCTACTGCCGACGCTCGCGGCGATGGTGGGCCTGACCGTTCCCTGGCGAGTGGACGGCTTCGCCCAGGACGGTCCACCCCGGCGCCAGCGGACCGACAAGGTGTTCTACAACCGTCCCGGCCAGCAGCTCACAAGACCTGGACCGGCCAACTTCCAAAAGGTCCTCCACGGGGTGACCGATACGCTGATCCGCGCCCACCAGTACGGCGAGCGCGGCTTCTATCAGTTTGGGGCGACCGCCGATTGGATCTACGAATCACCCGCCGGGATCGGCCAAGTGGTGGCCGGTGACCCGGTCACGGTGAAGCTGAACGAGTGGCGCCTGTTCGACAGGGTCGATCCCAAGGGCCGGGCCGTGCCTTCGTTGGTCGCTGGCGAAGTGACCTCGGGGACGCCGCCCTCCGGCGCGCGCATGGTGATCGTGGTCAACGGGCGGGTGGGGGCGACGGCGGGCTTCTATCCCCTCCAGGCCCACGGGCCGTCGAGGTGGTTCGCCGGGATGGTGCCCGAGTTCCTCTACAGGCCGGGGCTCGGACACCCGCAGCTCCAGCTCTATCTGGCCGCCAGGTCCGGGGTGAGCTGGCGGCTCCAGCCGGTGTCGCTCTCCGGCTGAGCCAGCGCCGGCCGGGGCGCCCGCGCTCGGGCGACGCAGCGGCGCCCCCAGGTGCCGCGAACGACGGCCACGCTACCTGCTCGTAGACCGGCCGGTATTTGGCTGCGCCAGTGCCGGCGGCCTTCAGTCCCGTACGTCGGTCGAGTCGGCCACGGGAGCAAGGGGGAGCCGCTCCTGGGAGCTCGCCCTGGCGACGTTCGCGATGGCTGGCAGGGCAACCGGGGGTCTGCCTCCACCCGGAGCCACCGCCGCTCGGTGCTAGGTCGCCCAAACGACATGCGGTGGTGGGCTTCGCGGGCGCGGCGTTCGGTGGTGGACTTGGCGTACCGGTCGACCATCTGGCGGGACTTCCAGCCAGCCAGGCGCATCAGGTCGTCCTCGTTGCCGCCGGCCGACAGCCAGGAGTCGGCAAGGGAGTGGCGGAACTGGTGAGGGTGCAGGCCGGGGAGGCCGAGGGATGCGCCGGGTCGGCGACCACCTGGAACAGATTTGACGGGGGTCATAGCCCGTGGGCGCCAATCCACAGGTTGCGGAGATGGGCGAAGGGGTGGCTGGCGCGCAGCCGCAGGTAGCGGTCCAGCGCGAGGGCGATCTTGCGGCCGAAGGGGACGGCGCGTTGGCGGCGACCCTTACCAGGACGACCACGAGGACGACGATCCGCCGGTTGGCCTCAGCATCCGTCCGCTCCACCGGCCTCCTGACCTGCCAGCGTCTGCGCCGATGCTCCCGACGGCCGCGCCAAATGCCAGTTGGCAACAAGGCGGCGCCTTCGGCACCCCCGGCGCCTCCGCCATGACCCACTACCAGCAGGCCCGCGCCAGCCAATGGGCCAGCTTCGTCCGTAGCCTGCCGTGGCGACTGGCCGGCGTGATCGCCGCCGGCGTCCTGGCCGGCACCCTGACCCATAGTGCGGGGCCGCGGCTGGCCGGCCCCGCCGCCGCGCTGGCCGCCGGCCTGGTCGGCTGGCGGCTGCGCTTCCGTGTCTCCGCCGAGACGGCCGCGTGGCGGCGGGGCGCCCGCGGGGAGCGGCGCACCGCCCGAGCGCTCCGCAAGCTCATCCGCCAGGGCTGGACGGTCCTGCACGACGTGGCCATCCCTGGCAGCCGCGCCAACGGCGATCACCTGCTGATCGGCCCGCCCGGGGTGTTCCTGGTCGACTCCAAAGCCTGGCATGGCCACATCACCCAGGCGATCGACGGGCAGGCGTGGCACAACGGGCACCACCTCGACCAAGTGATCGCCACGGTGCGGTGGGAGGCCGAGCAGGTTGCCGGCGCGCTCGGCGCATCGGTGCTGCCGCTGCTGTGTGTCCACGACACCGACATTCCCTGGGACGAGATCTACGTCGACAACGTCCCGGTACTCACCCCCACAAGGCCGCTGGCCCTGCTGCGGTCCCTGCCGGCTCACATGGACCAGGTCGGGGTGATGCTGCTGACCGAGCACGCCCGCCACCAGGTCCACCCCGCCACCTGAACCGAGCATTCTCCCCGGGACCCTCGGGTGGTGAGGCGTCCTCGGCCATTCCGCGACGGGGTCGCGCCAGCCGAGCAGCCGCCGATCGTCCCCACGTTCGCGGTAGTCCCGCGACGCTGGGTCGTGGAGCGGACCTTTGCCTGGCTGGGTCGCTTCGGCCGGCTGAGCAAGGACTACGAGTACCTCCTGGCGACGTCAGAGGTAGCCATCCAGCTGGCCATGATCCAGCTTCTGGTCCGCCGGCGGGCCAGCAAATGACCTTCTCAGGCACCCTCTGGATCGAGGGCCCGGAACGGGGTCTGAGGCCGCGCCATCCCCGCGCCGGGCCTCCCCTGCGGCAGCGGGCATCGAAAGCGCGGCAGCGTCCACGCGTCACCCCGAGGTGTCTCGACGCTGATCGCCGACCGCATCCCTCGGCGAGAGCGTTTCGACCGGCCTGCAGAATCTTGGTCGGTAATTCATGCCTCTGCTCGGGTCTGAACCCTTGCAGGCTGATCCGCCGGGCTCAATACTCTTGACTGGTTAGTCGGTGACCCGATGGCCGTTCGCAGTTGTGCCTTTGGTCGGCAGCTCCGAGTGGGACCGCACCTTCAGGTCCCCCTAACTCCGTCTGGAGGAGCCTGTGAGGATCCAACGCCGCTCTGTCCAAGGCCGAACCACCCGACTCCTGATCGTCATCGGCGCCGTGGTGGCCGCCTCCGCCTTCGCCCTGCCGGCCGCCGATGCGATCCCCGCGAAGCACATCGGCAAACCTCAGCTCTCCGCCGTCAGCGCGGCGGTGGCCCGCTCAGGTGTCGGCGGCATCGCCTGGCACACCGACACAGCAGCCGGCTCCGTCGTCGTCACCGCCGACAGCACCGTCTCCGCCGCGGAGATCGCTACTGTCAAGCGCAGCGCAGGCGCCAACGCCGACGCGATCGCGGTCAAGCACACCAGCGGTGTGTTCAGGCCGCTGCTGTCGGGCGGGGACGCCATCTACGGCGGTAGGTACAGGTGTTCGCTTGGCTTCAACGTCGTCCAGGGCAGCACCTACTACTTCCTCACCGCGGGACACTGCGGCAAGGTGGCCAAGACCTGGTACACCAACTCCAGCCATACCACCCTGATCGGCCCCACGATCAACTACAGCTTCCCAGGCAACGACTACGCCCTCGTGCGCTACGACAACACCTCGCTCAGCCACCCGGGCGGGTTCACCGCCACCAACGCCTTCGTCGGGGAAGCCGTTAAGCGCACCGGTTCGACCACAGGCACCCACAGCGGTACCGTCACCGCCCTTAACGTCACCGTCCGCTACCAGGGCGGCGGCACCGTCAGCGGCATGATCCAGACCACCGTCTGCGCCGAACCCGGCGATTCTGGCGGCCCGCTCTACGACGGCACCAAGGCCCTGGGCATCACCTCCGGCGGCAGCGGAGACTGCAGGTCCGGCGGTACCACCTTCTACCAGCCCGTTCCCGAAGCGGCGAACGCCTACGGGGTCACCGTCTACTGATCAATCCGGCGGCCCGGCCGGCAGCCCCCAACTGCCGGCCGGGCCGTGTCCAGCACCCTGCCGACTTCCGCACCTCACGACTTGGCCGATCGTATCGCAGGGAATCTCCATGGCTGGAGCCTACCCGGCGGGCCTGACAGCCTAGGTGTTCTGTCCCGTGAGGTTGGGGACGCGGCTGGCTGGTGGGTGGCCGCCAAGCGCGGTGTGTCCTCGGTGATGGTTGTAGCGGTGCAGCCAGTCTGGCAAGGCGGCCTGGCGTTGCTGGTCGCTGGTGTAGGGCTGGGCGT
>DASVXQ010000461.1:0-3847 GCA_036392615.1 Actinomycetes bacterium | reverse complement strand
CGGCCCCGTCGGCCACGCCGGACGCCGCCACCGCCAGGCCGAGCGCCAGCAGCAGCCAGCCGACCGGATGCCGGGGCCGGCGGCTGGCCAGCACCGCGCCGACCGTCGCCGCGACCACGATCGCCAACAGGTACGGGACCGTGTCGGCGTGCACCTGGGTGAGGTCGGGCCGCTGCGCCCCCCGCAGCAGGTGGTCGAACCAGGGCGCCGCCGCGAGGCCGGCGAGCGCCAGCCCCCACAGCGCCCAGGCGAGTGCCGCCGGCCAGCGCCGCCTGGCGCTCCGGGCTTGCGGTATCGGACTCACCCCTCCGGCATCTGCGGGGCCACCTCCGCGATCGTCGCGCCGACCGCCCGATGGTCTCCCGGCGGCCGTCACGGGGACGTTACGGCCCCGCTGGAACGCGCTCGGCGGCCGGGGGCTCGTCCGCGGGAGCGCCGCCGGGGAGGTAGACGCGGAACGAGGCGCCGCCGCCGGCGCGGTCCTCGACCCAGGCCTGGCCGCTGTGGAGGTTGGCGAAGCGGGCCACCAGCGCCAGGCCGATGCCCGAACCGGAGCCGCGGCCGGAGCTCTTGCGGCCCTGGTGGAACGGCTGGAAGATCTGCTCGCGGAGCTGCGGCGGGACGCCCGGGCCGTCGTCCTCGACGGCCAGCAGCGCGCCGCTGGCCATGGGGTGCAGGCGGACCCAGATGGTGGTGCCGGCCGGCGTGTGCCTGGCCGCGTTGACCAGAAGGTTCTCGACGATCCGCTCGACCTTGGGGCCGTCCACCGCCAGCCGGAGCGGCTCGGCGTCCACCATCACCGGGTGCTCGTCGGCGATGCCCGCCTCCTGCACGCTGCGATGGACGAGCGCGCCGAGGTCGACCTCCTGGCGATGCGGCGTCAGGGTGCCCCTGGCGAGCCGGTCGAGGTCGAGCAGGTCGGTCAGCAGCCGGTCGAGCTTGCGGGCGTTGGCGGTCAGCCGCGCGATCAGGTCGGCGGCGTCCTCCGGCCGCAGCCCGTCCGCGCCGCGCTCCAGGGTCAGCGCGATGCCCAGCACGGTGGTCAACGGGGTGCGCAGGTCGTGCGAGACCGCCTGGAGGAAGGTGGTCTTCATGTCGTTGACGGCGCGCAGGTGGTCGGCGCCGGCGCGCTCGCGGTCCAGCGCGGCGGCGAGCTGCTCGGCGGTGTCCTGCTCGCGCTCCAGCGCCTCCGCCAGGCGCTCGGCGGCCTGCCGGCTGGCTGTGATGTCGGTGAGGATGCCCTGCCAGAACAGCGGCCGCCCGTCCGCGTCCCTGACCAGCACCGCCTCGTCGCGGACCCAGCGCAGCTCGCCCGTACGGGTGTACAGGCGGTACTCGCCCACGAACGGCTCGCCGGTCTGGTTGGTTCGCTCGCACTCGGCGGCGACCCACTCGGCGTCTTCCGGGTGGAGCCACTGCGCCCACAGGTTCCCGTTGCCGACGCAGTCCGAGGGCCGCACACCGAGCAGCGCCTCCATCTGCGGGCTGACGTAGCTGAACGCGTTGGGCGGGTGCGCGTTCAGGGTGTAGACCACCGCGGGCACCCGCTCCAGCACCGCCTGGAAGCTCGCCTCGATGTCGGCCAGGCGCTGCTCGAGCCGGCGGTGGGCGCCGACGTCCTGCTGGGTCGAGACCCAGTGGGTGATCTGGCCGCTGCCGTCGCGCAGCGGGGCGATCTGCCAGCGGCAGACGTACTCGGTGCCGTCCTTGCGGTAGGCCACCGTCTCGCGCGTCCACAGCGCGCCGGACTCGAGCCAGGCGGCGATCGACTCGTAGACCGACTCGGCCGCCTCGGGGCACTGCACGATGTGCAGCGAGCCGCCGATCAGCTCCTCGGCCCGGTAGCCGGTGAGCTCGCAGAACGCCCGGTTCGCGTGGACGATCCGGGGGCCCTGGCGGTCCTGGTTGGTGGTGCTGATCGCCACCGCGTCGGGCACCGCCTCGAGCGCGCCCCAGAGGTGCTGGTTGTGCTGCGCCAGCGCCGCGTCGGCCAGCTCGCGCGCCTCCAGGTCGACCCGCAGCTCGATCTCGTCCATCACCATCACGGCGAGGTCGGTGAGGCTGCCGACGTCGTCGTCGGTCCAGTCGCGCGGCCGCCGGTCGACCACGCAGAACGACCCCAGCACGTGGCCCGAGGAGAGCAGCAGCGGGATGCCGAGGTAGGCGACCGCGCCGAGCTCGCCTATGAAGCGGTTGTCGTGCCCCAGCTCCTCCCAGCGGGCGTCGCGCACCACCAGCGGCTGGCCGCTGGCGAGCACGTGACGGCACATCGAGTGCGAGACCGGCGTCTCGCGGGCCGACGCCCAGGGCTCGGGCAGGCCCACGCTGGCCTTGAAGAACTGCCGGTCCTGGTCGATCAGCGACATCAGCGCGATCGGCACGTCCAGCAGGCGGGCGGCCAGTCGGGCCAGCCGGTCGAACACCGCCTCGGCCGGGGTGTCGAGCAGCCTGGTCTGGCGGAGCGCAGCGAGCCGGCCCGGGTCGGTCAGCGCGTCGCTCAAGCCGGAGTGCACGTCGCGGACCCTCCCTTCGGCAGACGTCGCCCCAGTCTCACAAGCAGAGCGGACGATCCGCAACCGTGGGCCTTTGTACCCTTCCGCGCATGCTACGCATTTCCGGCGGAAATTCGGACGAACGTGCCCGCTAGCGCCTTCGTGATTTTGGTCTCGCGGTGAAGTCGACCGCCACGTAGGGCTCGTCGCCGACCACCCAGCCGTCGTGACCGGGCGGGATCCGGACCACGTCGCCCGGTCCGATCTCCAGCTCCTCGCCGCTGCGCAGCCGCACGCGCAGCCGCCCCGAGACGCAGTAGCCGAAGTGGCGGCGCCGGCAGCAGTCGCCGCCCACGATCGGCTTGACGCAGTCCGACCAGCGCCAGCCCGGCTCGAAGGTGGCACGCGTCACCATGCCCGCGCCGAACCGCACCCGGTCGACCCTCCGCTTGTCGAACCGGCGCGACGTGGAGCGGCGCGCCTTCCCCGCTGATCCCGCCATCGCCGCCCCCTCCCGTGGGACCACCCTCGGCCCCGCGTCCGGCCCTGCCGCCGAAGCCGCTGCCGCGCATTCGCGATATCTCTCGGCTAGGGGATTGTTCGGCAGGTACCCGGACCGGCTTGACCCAATCCGACTTCAGGAGCGCAGGTAGCGGATCACCGCCAGCACCCGGCGGTTGTCGTCCTCCGACGGGGGCATGCCGAGCTTGCTGAAGATGCTGGCGACGTGCTTCTCGACCGCGCCGGGCGAGACCACCAGCGCGTTGGCGATGGCGGTGTTGGAGCGCCCCTCGGCCATCAGCGAGAGCACCTCGCGCTCGCGGCGGGTCAGCGAGGCGAGGTCGTCGGCGCGCCGGCTGGCGCCGGCGAGCTGGGTGACCACCTCCGGGTCGAGCGCGGTGCCGCCGGCGGCCACCCGCTCCAGCGCGTCGGTGAACGACGCCACCTGGGCGACCCGGTCCTTGAGCAGGTAGCCGACCCCGGCCGAGCCGGCCGCCAGCAGGCGGGTGGCGTAGCCGGTCTCGATGTACTGGGAGAACACCAGCACGCCGGTGCCGGGGTGCGCGCGGCGGATGTCGATCGCCGCGCGCAGCCCCTCGTCGGTGTGGGTCGGCGGCATCCGGATGTCCACGATGGCCACGTCAGGGCGGTGGCTGGCGACCGCCGCGCGCAGCGCCTCGCCGTCGGCCACCGCCGCGCACACCTGGTGCCCGCGGTCGGCCAGCAGCGCCGCGAGGCCTTCCCGCAGCACCGCGGCGTCCTCGGCGATCACCACGCGCATGGCCGGCATGCTCTCACGCGTGCAGCGGCAGCTCGACGACGACCTCGGTGGGGCCGCCCTCCGGGCTGTCGAT
>DASVXQ010000460.1:0-1927 GCA_036392615.1 Actinomycetes bacterium | reverse complement strand
GGCTGGGGCTGGAGCGGCCTGCGCGTGCTGGAGCTGGCCCCCGGCGCCGCCCAGCCGCTCGACACCGGCCCGGACGAGCTGCTGGTGCTGCCGCTCGCCGGCGGCTGCGTGGTCGCCTGCGACGGCCAGCGGTTCGAGCTGCAGGGCCGCGCCGACGTGTTCTCCCGCGTCAGCGACTTCGCCTACCTGCCGCGCGACGCGCACGCCGAGGTCCGCAGCGACGGCGGCGGCCGCTTCGCGCTGCCCTCGGCCCGGGCGCGGCGGCGGCTGCCGGCCCGCTACGGCGCGGCCGCCGACGTCCCGGTGGAGCTGCGCGGCGCCGGCCAGGCGAGCCGGCAGGTGAACAACTTCTGCACCCCGGAGGCGTTCGAGGCCGACCGGCTGATCGCCGTCGAGGTGCTCACCCCCGGCGGCAACTGGTCGTCGTACCCGCCGCACAAGCACGACCAGCGGCGCGAGGGCGAGGTCGTGCTCGAGGAGCTCTACTACTTCGAGATCGCCTCGCACGACGGCCAGGAGGGGCTCGGCTACCAGCGTGTCTACGCCTCCGGCCCGGACCGGCCGATCGACCTCTGCGCCGAGGTGCGCGGCGGCGACGTGGTGCTGATCCCCTACGGTTATCACGGGCCGTCGATGGCCGCGCCCGGCTACGACATGTACTACCTGAACGTCATGGCGGGCCCGGGCGAGGAGCGGGTCTGGCGCTTCTGCGACGACCCGGCCCACGCCTGGGTGCGCGCCGGCTGGGCTGGGCAGCCGGTCGACCCCCGACTCCCCATGAGCGCAGCGGGAGGACGCCGATGACATCCAGGCCGACGCGGCGGCTCACCATGGCGCAGGCCCTGGTCGAGTTCCTGATCAACCAGTACACCGAGCGCGACGGGATCGAGCAGCGCCTGTTCGTCGGCTGCTTCGGGATCTTCGGGCACGGCAACGTGGCCGGCCTCGGTCAGGCGCTGCAGCAGTACGGCGACACCCTGCGCTACTACATGGCCCGCAACGAGCAGGGCATGGTGCACGCCGCGGCCGGCTACGCCCGGCAGCGCAACCGGCTGTCCACCTTCGCCTGCACCAGCTCGATCGGGCCGGGCGCGACCAACATGGTGACCGGCGCGGCCGCCGCGACCATCAACCGGCTGCCGGTGCTGCTGCTGCCCGGCGACAGCTTCGCCTCGCGGGTCGGCCCGCCGGTGCTGCAACAGCTCGAGGGGATCGGCAGCCCCGAGGTCACCGTCAACGACTGCTTCCGGCCGGTGTCGCGCTACTGGGACAGGATCAACCGGCCCGAGCAGCTCACCGGCTCGCTGCTGGAGGCCATGCGGGTGCTGACCGACCCGGCGGAGACCGGCGCGGTCACCCTGGCGCTGCCGCAGGACGTCCAGACGGAGGCGTTCGACTACCCGGAGGAGCTGTTCGCACGGCGGGTCTGGCACGTCGTCCGGCCGGTGCCCGAGCCGGCCGCGCTCGCCCGGGCGGCCGAGCTGCTGCGCGCCAGCCGCCGGCCGCTGATCGTCGCCGGCGGCGGGGTGATCTACTCGGAGGCGACCGGCGGCCTGCGCGCGCTGGTCGAGGCGACCGGCATCCCGGTGGCCGAGACCTACGCGGGCAAGGGCTCGCTGCCCTACGACCACCCCTCCTGCCTCGGCGGGATCGGCGTGAGCGGCACCGACGCGGCCAACGAGCTGGCCCGCGAGGCCGACCTGGTGCTCGGCGTCGGCACCCGCTGGAGCGACTTCACCACCGCCTCGCACAGCGTCTTCGCCGACCCCGAGGTCCGCTTCGTCAACTGCAACGTCGCCCCGGTCGACGCCTTCAAGCACGCCGGCGTGCCGCTGGTGGCCGACGCCCGCGCCGGCCTCGACGCGCTGGCGGAGGCGCTCGGAGGCTGGCGGGCCGACGACGCCTGGCGCCGGCGCGCCGCCGAGCG
>DASVXQ010000459.1:0-5647 GCA_036392615.1 Actinomycetes bacterium | reverse complement strand
GCTGACCGCGGCGGCCAGCGCGGCGGCGAGCTGGCCCGGGCCGCGGGCACGCAGCTCGGCGGCGACCAGCGCCACCAGCGCCGCCGAGTCGGTCAGCGCCCGCAGCTCGCCGTGCAGGTCGTCGGGCAGCCGCTCCAGCAGCTGTCGGCCCGGCACGCCGCGGAAGCCGCCCACCCTGCCGTTGTGCGCCAGCGCCACCCGGCCGTGCACGAACGGCGACACCGACCAGGCCCCGTAGGGCAGGCCGGGGGTGGCGTTGCGCACCAGCGCGAGCTGCATCTCGCCGGTCAGCCGGCGGGCCAGGCCCGGCAGGTTCGGGTCGGCCCAGGGCGGCAGGTCGGTGACGTAGCGCAGCGGCGGCCGGTCCCGTTCGCCGGCCGGCCACCAGACCACCCCGGTGCCGTCGACGTTGACGGTGTTGTGCCCGCCGGACGGTCCCGGGTCGCGCGCCTGGAAGGCCTGCCGCTCCAGCGCCCACACCGGGTCGCTGAGCAGGAGCGACAGCGGCGCCTCCGGGCCGGTGTAGGCGGCCATGCGGCACATCAGGCCGCGTCCCAGACCAGCCGCAGCCCGGCGAAGATCTGCCGCCGCTGCGGGTGGTCCCAGTTGCGGAAGGTCGAGCGCGCCACCCAGCCGGCGGTCGCCCAGGAGGCGCCGCGCAGCACCCGGTAGCCCTGGTCGAAGAACACCTCGCTGTACTCGGGGTAGGGGAAGGTCGAGTAGCCGGGGTAGGCGCCGAACTCCGAGACGGTCCACTCGTAGACGTCGCCGAGCAGTTGCTCCACGCCGTAGGCGCTGGCGCCCTCCGGGAAGCTGCCGACCGGCGCGGGGCCGAAGGTGGTCTGGTCGAGGTTGGCGCGCCCTGGCCCTGGCGGCGCCTCGCCCCACGGGTAGGTGCGGCTGCGCCGGGCCGCCGGGTCCCAGGCGGCCGCTTTCTCCCACTCCGCCTCGGTCGGCAGCCGCCCGCCGGCCCAGCGGGCGAACGCCTCCGCCTCGAAGAAGCAGACGTGCTGCACCGGCTCGCGCGGGTCGAGCGGCTCCAGGTGGCCGAAGCGGCGCACCCGCCAGCCGCCGTCGGCCTGCGGCACCCAGCCCTGCGGCAGCCGCTCGCCGGTCTCCTCGAGCCAGCGGCCGCCCCGCTCGGACCACAGCTCGGGCCGGCGGTAGCCGCCGGCGTCGACGAACGCGGCCCAGCGGCGGCAGGTCACCGGGAACCGGTCGATCGCGAAGGCCGGCAGGTCGACCGGGTGGCTGGGCCGCTCGTTGTCGTAGGCGCTGGAGCGGTCGTCGGTGCCCAGCCGGAAGGGGCCGCCCCCGATCACCACCCGCTCGGTGTCGTCGACCGGGCGGGCCAGCGCCGGCAGGCCGCGGCTGGCGGCCGGACCGTAGGCCTCGCCGGCCGGGGCGGCGCCGCGCAGGTCGAGGGTCTGCAGCATGGTCTCCTGGTGCTGCGCCTCGTGCTGCACGATCATCCGGTAGACGTAGCCGTCGGCCAGCAGCGGCTGCTCCGGCCCCAGCTCCAGGCCGCGCAGCACCTCGAGCACCTCGGCGCGGACGTCGGCCAGGTAGGTCCGCGCCTCGGCGCGTTGCAGGATCGGCAGGTCGGCGCGGACCCAGCGGGGATTCTCGAAGGGGTTGTAGACGCGGTCGAGGTCCGGGTCGTGGGCCCGGCGGCCGGCGATCTCGCGCAGCAGCCACAGCTCCTCGAAGTTGCCGACGTGGCCGACGTCCCACACCAGCGGGCTCATGATGCGGTCGACCTGGCGGGGCATGGCGTCGTCGTCCAGCGGCGCGACCAGCCGGTCCAGGCGCCGGCGGACGTCGCCGAGGTCGCGTTCCAGCCGCTGGCGCAGCTCCGGGCCGGTGGTGGCGGACGTGCGGGCAGATCGCATGCGGGACCTCACTGACGAAGGGTCGGGTCGGGAACGGGCGCGCTGGCCCAGGCCAGCGCGGCGGCGGGGCCGCGGGCGAGCGCCGCCCGCAGCGCGTCCGACGGGCTGCGGCCGCGCAGGGTGTAGGCGTCCAGGAACTCGGCGGCCTGACGCAGCCGCCAGCCGTCGAGGTAGGGGGGTGGAAGGCGGCCGGCGCCCTCCAGCGCCAGGGTCCACACCTTGGCCGCCAGGGTGCGCAGCAGCGGGTCGGCCAGGCCGGCGGTGGCGGCGCGCCACGCCAGCTCCGGCAGGGCGCCGCGGTGCCGCTCCAGCGCCTCGGCCGCCAGCGAGCGTGCCAGCGGGTCCTCGAGCAGCCCGGCGAGCAGCACCACCGGCACCGCCCGCAGGGGCGCCGGCAGCGCGTCGATCGCGCGCAGCTCGAGGAAGCCGCGCGGCCGCACCTCCAGGAACAGGGTGGTCAGGTGATAGCGCAGGTCGTCCTCGCTGGGGCGGCCGTGGCGCGGGTGGCCGTCGCGCAGCCAGCGCTCGAAGCTGAAGCCCGGCGTGCCCGGCTCCCACGGCCCGTCGGCGCGGCGCAGCAGCAGCACGTCGGCGGCCATGGCCGCCTGGGTGAGCTGCTCGACCGGCCCGGCGCCGGAGCCGTTGAGCAGGCCCCGCGGGAAGCCGGTGCGGGTCGGGTCGAGCCGCTGCACGGCCAGCGCGCGGGCCGAGACCGCCGACGGCCCGGGGCTGCACGCGAACGTCGCCGACAGCAGCGGCGCGGCGAGGTTGGCGACCAGCCAGCGCTGTGGCAGGTCGGCGGCCGCACCGAGGTCGAGGTTGACCTGAATGGAGCAGGTGTGGCGCATCATCCGCGCGCCGTAGGGGCCGCGCCGGTCGAAGTAGGCGGCCATCGCCGGGTAGCGCGGCGAGCGGAGCTGCTGCGGCACGTGGCCGCCGGAGAACCAGACGTCGAGGCCGGCGGCGGCCAGCACCACGCCGTGGCGGCGCAGCCGCTCGGCCAGCATGCAGCTGACCAGGTCGAGCTCGGCGAGCGCGCCTTCGGCGCCCGAGTGAATGGTGGTGGAGTGCTCCAGCTGGCCGCCCGGCTCGAAGTTCAGCGATCCGCCGCCGTCCAGCCGGAACAGCGGCGCCGCTCCCGGCTCGCGCCGGCAGCCTGGAGTGGGGCTGGCGCTGCCTGGCCCGGGGTCGAGCAGGCCGGCCAGCAGGTCGAGAGAAACACGCCCGATCGGCGTGCCGTCCGCCAGGACCCGGACGGGGAACGTCTCCATCTCGAGCCCCACCCTGCCCGGGGAGGGTGCGCTGGGCCCGGTCGGGAAACAGGTCTCCGCGACCACCTGGCGGACGTGGTCGAGGTCGCGAAGCGCCTGCGTACAGCCGTCGATCACGGCGCGTTGGTCTGCAGGCCCTCGATGATCCGCTTCGGTCTGCCCTCGCGCATGGCGATCCCCCTGGTTCCGCCGCGGACCGGCCGCGGCTGTGCGGCTGCTGCTCCCATCATCCCTGACAAGTGTGACAACCGCCGGAACTTCTGGTGGCCGCGACTACTCCGCGGGCGGTACGGCGGCGCTCCCGGCTGCGCCCGACGGGCGAGTCGCAAAGCCTCCGGCCAGGCGACGACGCGCGAGCCCGCAGGCCGGACGATCGGTGCATCCCATTGGCACCCGAGCGGGAGCAGACGAGATGACAAACGACCTGACAGCCGCGCCGGACGGCCGCCGGCCGGCGCCGGAAGCGGCAACCCCGTCCCAGCCCGACCACCACCTCGCGGTGGCGCGGGCCGTGCGGGCCACCAAGGTGTACGGCTCCGGCCCGACGGCGGTGCGGGCGCTCGACGAGGTCACCGTGGACCTCGAGCGTGGCCGCTTCACCGCCGTCATGGGCCCGTCCGGATCGGGCAAATCCACCCTGATGCACTGTGTCGCCGGGCTGGACTCGCTCACCTCGGGCGAGGTCTTCCTCGACGGCGTCGAGCTCGGCTCGCTGTCCGACCGCGAGCTGACCCTGCTGCGTCGCGAGCAGGTCGGCTTCGTCTTCCAGTCGTTCAACCTGGTGCCGAGCCTGACCGCGCTGGAGAACGTCACCCTGCCGCTGGCGCTGGCCGGCGCGCGGCCCGACCGGTCCTGGCTGGACGGCATCATCGACACGGTCGACCTGCGCGAGCGGCTGGCGCACCGCCCGTCGGAGCTGTCCGGCGGCCAGCAGCAGCGCGTCGCGGTGGCGCGGGCGCTGGTCACCCGGCCGCGGGTGGTGTTCGCCGACGAGCCGACTGGCAACCTCGACTCGCGCTCCGGCGCCGAGATCCTGGCGTTCCTGCGCCGGGCGGTCGACGAGCTCGGCCAGACCATCGTGATGGTCACCCACGACCCGGTGGCGGCCGGCTACGCCGACTCGGTGATCTTCCTGGCCGACGGCCGCATCGTCGGCGGGCTCGACGCGCCCACGCCCGAGACCGTGCTCGACCGGATCAAGTCGCTGGGGGAGTGAGGCCGATGCTCGCGATCACCATCAAGGGCCTGTGGAGCCACAAGCGCCGGCTCACCGGCACCTTCCTGGCGGTGCTGCTGGGCGTCGCCTTCCTGGCCGGCACGCTGGTGCTGGGCGACACCCTGCGGGCCAACTTCGACACCCTGTTCACCAGCGTCACCGGCGACACCGGCGCGGTGGTGCGCAACGCCACCAAGGTCGACAGCAACCCGGCGAGCCCGCGCGGGCCGATCGACGCCGCGCTGCTCGACCGGGTGCGCACCGCGCCAGGGGTGGCCTCGGTCCAGCCGGAGGTCACCGGGCTCGGCCAGATCGTCGGCAGCGACGGCAAGGTGCTCCGCACGCTCGGCCCGCCGCGCGCCGGCAACTGGATCACCGACCCCGGCCTCACCCCGTTCCGGCTGGCCGAGGGCCGCGCGCCCCGCACCCCCGACGAGGTGGTCATCAACCGCGGCGCCGCCAAGGACGGCGACCTGCGGGTCGGCAGCCGCACCACGGTCGACACCCCGCGGCCGGTGCCGGTCACCGTGGTCGGGATCGTCACCTTCCAGGGCGCCGACGCCTTCGGCGGGTCCAGCTACACCGGCTTCACCCTCGAAGGGGCGCAGCGCCACCTCGGCGGGCGTCCCGACCAGCTCAACAGCATCCTGGTCAAGGCGCGGCCCGGCGTCTCGCAGGACCGGCTGGCCGCCGACATCCGCCCGCTGCTGCCCGGCGGCGTCGAGGCGATCACCGGCAAGCAGCTCAGCGACGAGGGCATCACCGACATCAACCAGGGCTTCCTGGGGATCTTCCGGACCTTCCTGATGGTCTTCGCCGGGATCGCCCTGTTCGTGGCGATGTTCACCATCGCCAACACCTTCTCGATCATCGTCGCGCAGCGCACCCGCGAGGCTGCCCTGCTGCGCGCCGTCGGCGCCTCGCGCCGCCAGGTGCTCTGGTCGGTCGTGGCGGAGGCACTGGCCGTCGGGGTGGTCGCGTCCTTGCTCGGCCTGGCCGCCGGGCTCGGCGTCGCCACCGGGCTCAAAGCCCTGTTCAAGGGGTTCGGCTTCCCGCTGCCGACCAGCGGGCTGGTGCTGAGCGCCTACAGCGTTGCGCTGTCGCTCGCCGTCGGCGTGGGCGTGACCCTGCTGGCCGCGGTCCTGCCGGCCGTGCGCGCCTCGCGGGTCGCGCCGCTGGCGGCCATGCGCGAGGTGGCCGTGGAGGCGCCGGCCACCTCGACGGCGCGGGTGCTGAGCGGCGCGATCATGGCCGTGGCGGGCCTGGGC
>DASVXQ010000458.1:0-2219 GCA_036392615.1 Actinomycetes bacterium | reverse complement strand
AGGCCGGCCAGCTCGGCCCCGAGGTGCGACAGGCGCTGCTGGCCGCCCGGCTGCGCGGAGGACCCGCCGCCCTGACCGCCCGCCGGGCGCTGGAGCTCGGCACCATCGGCGGCGCCAGGTGCCTCGGCCGCGCCGAGGAGCTCGGCAGCCTCGAGCCCGGCAAGCTCGCCGACGTCGCCCTCTGGCGGCTCGACGGCCTCGGTCACGCCGACATCGCTGACCCCGTCGCCGCCCTCGCGCTCGGCCCGCCCGCCCCCTTGGAGCTCCTGCTGGTGAACGGCCGCCCGGTGGTCGAGCGCGGCGAGCTCCGCACCGGCTCGGAGCAGCGGATCGCCGCCGAAGCCCGCGAAGCCAGCCGCCGCCTCCTCGCCCTCGCCGAGGTGCCCGCATGACCGCCCGCACGGGTTCGGCGCTGCCGACCAGGCAGCGGCCGGGGGTGGAGGCGCCGGTCAGCGGCGGGCTGTTCCAGAGCGTGCAGCGGCCGGACGGGACCCTCAAGGTGACCGGCGACTTCGCGTACTCGTCGGACCTGTGGATCGACGGGATGCTGTGGGCCGTGACCGTGCGCAGCCCGCACCCGAGGGCCCGCATCCGGTCGATCGGGATCGGCGAGGCGCTGGCGACCCCCGGGATCGCCGCCGTGCTCACCCACGAGGACGTGCCCGGCCGGCGCACCTACGGCCTGGAGATCCACGACCAGCCGGTGCTCGCCTACCCGGACGTCCGCTACCGGGGCGAGCCGGTGGCGCTGGTGGCCGCCGACCATCCCGAGACCGCCCGGCGCGCCGCCGAGCGCGTGGCGGTCGACTACGAGGTCCTGGAACCGGTGACCGACGCCGAGGCCGCCATGGACGAGCAGGCGCCGCCGGTGCACCCGGAGGGGAACCTGCTGCGCCACGTGCGCATCCGCCACGGCGACCCAGACGCCACCGCGGACGTGGTGGTCGCCGGCGAGTACGAGGTCGGCATGCAGGACCAGGCCTTCCTCGGTCCCGAGTCGGGCCTGGCCGTGCCCGACGGCGAAGGCGGCGTCGACCTCTACGTGGCGACCCAGTGGCTGCACGTCGACCGCGACCAGATCGCCGCCAGCCTCGGCCTGGAGCCGGAGCGGGTGCGGCTCACCCTGGCCGGCGTCGGCGGCGCCTTCGGCGCCCGCGAGGACCTGTCCATGCAGATCCACGCGTGCCTGCTCGCGCTGCACACCGGCCGTCCGGTCAAGATGCTCTACTCGCGGCAGGAGTCGTTCGTCGGGCACGTCCACCGGCATCCCGCCCGGCTGCGCTACGAGCACGGCGCCACCAGGGACGGGCGGCTGGTCTTCGTCCGCGCGCGGATCGTGCTCGACGGCGGCGCCTACGCCTCCAGCTCCACCGCGGTGTGCTCCAACGCCGCCTGCTTCGCGCCCGGGCCGTACGACGTGCCCAGCGCCAGCATCGACTGCTACGTCGTCTACACCAACAACCCGCCGTGCGGGGCGATGCGCGGCTTCGGCGCCGTGCAGACCTGCTTCGCCTACGAGTCGCAGATGGACCGGCTCGCCGCTGAGCTCGGCATCGACCCGGTCGAGCTGCGCCGGCGCAACGCCATGCGCACCGGCAGCTCCCTGCCGACCGGCCAGCGCGTCGACGGCCCGGTCCCGGTCGCCGAGCTGCTCGGCCGCGTCGCCGCCATGCCGCTGCCGCCACAGGACGGCCACAGGGAGGACCTGCGCGACCTGCCCGGCGGCGTCGGCAACGTGACCCACGGCGAGGGCGTGCGCCGCGGCGTCGGCTACGCCGTCGGCTACAAGAACGTGGCCTACTCCGAGGGCTTCGACGACGCCTCCAACGCCCGCGTGCGCATCTCGGTGACCGCCGGCGAGCCGCTGGTCGAGGTGCACACCGCCGCGGTCGAGGTCGGCCAGGGCCTGGTCACCATCCAGGCCCAGATCGCCCGCACCGAGCTCGGCGTCGAGCGCGTGGTCGTGCTCCCCGCCGACACGCAGGTCGGCACCGCCGGCTCGTCGTCCGCGTCCCGCCAGACCTGGATGACCGGCGGCGCCGTCCGCGCCGCCTGCCAGGCCGTCCGCGCGAGCCTCCTGGATCTCGCCGCCAAGCGCCTCGACCGCGACCCCGACACCCTCGCCCTCACCCCCTCCGGCGTGATCGCCCGCCCACCCGGCGGCTCCGGGTCCCATCCCGACGACCTCCCCGGGGCCGGCGTGCCCGGCGGCGCCTCGG
>DASVXQ010000457.1:0-23385 GCA_036392615.1 Actinomycetes bacterium | reverse complement strand
CAGCTCGCCGAATCCCCCGTGCTCGGCATGCTGACCAGACCCCTCTCCTGCCGGGTCCGCTCGTTGTGACCGCGCGAGCCGGCGCCGGCGCGGCCCGGCCGCTGGCCAGCCTGCCGCCGGGCGGGCGCGGACGGATCAGCGAGCTGCGCCTCCAGGACAGCGTCAGGGTCGCGCCCGACTCGCCGCTGCAGCCCGGAGTCGACGTCCAGGTGCTGGAGGCGTCCGCCGCATGGCTGCACGTGCGCATCGAGTCCCGCGAGTACTCGCTGCCGCGCGGCATGGCCGAGCGGGTGCTGGTGGTGCCCCACGAGGGCAACGGCGCGGAGCACGCCGGCGAGACCTACACCGTGCTGGTGTCCCGCGCCGGCCGGGGCAACTGGCTGGTGCGGGTGATCTCCCGCGCCAGCGCCACGGTGGTGCTGAGCGAGCGCTTCGGCGGCGAGCAGCCCGCCAGGGAACGCGGCGACGAGCTGCGGGACGACGTCGAGCGGCTCGACGCGGCCAGCTTCCGGTCGCGCCACGGGCTGCCCTGAAGCGTCCGGGGAACACAGCGGGCCCGCGGCGCTTTCCGGGTGGGATCGGGAGCGCCGGGGCCCTGCTGTCTAAGGAAGGCGCACGTGCCCACGCGCAGATGAGCAGTGGCCTCCACTGCTTAGAGTAAGCGCGGGCGGCCGCCTTTGCCACCCCCCAAATGCGCTGCCGAGCGGCCGCGCCGCGGTCCCGTTCGGGCGGACGGCCGGCCGGTCACCTGCTACGGTCGTTGTCTGCGTTCACGCTGCCGCTGGAGGTGTGCGATGGCCGATCGTCCAGGACAGGAGGCACCCGACCGCAACCTCGCACTGGAGCTGGTGCGGGTCACCGAGGCGGCGGCGATGGCGGCCGCCCGCAAGATGGGCTACGGCGACAAGGAGGCGGTCGACCAGGCGGCGGTCGACGCCATGCGCGCGGTGCTCGGCTCGGTCTCGATGACCGGCGTGGTGGTGATCGGCGAGGGCGAGAAGGACAACGCGCCGATGCTCTACAACGGCGAGGAGATCGGCAACGGCAGCGACCCGCAGGTCGACATCGCGGTCGACCCGGTCGACGGCACCACCCTGAGCGCCAAGGGCATGCCCAACGCCATCGCGGTGGTGGCGCTGTCGGAGCGCGGCACGATGTTCGACCCGGGCCCCTGCGTCTACATGGAGAAGCTGGTGGTCGGGCCGGAGGCGGCCGGGGTGGTCGACTTCCTGGCGCCCCTGGGCGACAACCTCATGGCGGTCGCCAAGGCCAAGGGCGTGGCCGTGGGCGACCTGACCGTCTGCATCCTCGACCGGCCGCGCCACGAGGACCTGGTGCGCCAGATCCGCGAGGCGGGCGCGCGCATCAAGTTCATCACCGACGGCGACGTGGCCGGCGCGATCATGGCGGCCCGCGAGGGCACCGGCGTGGACCTGCTGATCGGCACCGGCGGCACGCCAGAGGGCGTGATCGCCGCCTGCGCGATCAAGTGCCTCGACGGGGTGATGTACGGCCGGCTCTACCCGCGCAACGACGAGGAGCGCAACGCCACCCTGGAAGCAGGCTACGACCTCGAGAAGGTGCTCACCGCCGACGACCTCGTCAAGGGCGACAACGTATTCTTCGCCGCCACCGGGGTGACCGACGGCGAGCTGGTGCGCGGGGTGCGCTTCGACCGCCGCGGCGCGCTGACCCAGTCGCTGTCGATGCGCTCCAAGTCCGGCACCACCAGGGTGATCGACGCCAGGCATCAGCTCTCCAAGCTGCGCCGCTACTCGAGCATCGACTTCGGCTGAGTCCGGGCCTGGGAAACGGGCCCGGGTGCCGGCGCCACTGGCCGAGACCATCGCGCTGCTGCTGCTGGCCGGCACGCTGGCGTTCGCCACCGGGATCCTGCCGCCGCACGCGGCCCTGCGGGAGCTGCGCGGGCTCGGCCCGACCATCGGCTTCCTCGCGGCCGTGCTGGTGCTGGCCGAGCTGTGCGAGCGCGAGGGCCTGTTCGACGCGGCCGGGCACTGGATGGCGCGCGGCTCGCGTGGCCGGCCGGTGCGCCTACTGGCGCTGGTGTTCGCGGTCGGCGCGGCGGTCACGGTGGTGCTGAGCCTGGACGCCACCGTGGTGCTGCTCACGCCGGTGGTGTTCCAGACCGCGCGCTGGTGGGCGTCAACATCGGGCCGAACCTGACCTACGTCGGCTCGCTGGCGACGCTGCTGTGGCGGCGCGCTCACCGTGCCCGCCGGGCTGCTGGCGGCGACGGTGGGGCTGTGGCTCACGCTGCGCTGGCTGGGATCATGATCGAGGCGTCCAAGGAGGCAACGGGGTGAACGCGCTCGTCTGGCTGGTGGAGGGGACCTGGGAAGGCTGCGTCGAGGGCGCGCGGGCGCTGCTGCCGCGCGACGCCGACGTCACACTGCTGTACGTGGTGGCCAGCGACCTGCCGGAGGCGGCCGGCGGCGCGATGGCCGGTCTGCTCGGCCGCGGCCGGCCGGGCCGCGACCCCGGCGAGCGTATCGCCGCGCTGTCCGAGGCGGCCGCCCGCGACCTGCTGGAGGCCTCCGCCGCGCGGCTCGGCCGGCCGGCCCGCCGGGTGCTGCGCCGCGGCCGGGTCGAGCGCGAGGTGGTCGAGCAGGCCGCCGGCGCCGACCTGCTGGTGGCCGCGCGCGACGGCGACCGCTCGCGACTGGGGCCGCGCAGCCTCGGCCCGGCCACCCGCTTCGTGGTCGACCACGCGCCCTGCCAGGTGCTGCTGCTGTGGCCCGACGAGGTCCCCGCGCTCGGCTCGATCCCGCCACCGCCGGACCATCCCCCTCCTCCACCGCACGAGCGATAATCACCACCCTGCCCCGCATGGAGGGGTTACTCTTGGTAGCGTTGCATGCCGCGTCCGCCCCCGAATTGGGAGGAAATGGATGAGCCAGATCGACGCGACGGACTTCAACTCGCTCAGCAGCGCGCTGGACCAGCACTCCAACGACGAGATCAACGCCGCGATCGCGTCCCAGGAGGGCGGCGCCGGCAAGTTCCTCGACGGCGTCTTCGAGGGCATGTCCTCGGCCTTCAACCCCTCCAAGGCCGGCGGCCAGGAGGCCACCGTCCAGTACGAGATCTCCGCGCCGGACGGCACCCACAGCTACGCCATGCGGATCGCCGACGGCCGCTGCGCGGTCGAGCACGGCACCGTCGAGAGCCCGCGGGTGACGATCCGCGCCGCGCTGCCCGACTTCCTGCGGCTGATCACCGGCAAGGCCAACGGCGTGCAGCTGTTCATGACCGGCAAGCTCAAGGTCGCCGGCGACCTGTTCTTCGCCCAGACGTTCCAGGGCTGGTTCGACCGCCCCACGGCGTAGCGTGCCAGTCCTGTCGACGGCGCCGCATGCAGCGCCTGACCGTCCGTCCAGGGCCAAGGCTTGCGCGCCGCCCCCGGCAACCACGCGATCATCCCCAACGGGGATACCGACCGGTGCTCCAGCCGGCGCGGCCTCCGCCGCTCAGCCGGCTTCCAGGTCCACGACCAGCGCGCGGTGGTCGGAGATCGGCCCGGCGGCGACCCGGCTCGCCAGCGGCCGCAGGCGCCGGCCACCGCCGCTGGCGAGCACGTGGTCGATCTGCACCGAGCTCGCCGCCCTGTCGGGCGGGAGGTTGGGGAAGGTGTGCCCGCGCGCCAGCGGCGTCCAGCCCCGGCGCGACACCAGCCGAACGGCCGCCAGCCACAGGTTGAGGTCGCCGAGCAGCAGGCGCGGCGCAGCCTCCCGCTCCAGCCGGCGTTGCAGCCAGCGCAGCTGCCGGACGCCGTCGCGCTGCACGAAGTGCAGGTGGGTCGCGGCGAGGCTGAGCGGCCGGCCGTCCACCCGCGCCCGCGCGATCAGCGCCACCCGCGGCTCCCCGCGCCCCTCCGGGTTTGGCAGCGCCTCGCCCGCCACCGAGTCGACCGGCAGCCGCGACAGCAGGGCCACGCCGTAGGCGGGACCGCCGGGATCCCTGCCGGGATCGGCCGCCCGCCAGCGGGCCGGGTCGGTGGCCGGGCCGAGCAGGGCGGGACAGAACCACCAGTCCATGCCGAGCAGCTCGCCGAGCGCGCGGGCCTGGTCGACCTCGCCGCTGCGCTCCTGCCGCCGGTCGACCTCCTGGAGGGCGACCAGGTCCGCGTCGATCGAGCGCAGCATCGCGGCGGTGCGCTCGAGGTCGACACGGTCGGGGTCGGGGTCGCGCGTCCGGCAGGTGCGGACGTTCCAGGTGGCCACCCGCAGCCGGGTCACCGCCGCTCCCCCGCCAGCTCGCGGGCCAGCAGGGGCTCCAGCGCCGGCTGCCCGTCCGGCCCGGCGACCGGCCGCTCGATCCGCACCCGCGCGGCGCGGCCGTCCAGCTCCAGCTCGCCGACCTGGTTGTCGAAGTGCGGGCCGCGCAGCACCCGCCAGCCGACCGCGTCCGGCGCGGTGCCGGCCAGCCGCGCGAGCACCGCGGTCGCGGCGGTGACCGGCGCCGTGAAGGCCAGCCGGTTGGCCAGCCGCAGCCGCGGGTCGAGCGGGTTGCGGAACGGCGAGCAGACCACCTGGTGGACCGGCGAGGCCGCGCCCCCGGGCAGGTGCAGCTCGGCCAGGTAGGCGAAGTGCACGTCGCCGGACAACAGGGTGACCGACGACGGCGCCGGACCGCGGCGGCCGGCGGCCACCTCGGCGAGCATCCCGCCGAGCCGGTTGAACGAGCGGTGGAAGGCGGCCCAGTGCTCCAGGTCGATGGCCTGTCGCAGCCGCTCCCCCGCCCTGGCCGCGAGATCGCCCCAGGCGCCGTCGCAGACCGCCTCGTTCCACGCCTCCAGGTGGTGGGCGGCGCGCGGCAGCGCGAACGGCAGCGTGGTGGCCAGCACCAGGTGCTCGACCCCGCCGGTCACCTGCTCCTCCAGCCAGTCCCAGGTCGGCTCGTCCACCATCGAGCGGCGACCCGGGTCCAGCACCCGCCCGCAGCGCGAGTCGACGGTCACCAGCCGGACGCCGCCCAGGTCGCGCCGCCAGCTCCAGCGCCAGCCGCCGAGCCGCCGCGTCCGCACCGCCTCGCGCAGCGGGCCGGTGGCGTCGCCGGCCGAGCGGATGCGCGCCCAGTCCCGGTCGGCCTCCAGCTCGGCCGGCGAGCGGTTGCCGAGGTGCTGGTACACCCAGTAGCTCGCCAGCGCGCTGGTGTGCCGCTCGGCCCACCAGGGCCGCGACTCCATGCGCTCGACCCAGGCGGCCGAGGTGTTCCAGTCGTCGTGCACGTCGTGATCATCAAAGATCGTCCCGGTGGGCACGGTCGACAGCAGCCAGCGGACCGCCGGCTCGGTCCAGGCCTCGCGGTACAGCCGGGTGTACTCCTCGAAGTCGGCCACCTCGTCGCCCGGCGGCCGCGAGACGTCGCGGCGGCCGCGGATGAACGCCGCCGTCTCCGGCGACACCGCGTCGGCGTAGACCTGGTCGCCCAGCAGCAGCAGGAGGTCGGGCAGGCCGTCCGGGCCGCCACGCGCCAGCCGCAGCGCCAGCGCCCGCAGCGCGTCCAGGCCGGCGTGCGTGTGGTCGCGCGACGCCGGCAGGTCCCAGGGCGGCCGGTTGGGCCGCGCCAGGCGGCAGGAGCCGAAGGCCACGCGGACGCGCCGGCCGTCCAGCCGGCGGGTGCGGATCACGCTCGGCGGGAACGGCGAGCCGGGCGGCGGCCACACCGGGCGGCCGTCCAGCGCGACCTGGTACGGCACGGTCGCGCCGGGCTCCAGGCCCTCGACCACCACCAGGGCGTAGTGGTGGCCGGCGACCTCGAAGGTGCTCGCGGCCCGACCGAGCACCTCGACGCGGGCCGGCTCGTCCAGCTCGACCCAGATGGTGGCCTGGGTCTCCCCCACGAAGCGGAGCATCGGTCCCACGACGAGAGCGGCCACGGCACGATCCTATGGCACAGTGGCCGGCATGGCAGCCACCACGACGGTCTTCCTGGTCCGCCACGCCAAGGCGGCCAACCGCGACCACTGGGACGGCGCCGACCGGGACCGGCCGCTGATCGACAAGGGGTGGGCGCAGGCCGAGCGGCTGGCCGCCGCGCTGGCGCCGGAGAAGCCGGCGCTGGTGGCGGCGAGCCCGTGGCGGCGCTGCGTGGAGACCGCTGAGCCGCTGGCGCGCGCCGCCGGCCTCGAGGTCCGGCCGGACGAGCGCCTCGGCTACAACGCCCCGGACCTGGCCGGCTTCGTCACCGCCTGCGCGCGGGAGCATCCCGGCCGCGCGGTGGTGGCGGTCGGCCACGGCGACCTGATCCCCTCGTACCTGGCCACCGCGGGGCTGCTGGACGGCATGCCGCGCTTCCGCACCGGCTCGCTGTTCCGCCTGGAGCTCCGCGACGGGCGCCCGCGGCGCCTCACCCTGGTGGACCGGGGCGACCTCGCGCCGTGAGCGCGGGGTAGGATGACGCGCCGATGCACGCGACCCTGCCAGCCATGCCGACCGACCGACCCGTCCGCGGCGACGGCGTGACGCTGCACGCCCGCGACTGGGGCGGCGAGGCGTCCGCGCTTGCGGTGGTGCTGCTGCACGGCCTCAGCTCCAACGCCCGCATCTGGGACGGGGTCGCCCGGAGGCTGGCCGCCGCCGGCCTGCGGCCGGTGGCGCTCGACCAGCGCGGCCATGGCGAGTCCGAGCAGCCCGACTCCGGCTACGACTTCGCCACCGTCACCAGCGACCTGGGCCACGCGCTCGGCGCGCTGGGGATCCGGCGGCCACTGCTGGCCGGGCACTCCTGGGGCGGCAACGTCGCGCTCCAGTACGCCGCCGGGCATCCCGGAGGTGTCGCCGGGCTGGCGCTGGTCGACGGCGGCTTCGTCGACGCCGCCGACTGGGCCGGCAGCGACCGCGCCGCCGCCCGTAAGCGGATGGAGCCGCCCCGCTTCGCCGTGCCGCTGTCGGCCTGGCTGGACGGCGCCAGGCGCTGGCTGCCGCCGGGCGTCGACCAGGCGGAGCCGTGGGTGCGCGAGTTCCTCCGCGCCGGCGTCGAGGTCGACGGCGACGGGATCGCCCGCGCGCGCTTCCACTTCGACAACCACATGCAGGTGGTGGATGCCCTGTACGACCAGCCTGTGTCCCGGCTCCTGCCCGAGGTGACCTGCCCCGTGCTGCTGTGCCCCGCCGGCGGGCAGCGCGGCTCCGACAAGCGGGCGGCGGTCGAGCGGGCGCAACGCCTCCGGCCCGACGCCCGTGTGACCTGGTTCGAGGACTCCATGCACGACATCCCGTTGCAACACCCGGCCGAGCTGGCCGACGCGCTGATCCGCTTCGCCGCGGAGGTGCGCGGCCGTGGGTGAGCTGTGCAGGATCGGCGTGATGGGCATCCGCGGGTCGTTCTCCGAGGAGGCGGCGCTGGAGTACGCCCGCGACAACCAGCTCGGCGAGGTCGAGATCGTCGAGCTGGTCAGCACCGAGGGCGTGCTGTCGGCGGTCGAGCACGGCCGCATCGACTACGGCATCTTCGCGCTGGAGAACTCCAACGGCGGGGTGGTCTACGAGAGCGTCTACGCCATGGCCGCGCACCGCTTTCGGGTGGTCGACCTGTTCGAGATCGACGTCAACCACACCCTGCTGGTGCACCCGTCGCTGGAGGGCCGCCAGCGGATCGACCGCATCGCCTCCCACCAGCAGGCGATCCGCCAGTGCCGCATGTGGCTGCGGCACAACTTCCCCACCACGCTGGTGACCGAGGAGGCGGACACCGCCGAGGCGGCGCGCATGCTGGGCGCCGGCGAGCTGCCGCCGAGCACCGCGGTGATCGCCGCGGAACGCTGCGCCGAGCTGTTCGGGCTGCGCGTGCTGGAGCGGCGCATCCAGGACCTGAAGTTCAACTTCACCACCTTCGTCGCCGCGGGCCGCGCCGAGGGCTGAGCGCCCCCGACAATCCGCTGGCCACGCTCGGCGGGCGACGGCATGATGCTTGCATGAGCAATGCACGGCTCGACCAGGAGGCCAGGCGCCGGGTCGCCCGGGCGGTCGCCGGCGGGGAGACCCTCAGGGACCCCACCGAGGCCAGGGCGGCGGTGCTGCTGGCGCGTTCAGCCGAGCGCCGCCTGCGCGCCAGGACGGTGCCCAGCGCGCTGATGGTCAGCGTCGGGACCACCGTGGCGTGGCTGCTGCTGGTGGCCCTGCCGGCCACCATCGGCAGCGGCGTCCACCCCGTCGCCCTGCTCGCCGGGCTGGGCGTCGGCGTGCTGCTGTTCGCCATCATCGTGCTGCTCGGCCAGCGGCAGATCCGCCTGGTCAGGCGGTCGGAGCTGGGCAACCGCCGCCTGCTGGAGAGCGCTACGCGACGGGGCGACGCCCCGCCGCCACCGCCGTTCCCGCTCGGCCGCCGCCAGCTCGACCCCCAGCCTCCCGAACGCCGCGACCCGCCCGCCTGATCCGCCCCACCCGTCCCCGATCCTCCCGATTGCTCTTGGGTACGTGGAGGGCATGGATTACGCTGCCTCCATGCGACTGGACCGCTGGTGACGCCCAAGCAGATCGCCGAGCTGCTGGCCGAGACGGACCTGTTCGGCGTGCTGGACCCGGCGACCCTGGAGGAGGTGGCCGCCCGCACGCTCGTGCGGGTGGTCGAGAAGGGGCAGACCATCTTCGTCCAGGACGAGCCGGGCGACCGCATGTTCGTGATCGCCGAGGGCGCGGTCAAGCTGGTGGTCCGCTCCGCCCAGGGGGAGGTCGTCGAGCTGGTGCGCCACTGGCGCCCGGCGACCTTCGGCGAGGTCGCCCTGCTGGACGGCGGCACCCGCTCGGCGACCGCCGAGGCGGTGGAGCGCGCCACCCTGGTGGTGGTCACCCGGGACGAGCTGATCCACCTGCTGCGCTCGGACCCCCAGGTGGTCGACCGGGTGCTCGAGGCGCTCGGCGGGCTGATCCGGCGCGCCGACCAGCAGGCCACCGAGCTGGTCTTCCTCGACCTCCCCGGCAGGCTGGCGCGGCGCCTGCTGGAGCTGGCGGAGACGCCCGGCGACGGCCCCAAGGGCCCACGGCCGCGGACCCGCCGGGTCACCCAGACCGAGCTGGCCAACATGGTCGGCGGCTCCCGCCAGAGCGTGAACATCGCGCTGCGCTCGCTGGAGCGACGCGGCTTCATCCGGCTGGTCGGCTGGTCCATCGAGCTGCTCGACCCGGCCGAGCTGCGCCGCCGCGCCGGCTGGTGACCCGGCCTGAAACGGGACCGCCCGGCCAGTCGTAGGATTCGTTCGCCGGGTTCGCCGGAATGGGTCCCGAGTCTGGGACGGAGGCAATGGACACCGATCAGGTCACCGAGTTGCTCGGCAGGACCGAGCTGTTCCGGCCGCTGGACGAGCGGTCCCGGCGGGAGCTGGCCGCCATGGCCACCCAGACGGCCTTCGCCAAGGGGCAGACCATCTTCGTGCAGGACGAGCCGGGCGACCGGATGTTCGTGCTGGCGGAGGGCGCGGTCAAGCTGGTGGTCCGCTCCCGGCACGGCGAGGTGGTGGAGCTCGCCAGGCACCGGCCCCCGGCGGTGTTCGGCGAGGTCGCGCTGCTGGACGGCGGCCCGCGCTCCGCCTCGGCGGAGGCGATCGAGCCGAGTCTGCTGCTCGGCATCGCCCGCACCAAGGTGATCGAGCTGCTGCGCTCCGACAGCGGCGTGGTGGACGCGCTGCTGCGCTCGCTCGGCGAGCTGGTGCGCCGCGCCAACCGGCAGACCACCGACCTGGTCTTCCTCGACCTCCAGGGCCGGGTGGCGCGCAAGCTGCTGGAGCTGGCCGAGGCCCCGGGGACCTCCGGCGGCACCGTGCTGGATCAGCGCGCCTTCACCCAGACCGAGCTGGCGCACATGGTCGGCGGCGTGCGCCAGACGGTGAACCTCGCATTGCGCTCGCTGGAGCGACGCGGCCTCATCCGGGTCTCCGAGGGCAAGATCGAGATCCTCGAGCTGGACCGCCTCCGGCGCCGGGCCGACGCCTGAGGCCGGCGCGTCGGTGTCACCAGACTGACAGACAAATCCACCCCATTCGGTGTTGCATCCGCGAGTCATCGCGCCGATCCAACACCCAGGAAGCGACGCGCTGCGACGCAGCAGCCACGGCTGGCCGGCCCACGAGCAACCGGTCCAGACCGCCACCGTCCGGATCCACCGCTCAGGAGTGACCACATGCCGACTCGCGATGACGCGGGTCAGACCGCCGCGATGTTCGCTGACCTGCACGACCGGCGCGCCGTCGTCACCGGCGCCGCAAGAGGGATCGGCCTGGCGATCGCCCGGCGCCTGCTGATGGCCGGCGCCGAGGTCGTCGCCATCGACAAGGACAAGGAGACCCTCAGAGCCGAGTACGAGCGCGATCTCTCTTGCAAGATCATCGCCGACGACCTCGCCAGGGACGAGGTGAGCCTGCTGGCCGACGAGCTGGTCGCCGACGGCAAGCCGGTCGAGCTGATCGTCGACAACGTCGGCGTCTCGGTCCCGGGCGGCTTCACCGGCACCAGCGACGACCTGGTCGCGTCGGTGTTCCAGTCGAACCTGCTGGGGCCGTGGCGCTTCACCCGCCGGCTGGTCGAGGTGCTGATCGAGGCGCAGGCGCGCGACCCGGCGCTGGCCGCGCGCGGCGGCTCGATCGTGTTCATCTCGTCGCTGCACGACACCTTCCCCAGCGGCAAGCCGTCCTACGACGTCAGCAAGGCCGGAGTCAGCCAGCTCGCCAGGGTGATGGCGCACGAGCTCGCGCCCAACCGGATCCGGGTGAACGCCATCTCGCCCGGCTGGATCCGCACCGCGCCGGACCCCAACACGCCCGAGCAGCGCGCCAAGCACGAGCACATGCTGCGCTTCATCCCGATGCGCGAGCCCGGCTACCCCGACGACGTCGCCAAGGCCGCGATGCTGCTGCTCAGCAACACCTGGACGGGCTACGTCACCGGGCAGAACCTGCGTGTCGATGGCGGGCTGTCGCTGTCCAGCTGGACCACCTGAGCCGGCGGCGCCACAGCGCCGGGGACAGCAGCAGGGCGTTGGCGGCCGCGAAGACGCCCACCGGCAGCAGCAGGCTGGACGGGTTACGGCTGGAGAGCACCACCGCCTCGGCGATCAGCAGCGGGGAGCAGAGCAGGAACAGGACCGGCAGGCGGTGGCGCGTGGGGCCATCCTGCGCGCTGCCGGCCGGGCGGCGTGTGGTCTGCACGGCGCACCACCTTCGTCCGCGGGCACGTTGCCCTACGGTCTTCCCCCGCAAGGGCGCGGCTCAGTCGTCCCCACGACGTTCGAGCTGTCGTCTGCGCGACACTCTGGCGACCCCGGGCCGGGCGGCGGCGTTCAGGCCGGCGCCGACGCCTCGATGCGCCGCAGCAGCTCGCGCGCCTCGGCCGCCGCGACCGTCCAGCCCTTGGCCTCGTAGAGCTCGGCCGCCCGGGCCGCCGAGCGCGCCGCCGGCTCGGTCCTGCCGGCCAGCAACAGCACCTCCGCCCGGTCCGCCAGCGCCTCCGCCGTGGCGGCGGGCTGCTCGGTGCGCTCCGCCAGCGCGGCCGCCTCGTTGGCCAGCCGCTCCGCGGCCTCGAACTGGCCGTCCCGCGCCATGGTCAGCGCCCGCAGCGAGCGCCACTTGATCTGCGCGTCGATCTGGTCCTCCAGGGCGATCCGGCGGCACTCCTCGATGCGCTGGGCCGCCTCCTGGTCGCGGTCCTCCTGGAGCAGCAGCACCCGGGCCAGCAGCGCGGCGACGTTGGCCCGCGGCACGTTCTTGCCCTCGCGCTCCAGCGCGTGCGAGCTGTCGGTCAGCACGTGCTCGGCCGCGGGCAGGTCGCCGGCGCCGATCTCCACCAGCGCCTCCGACAGCGTCACCGCCGCGCGGGTCAGCAGCTCGACCGCGGGCGCGTCGCGCCGGATCTGGCTGTGGCGGCCGGGGAGCAGCCGCGCGATCGTCTTGGAGCGCTCCAGGTAGGCCTTGGCCCGGTCCACCTCGCCCTGGAGGACCGAGATCCTCGCCAGCAGGGTGAACGCGAACGCCTCCAGGCCCTGGAGCTCGCGCCGCCGCGCCCACTCGATACGCTCGTCGATCCTCGGCTTCACCTCCGCCAGCGGCGTCGGCCCCCAGAACAGGATCACGAGGTAGAGCTGGGTGATCTTGGCGGTGAGCCGCTCGTCGCCGCTGCGCTCCGCCAGCGTGAGCGCGTGGCGCACGTCCTGGAGCGCGCCCTCGGACAGCCCGCGGGTGTAGTCCACGTTGGCCCGCAGGCGGTAGGCGTTGGCCAGCCCGGCGGTCTCCTGCTGCCACTCGAACTCGCGGATGGCGTCGTCGAGCCGCTCGCGCAGCTCCCGCGCGCCCTCCAGCGGGTGCTGGACCCACTGCACCTCGATCTGCCCCAGCCGGGCGTGCTGCAGGATGCGCCGGTCCCCGGCGGCCTCGGCCGCCCGGATCAGCTGGGCGTACTCCCGCTCGGCCGCGGCCGGGTCGTGGTCGCGCAGGATGTCGGCCAGGTCCAGCCAGGCGGTGAGCCGCTGCGGGTGGTCGGGCGGCAGCATCGCCAGCGCGCGGCGCAGCGGCTTCTCGCCGACCCGCAGCAGCGCCGCCTCGACCGCGTGGAGGTGGCCGGCGCGCGCCAGGTACTCGCCGGCCTGGCGCTTGAGGTCCAGCGTGGCGGCGTCCTCCTGCTTGCGCAGCGCCAGCAGCTCGTCGTAGGCGCTGGCGAAGTGGTAGCCGACCTGCTCGGCGAGCCGGGCGGAGTCGAGGTGCGGGTGCTCGCCCAGCTCCTCGGCCTGCTGCCTGGCCTGCTCCAGCAGCCACCTGGCGTAGCGGGCGTGCAGCTCCGAGCGGGTCTCCCGGTCCATGCGCCGGTAGGCGCTGTCCTGGATCAGCATGTGGCTGAAGGCATAGCCGTCGACGTCGCGGTCGATGGTGACCAGCACCACCGGCTCGCGCATCAGCAGGTCCCGGTCGACCAGCTCGCGCAGCGCCCGCTGGGCCCGCTCGGGCGACAGCTCCGGGGTCAGCAGGGCGACCACGTCGGCCTCGCTGAAGCGCTCGCCGACCAGGGCGGCCCGCTCGATCACCAGCTTCTCGGGGTCGTCGAGCCGGCCGAGCCGGGCCGACAGCACCGCGTCGATCTGCGGCGGCGTGCGCAGCTCCGAGAGGTCGTCGAACACCCGCCAGACGCCGTCCTCGCGCTTGAGCCGCCCCTGCTCGATCAGCATCGAGACCAGGTGGCGCAGGTACAGCGGGTTGCCGCCGGCGGCCCGCGCGATCGCGGTGACCACCTCCCTGGGCGGCTCGGGGTCGAGCACCTGGAGGATCACCTGCTCGGCGTCGTCCTCGTCCAGCGGCTTGAGCAACATCGAGCCGGCGTCCACGTGCTTCATGCCCGAGATCGCCGGCCGCTCGAAGAACTCCGAGCGGGCCATGCAGATCAGCAGCACGGCCGCGTCGTCCAGCGCGCCCGCCAGCCGCTCGATGAACTCCACCAGCGGCGCCTGCGCCTCGTGCAGCCCGTCGATCACCAGGATCAGCGGCTTCAGCTCGGCCATGCGCTCGAAGAACTGGTGCAACGCGAACAGCCGGTCGGCCGGGTCGCCGGCGATGTCGGCCGGGGCGTGCAGGATCCGCGCCACCAGCGCGGTGATCCGCTGGTTGGCCGCCTGCCGGGCGCGGTCCGGCGGCTCGTCCGGGTCGGTGATCTGCGCCAGCAGCTTGCGCTCGGTCTCCTGGAGGTCGTCGCCCGGGACGATGCCGGCGGCGGAGCGCAGCATCTGCTCGATCGGGCGCGACGCGATCGCGTCGCCGTAGGGCAGGCAGCGGCCCTGGAGGATGAAGCACTCCCCCTCCGGGATGGTGGCCAGGAACTCGTTGACCAGGCGCGACTTGCCGATGCCGGCGGGGCCCAGCACGGTCACCAGCACGCAGCAGTGGTCGTCGACCACGCGGTCGTAGTAGAGGCCGAGCTGCGCCATGTAGCGCTCGCGGCCGATCATCCTGGTCTCGCTGGGCGGCCGCGAGCCCTCCGGCTGGAGCCCCAGCACCCGCCAGGCCCGCACCGGCGCCTCGCGGCCGCTGATCCGCAGGGTCAGCGGGTCGGCCCTGTGCACCTCGACCTCGTCGCGCACCAGGTGCCAGGTCGCCTCGCCGATCAGGATCTGGTCGACGCGCGCCTGGGCGTTGAGCTTGGCGCAGACGTTGGCCGGGTCGGCCAGCAGCACCTCCTCGCCGCTGGCCAGCGCCGCCAGCGAGATCTCCCCGGTGTTGACGGCGGTGCGGATCTGCAGCTCGGCGCCCCACTCGGCGACCTGCCGGTTCAGCTCCGGCATGGCGGCGCGGATCGCCAGGGCGGCCCGCACCGCCCGCAGCGCGTCGTCCACCGCCGGCTCCGGCCGGCCGAAGACCGCGAAGACGCCGTCGCCGGCGTGGGTCTCGACCGTGCCGCCGTGGCTGCGGACCGCGCGGTCCACCACGTCGAGGTAGGCCTTGATGACCTTGGCGAACGCCTCCGGGCTGAGGCGCTCGCTCAGCCGGGTGGAGCCGACCAGGTCGACGTCCAGCAGCGTGACCGTGCGGTTGCCGCTGGGCAGGCGCTCGGTCTGGCGCAGCTCGTTGCCGCAGTGGTCGCAGAAGCGCGCCCGCTCCCGGTTCGCCTCACCGCAGGACGCACAGGTCACCACCCGGTCGGCCATGCGGGGACCCCCCAACGAACGCAGGTCGTCATCAAGCAAACCAGTTTGGGACTACCGGCACATTCCGTGAGTTCTTATCATGCCTCTTGACGCCGCCGAGCGCGATGCGGCCCTGCACCCGTCCGGGACCGTTCCGCGGCAGCCGCCTCCCGACCCTGAGGCCTTCCGCCCGCGCGACGCGAAGGGACCGACAGAGAGGCGTCCGTTTGACTCGGCTGTTCCTGGTCGCCGGCCTGCGAATCGCGTTCTTCCTCTACATCCAGATCCTGCTGACCCACTCGCTGCTCCAGCACCGCTACGCCACCCAGCACCGCGGCACGCGGCGGCCGGCGCCACGCCAGGGGCCGCCCCCCGCCCCGGCGGTCGACGTCTGGGTGCCCTGCTACAACGAGGACCCGGCGCTGCTGGCGGCGTGCTGCGACTCGCTCGACGCCCAGGACTACCCGGGCCGCCTGCGGATCTTCCTGATCGACGACGGCTCCACCAACTGCGAGCAGCTCCGGCCGGTCTACCAGCGCTTCCGGCGGCTGGCGGCGGAGCCGCACCGCAATCCCCGGTGGACCGTGATCGAGCTCGGCGAGCACGGCGGCAAGCGCCTGGCGCAGGACGCCGCCCGGCGGCAGAGCCACGGGGACATGGTGCTGCTGGTCGACTCCGACACGACCGTTGAGCCCGGAGGGGTCAGCGCGATGGTGGCGGCGTTCGCCGACCCGCGGGTGGGCGCGGTGGTCGGCAGGATCGGCGTGCACAACGCGGGCAGCAACCGGCTGACCGCCATGATCGAGCAGCTCTACTGGCTGCTGTTCGAGCAGGAGCGCGCCGCGCAGGCGCGCTTCCGCTCGGTGCTGTGCTGCGCCGGGCCGTTCAGCCTCTACCGCCGCACGGCCCTCGATCGCTGCTGGCGGGAGTACCTCGGGCAGCGCGTCTTCGGCATCCGCTGCATCTCCGGCGACGACCTGCACCTGACCACCCTGCTGCTGGCCGCGGGCTGGTCGGCGCTGTACCAGCCGGACGCGGTCGCCCACACCCAGGTGCCCGCCACCGTGCGGCACTTCCTGGGGCAGCAGGTGCGCTGGTGGCGCAGCTTCTACCGCGAGCTCGGCTGGATCCGCTCCGCGGTCCGCGACCGCCACTGGTACCTCGCCTTCGACGTGGCCGCGCGGGCGATCCCGCCGCTGCTGCTGACCGCCACGCTGCTGCTGAGCGCGGCCGACGGGCTGCTGACCGGCTGGCGCGCCGGCGCCAGGGACCTGGCGCTGGTGCTCATGCTGGTGGCCAGCTACGGCAGCTTCGCCGCCGGCCAGGCGGGCAGCCTGCGCTACTTCCGCGCCGGCGTGGTGGCCGCCCTGCTGCTGCCGATCCAGTTCTACGCGCTGCTCACCTGCATGAGGGGCAACTGGGGCCGCGGCGAGCCGCGCCGCCGGCTGGAGCGCGCCCGCCTGCCGGGGCCGCGACCGCGGGCCGAGCGACAGCGGCTCGGCTAGCGTGCCGGTCGTGGATCGGCGCCGCATGCAGGGTTTGACCACCCGTCCAGCTTCAAGGCTTGCGCGCCGCCCCACGGGCCACGCGATCCCCTCAAGGTGGGATACATGGCCGGTGCTCTACCGCCGCCCCGCCAGCAGCGCGGCGGCCACCTCGGGGCGGGTGAACTCCTCGTAGGCGTAGGCGGCGGCGCGGACGCCGTTGAAATAGTTGCCCAGGTGCAGCCGTTCGTTGGGGGCGTGGATGTGGTCCTCCGGCAGCATCACGCCGAGGTACACGCAGACGGCGTCCAGCGCGTCGCTCAGCGCGCGCTCCGGGCCGGAGCCGCCCTCCCTGGTGAACAGCGGCTCGATCCCCCAGGCGCGGGCCACCGCGCGGCTGGCGGCCTGGTTGCCGGGGTGGTCCAGTGGCGTGCGGCACGGCTTGACGCCGTGCTGCCACCGCACCGCCACCTCGGCGCCCAGGGGTGCGTTGTCGGCGACCCAGCGCTCGAACAGCGGCCGCAGCTTGGCCGGGTCCTGGTCGGAGACCAGCCGGAACGACACCTTGGCGTGCGCCTCGGCGGGGATCACCGTCTTGGAGCCGATGCCGGTGTAGCCGCCCCACAGCCCACAGACGTCCGCGCTGGGCCGGCCGCCGATGCGCTCCAGCGGCGACCAGCCGCGCTCCCCCGGCAGCGCCGACACGCCGGCGGTGCGCTCGAAGCCCTCCTCGTCGAACGGCAGGGCGGCGAACTGGGCGCGCTCCTCCTCGCTCAGCTCCAGCACGTCGTCGTACCAGCCCGGCACGGCGATGCGGCCGTCGGAGTCCTTGAGCCCGGACAGCAGCCGCGCCAGCGCCTCCACGGCGTTCGGCACGGTGCCGCCGAACTCGCCGGAGTGCAGGTCACCGGCGGCGGTCCGCAGGTCGACCTGGAAGTACGCCATGCCGCGCATGGCGGTCACCAGGGTCGGCACGTCGGCCGCGTACATGCCGGTGTCGGAGACGAAGATCAGGTCGCAGGCCAGGCGGTCGCCGTGCTCGGCAAGGAAGGCGTCGATCCCGGGCGAGCCGGCCTCCTCTTCGCCCTCGACGAAGAACTTGAGGTTGACCGGCAGGCCGCCGTCGGCCGCCAGCAGGTGCCGCACGGCGGCGAGCTGGAAGTGGATCTGCCCCTTGTCGTCGGAGGCGCCGCGGGCGTACAGGCAGCCGTCCCGCACGGTTGGCTCGAACGGCGGGGTGGTCCACAGGTCCAGCGGGTCGACCGGCTGGACGTCGTGGTGGCCGTAGACGGTGACCGTCGGCGCGCCAGCGCCGGCGCCGAGCCACTCCGCGTAGACCGCCGGCTGGCCGCCTTCGACCGAGAGGATCTCGGCGTGCAGCCCGGCCGTCTCCATCAGCCCCGCCAGATGCTCCGCCGAGCGGCGCACCTGGTGCCCGTAGGCGGGATCGGTGGAGATGGAGGGGATCGCGCACCACTCCGCAAGCTCGGCGACGAGGGCGTCGGACGCGCCCTTCACGAAGGCGTCGATGTCGGCCACGGATAGCTCCCTGCGGACGGCGGGGCAGCGGACGGCTGCCGGATGACCCGGGCAGGCTACCAGAGGGGGACGCTGGCGCCGCCGACGGACTACGCAGGATGCACCATGCCCTCACCAAGCCCTTACCCAAAGCTTACGTGGCGTTGCCGCATCGTTATTCGCGCTTTCACCCTACGTCGATTACAGTAGACGCCCGCCGCCGCGCGGGCCCCGGAGGATGCAGCCGCCTGACCCGAGGGTAGGAAGGGGCAGACACCTCCGGCACCGACAGGCCCCGGGGGTCCCTGTCGCGGTTTCCAGGGAGCCCCTGGCTGTCATCGCAGGAGGTCACGATGGACCAGAGCGCTGCTGCTCTCGGACGTCGCCTCGCCGCCGTGGAGGTTGCGGACTGCCCGTCCTGCCTGAGCGCGGGCAGCGTCCGTCGAGGCGTTTGCGATATCTGTGGAGCGCGTCCGGTGGACGCGACACAACAACCGGTGCTTCCCATCCGGCCGGTACAGCCAGACATCCGGCCAGACGAGGCCATTCCCGCATAACCCACCTGGTCAGAGCGTTGAACGCGCCGTGCGCGACCAGTCCTGCCGCGCCGCGCACGGCGCGTTCCGCCGTGTTCGATAGGCGATGGGCCCGCTTCGCGGTAGCATGGGCCAACGAAGGGGAGTAGCCCTCGAAGCGGACGCGCTTCGCGAGAACGCCGTCAGGACGGCGGGTGCCGATCACCCGCCCGGCGCCTCACCCGGCCGGCGGCCGGGCGGACGAGACCTTCGGACCGAGCAGTGTTCGCCTGCGCGAACACCCGCGCGAGCCGAAGGAGGTCCGGTTGTCCGAAGCGCCGCCACCCCCCACCCGAACCCGGCCAGGCGGCTGGCTCCCGCTCGTCCTCGCGCTCGCCATCGCCGTTCCCGGCGCCCTGCTCGGCGCCGGTGAGCTGCTGCACGCCGGCGTCCCGGAGCTGGCCCCCTGGCTCCAGGCGGTGCTCTTCGGGTCGGCGGTGATCGGCGCGGCCTTCGCGCTGGCGTGGGCCGCCGAGGCCGCCCAGCTGGACGTCTCCGCGAGCCTGGCGATCGGCGTGCTGGCGCTCATCGCGGTGCTGCCCGAGTACGCCGTGGGCTTCGTGTTCGCCTGGAAGGGCGGCAATGACGTGGAGCGCTACGGCGCCAGCTGCGTCGGCCCGGGCGGCGGAGAGTCCAACTGCTCGCTGGTGCTGGCCAACATGACCGGCGCGAACCGGCTGTTGATCGGCGTCGGCTGGGCGCTGGTGGTGCTGATCGCCTGGCGGCGGATGCGCAGCTCCCGCCGGCACCACCGCGGCACGCTGGTGGCCACCTCCGGCGGTGAGACGCGGCGCTACGGCATCCGGCTCCCCCGCTCCAAGGCGGTCGAGTTCTCCTACCTGGCACTGGCCGCCGCCTACTGCCTGACGCTGCCGCTGAAGCGGACCATCACCCTGGTCGACGCGGTCATCCTGGTGGCGATCTTCGTGGCCTACACCTTGCGGATCTCCAAGGCGCCGGCCTCCGAGCCCGACCTGCTGGGCCCGTCGGCCGCGATCGGCGCGCTGTCGCGCCGCGCCCGGCGCCTCACCGTGGCGGCGCTGTTCCTCTTCGCCGCGGCGGTGATCCTGCTGGTCGCGGAGCACTTCGCCGAATCGCTGGTGAGCACCGGCCGCGAGCTCGGCGTGAGCGAGTTCTTCCTGGTGCAGTGGGTCGCCCCGATCGCGTCCGAGGCGCCGGAGCTGCTGGTCGCCGGCCTGTACGCCTGGCAGCTCAAGACCAGCGACGCGCTCACCGCGCTGGTCTCCTCCAAGGTGAACCAGTGGACCCTGCTGGTCGGCACCCTGCCGCTGGTGTTCGCGATCAGCTCCGGCAGCTTCCACGGCCTGCCGATCGCCCCGGCGCAGCGCGAGGAGATCCTGCTGACCGCCGCGCAGACGGTGTTCGCGCTGGCGATCCTGTCGGACCTCGGCATCTCGGTGCGCGAGGCCTTGGCGCTGTTCGTGCTGTTCGCCGCGCAGTTCCCGCTGCGCGCGCTGATCCCCGAATCGGCCCACGGCATCGAGCTGATCAGCCTGTCCGCGATGTACCTGGCCTTCGGGCTGGTCCTGATCGTCCGCCATCACCGCAAGCTGGCCCTGCGCCTGCGCGACGGCTTCCGGACGCCGTACTCGGTGCTCGAACCGGAGGCGAGCGAGCAGGCCGAGCACGAGCCCGCACGCGCCGGCACGAGCTGACCGGCGGGCTCAGGTCGGCGTCGGGGCCTCCGGCTCGGCGAGGTCGGGCGGCAAGGCGGGGTCCGGGGGCTCCGGCTCGGGCTCGCGGGCCGGCTCGGCGGCGCGGTCCAGCGCCGGCATCGGCTCGGTGCGGCGCCGGAACAGCGCCATGCTGGCGGTGAAGCCGTGCAGGAAGTTGCGGCCGCCCACCGGTCCCAGCTCGCCCTGGGCGAAGAAGCCCGCCATGGGCGCGTCGCCGGTGGCGGCGGCCACCCGCCCGGCGTCGTGGTCCGGCTGGTTGAAGAAGCGCCGACCCCTGCCGTTGCAGGAGAACAGCAGCGCCCCCTGCGGGTCCCAGCCACGCACCGGCGCCAGCAGCAGGTCGAGCTCCTCGCTGGCCGCGGCCGCGTCCCTGACGTGGAACTGGAGCGTCTGGCCGACCTCCACCTGCTCGCCGACCGCCAACGCGCCGCTCTCCTCGTCCACGCCGATGAGCGAGCGGATCAGGAAGTCGCCCCGGTCGAAGCTCGCCTTGTGCTCGTCGATCACCCGGCCGACCTGGACGCCCTGCATCAGCAGGGCCTGGTCGGCGGGGCTCGCCTCGATGATCAGCTCCCGCAGGCGCTCCAGCGCCGGCTGGCCGCCGAGCTCGTGCACCAGGTTGCCCTCCGCGCGGGTCACCGTGAAGGGCGCGCCCACCGGCCGGCAGCCCTGGCTCACCACCGTGCGCACCTCCACCGGGCCGCTGATCGCCACCCCGATCGCGCCGGAGTCCAGCGCCTCGGTGCCGACGATCAGCCGGTGCAGGCCTGGCTGGTTGGCGCCGGACACCATCCCGCCGATCACCCGCACGCCGGGCTGGTCCTCGTCGAGCTTGCGGATGAAGCTCTCCGCCGGGAAGCTGAACGGGTCGGGCAGCAGCACCACGTCGGTGCGCGCCCGCGGGTCGAGGTCGGGCCAGCCGGTGACGCCGTAGCCCTCCGGCAACGAGACCACGTCGAGCGCGAAGGGCGCCAGGTCCACTCCGGGGAGCCGCGCGGCCCAGACCGACAGGGCCGGGGTGTCCTCGATCTCCCGCTTCCCGCCGATCACCCCGCCGGCGGTGCAGCCGATGATGGTGGCGGTGCCGGTGCGCTCCGACAGGCTCAGGGCGATCCCGGCGGCCGCCTCGGCGTGCTCCATGGAGAAGAAGCAGACGACCAGGTCGGGCCGCTCGCCGACCTGCGCGAGCACCGCCGGCACGACGTCGTCGAGGGCCTGCTGGTGGTCTTCCGCGGTGGAGGCGGCGGCGCCGAAACCGAACATCACTGGCTCCCAGGGCGTGGTGAGGTACTGGGCGAGGCTACCCGCCCTGGGCCTGACCCACCCACTCGAAGTGGCCCGGCCGTGGCCGCAGCCAGTGGCCGCCCCAGGTGAACCCGTGGCGCGCCATCACCGCCGCCAGCCGCCGCAGCCGCCTGGGGTCCTGCTTCCCACCGTCCGACAGGTCGAAGCCGATCCCCCAGTCGCCGCTGGACAGGGAGGCGCCGCCCGGTTGCACCTTCGCCTCGAGGCACCCGCCGGCGCCGTGGAAGGCGGACGGCGAGACCAGCCCGGCGAGGTCCTGCCGCGCGACCTCCGCCATGGCCGCGGCCAGGTCGTCGAGGATCAGCCGGTGGCAGCGGACGTCGCCGAGCAGTGGGACGCTCCGGCCGGCCAGGTTGGCCGCCTGCCAGGCCGGGTCCGGGGCGGGGTCGTGCAGGCGGGGCACGGCGAACTCGCCGAGGCGTAGCTTCAGCTGCGCCAGCGGCAGGGTCCCGTCGCCGCCGCGGAACCAGGGGCGGTCGCCGGGGAGCAGGTAGGCGAGCTGCCTGCCGCGCAGCAGCCGGCCCAGCGAGGTGCGCAGCGCGTCCAGCGGCCCGCGCGGGCTCACCAGCAGGTAGCCGACCCGGCCGACGCCGAGCGGCTTGCCGCGCTCGGCGCTGACGGCGGCCTCGTAGCCGGCCAGCATCCGGTCGTCCACCACCCCGCGGACCCGCAGCGTGCGGCCGCCGCTGAGCTCGAGTTGGTCGCCGGCGCGCAGCCCGCGGAGCTTGGCACCGGAGCTCGACAGCACCACGCCGTTGTCCAGCATGGCACCGAGCCGTACCCCGGGCCGACCGACCGCCGAGGCGTAGGCGCGCGGGTCGACCGCCATCGTCTCCACCGGGATCACCGGGTCGTCGGCGCTCCGGCCGGCCACCGGCAGCAGCCCGGTGCGCACCGCCGAGATCTCCGCCACCCTGACCGAGCCGAGCACCCGGCTGACCTCCGCGTCGGAGAAGCCACCGTTCGCCCAGACCAGCACCTCGCCCTTGAACAGCGAGAGGTCCGACTCGGTCCCGGCGACCGCGATCGCCGGCTTGGCGGTGGTCCCGACCGAGCCGCTGCCGGTGATCAACAGGAAGGACAGGCCGCCTATCGCAGCCATGAGGCAGAGGAACAGCAACAGCGCACGCAGCCGAGCGCCCATCCCACCCCCTTCCCGCCAGAGCGCTGGGCGCGTATCGGCGTCGCGCCCGGACCACCTGCGGTGGCGGGAGGCCGGGACGGCGCGCGCCGGGTACGCAACCGGCGTTCTCATTTGAGAGGGTAGCCGGAGCTGGGTTCGGCAAACAGAGGGCGTTCTGCTTGGTTATCCCATCGAGGCCGGTTGACGCGAAGCGGTCACGCCACCAGCAGGACCGGGTCCTCCAGCAGGTCACGCAGGGTCGCCAGGAAGCGGGCGGCGTAGGCGCCGTCGACGATCCGGTGGTCGAAGGACACCGAGGTGGTCATCACCTGGCGGACGGCCAGCTGGCCGTCGACCACCCAGGGGCGCTCGGCGATCAGGCCGGTGGCGACGATGGCGCACTCCGGCTTGTTGATGATCGGGGTGCCGGTCTCGACCCCGAAGCCGCCCACGTTGGTGATGGTGATCGTCCCGCCGGTGAGGTCGGCCACGCCGGCCCTGCGCTCGCGTGCCAGCTCGGTGACCCGGCTGATCTCGCGCGCCAGGTCGAGGATGCCGAGCAGGTCCGCGTCCTTGACGTTGGGCACCAGCAGGCCGGTCTCGGTGTCGGTGGCGATGCCGAGGTGGACGTAGTCCTTGACCACGATCTGGCTGCCCTGCTCGTCCCACGCCGAGTTCATCATCGGGAACTGGCGCACCGCGGCGCAGACCGCCCTGGCGACGATCGCCAGCGGCGTCAGCCGCACGTCGGCGGCGGCCGGCAACGCCTTCAGCCGGGCGCGCAGCGCCATCAGGTTGGTGGCGTCGACCGTCAGGAACTCGGTGACGTGCGGGATCGAGAACTTCGACGCCACCATCGCCGCGGCGATCTGCTTGCGCGTGCCGGTGACCGCGATGGTCCGCTCGCCCCGCTCCCCCGCCACCCGCGGCACGCCCGGCTCGGCGGCCGCCGGCGCCTCCGCCCCGGCGGGGCTGAGCGCGCGGTCGACGTCCTGGTGGGTGATGCGGCCGTCCTTGCCGGTGCCCTGGAGTCCCTCGAGGTCGACGCCACGGTCCTTGGCGTACTT